>JALQUR010000475.1 GCA_023260695.1 Planctomycetaceae bacterium
GAGACCGGACTGGACAGTGCTCGCATTGGCAGGATTCAGATCTTTGACCAGCACAGCACTGTGGATGTTCCGGCGGATCTGCCGCAGGATTTCTTCCGTGCTCTGGATCAGGCGTGGTTTGCCGGAAAACGGCTCACGGGAGATGATGGGGCAGACGGAGCAGATGCTCCGCGTTCGTTCCGCCCCCAGGGGGCTCGGCCTCAGCGGCGTCCGCAGCGTTATGGTGAGGATCGTCGGGGGCCGCGCGGAGACCGTTGGTCTGGTGGCGGCGGCGGTCGGCCTGAGGGAGATCGTCGGCCGGGCGGTTATCGTGAACGTGGCGGCCGACCTGGCGGCTATCGATCAGAATTCTCCGGGCCATCCACGGGCGAGGGGCAGCCGCACGCAGGGCGTGAGCCGCACGCGGGGCGAGAGCCGCACGCGGGGCGAGAGCCGCACGCAGGGCGTGAGCAGCACGCAGGGCGTGAGCAGCGTGGGGAACGAAGGGATTTTCGCGGGGGCCGAGGCCCACGTGACCAGCGTTCCGGCCGCGGCGGATCTGGCGGCGGTTCTGGTCCACGGCGGGGTGGTCGCTATCGAAACTGACCCACCGGACGTGGCGCAAGAAAAAGGGGAATGCAGCAGCATTCCCCTTTTGTGTGCAGACGATGGTAAGTAGTTCTCAGTCAAGAAATACTCGCCGCAGCCAGGCATTCTTACGACGCTCCAGTTCCATCAGACGGCCGAAGAATCGACGAGCCGGACGTTCGGTGCGAACGCTGGCTGGTGCGGTTGTGGCACGGACAGCCACAGTCGCCTGAGCAGTTTCTTTGGGAGCAGCTTCGTCGGCTGCGAAAGCGGATACAGAGAGAATAGCTGTGAGTGCCACAGCGGCAATTTTCTTGAACAGCATGGATAGGCCTTTCAGGAGATCCGAGGGAGCAGGTTTCTGCAGCAGGGGCAGTGACAGTGGTCACTGGTCCGGAAGAGGTTACGTTGTGCAGTCGCAGAAACTCATGCGCTGAATTCAGCTACCTTGATCGACTGCTGGTGTTGCTCGGCTTCGGCAGAATCTGCCGGTTCTCATCTGATCCCGAAGTCTGGAGGCGTTACAACTCCAACAGACTCCCCGATATGCATTCTTTAACTGTCAGTGGGAATCGGCACAGCCCGAATCCCCCGCAGGCTGTTGTCTGGTGGTAGCCGGAGTTGTACAGCTACGATCTGCTCAATCACCTCCAAAATGTTGCGACTGCAGCTGAAGAGTTGAATTGACAGAGCCAATGATTCCGTTAATACTGCTGAGACAGGGGTAATGCACCGGACGCCCGAAACGCATAAAATCGTCTCCGGTGTTTTGCCCGTGCGTCTTCAATGTTCTATTATTCACGTGCGACCGGGCAAGTCCGGCCGCTTGCTGCCTTCGTTTTCAAGATTGCTGTCTGGGCACGAAGGTAATTCAGAAATCACACACGCACGGAACATTGCCAGCAGCAAGTCTGGCGGCAGAAGGCTGTCAAAAGTTCCATGCGGTTCTCCGTCCCGCCACCCGGTCAGATCGACTGGAATTCTTCCGCGGGTGTCTGTCGGACGGTCCTCCACAGTCAGAGTGCCGATTTCTCGGTGTGCTGCATCACGGGTCGGGTTTGTTGATTGCCTGCTGCCTGTTCCAGTGATGTATCAGTCCGAGATTTCAGTATCGATGTACTGTTGCCTTGCTGGCAGGGGTGTCACAGTTCCAGCCAGATTGTTTTGATACATTGCCGTTACGGCGATCAGTTCGGCGTACCTTATTGCTCACGCCATGCTGGCTTCTTTCTGAACACGTTGTTGTCTGCAGCGTGTGTTTCCAGAGTCTGTTCTTCATGGGTTCTGGGGGACGGGGCTTGACATCAGCCAGGGCAGGTCCTGGCTTGAGCGTGTTGCTGATCGACGGATGGCGTGCAGATGTGAGTTCCAGCGAATGTGCGGGAGAGTTGGTACTGAAGAATTGGGCAGAGCTGTGCTGTTTGCTGCAGGGCTCTTTACAGTTCAGTAGCTTGCCGACTCATCTACGCCGGGGCATTTTTTGCTGTCGGATGCCTGCTGGGTCTCAATGTTGATGCTGTTGATAGCCACAAAGCGCTACGCTGCATTTGCAGTCTCCCGGAGGGGTGTTCCCCTGTCGGTTTCGAATTCAATTGATGTTGGGCAGAGCAGTTGCAGGTTTCCTTGTGATCTGTGCAGGTCACGATTCACATGCGGAGTCAACTGTTCAGAGTTCCGGTGCAGAATAGATTGCGGTGCAGAATAGATTGCG
>JALQUR010000214.1 GCA_023260695.1 Planctomycetaceae bacterium
TCGACATGAGTGAGTTCATGGAAAAGCACAGTGTCGCCCGTCTGATCGGAGCACCTCCGGGATACGTCGGCTATGAGGAAGGTGGACGTCTGACGGAAGCTGTCCGTCGCAATCCTTACTGTGTGATCCTGCTGGATGAAGTCGAGAAGGCTCATCGCGATGTCTTCAACATACTGCTGCAGCTGCTTGACGACGGGCGTTTGACGGACAGTCAGGGACGAACTGTGGACTTCAGCAACACGATCGTGGTGATGACATCCAATCTGGGCAGCCAGGCGATTCAGGAATTGTCCGGCGAAGCGGATGATCTGGAAATACATAACCGTGTCATGGAAGCGCTGCAGGCTCACTTCCTGCCGGAATTTCTGAACCGAGTGGATGAAGTGATCGTGTTCCATCCACTCGGACGTGATGAGATTCGACAGATCGTGGATCTGCAGATTGAGTCTCTTGCGAATCGACTCAGACAGAACGGATATGGCCTGCACGTCACCGATTCTGCTCGACAACTGCTGGCTGTTGAGGGGTATGATCCTGCCTATGGGGCTCGACCGCTGAAACGAGTAATTCAGCAGCGAGTTCAGAATGCGCTGGCGAATGAGCTGCTGTCGGGACACTATTCAGCAGGAGACACGATCCTCGTTGATGCAGAACGCGACGGTTTTGTTTTTCTGCGGCAGCAGAAGGACCTGCCGGTGGCGGAAGAACCTCTGCGGGCAGGGGAATGATGCGAGACAGTGGTGAGTGGGGGTGACTTCTCCAGCAGTGCGTATTCTGACGATCAGGCTGGCGTGCGTCATTTCTGATCTGTGGAATCGCGAGTACCGATTTGATTTTCGTCATTCAGCAAGTAGACTAAGCCCTGCGGCTGGGACAGCAGTCGCTGCCGGGCGATTGGCTCAGTTGGTTAGAGCACTACCTTGACATGGTAGGGGTCACAGGTTCGAATCCTGTATCGCCCACTCCACACATCGAAGAACCCTGAAAGCGTCACGTTTTCAGGGTTTTTTTCTGCGCGGCATGTTCGCTGAAGCTGCGTCTGACGCGATCGAAATCGTGTTTTTTTCTGCCGTAATTCCATCTGATCTGTGGCCAGTGCAGCACGTTTCTTCGCCGCCTGTAAGGCTGCCCGAGCACCAGAAGTTCACACGTTCGTGCTCTCGCGAGACGTCGAGACCGGGGGGGCTGGTGCTGGACCGGGAATGTTCCGTAATGCGTGCCAGATTGCGTGGGAAGCCGGCCTGTGCGTGAATGGTCACGATGAATGAAGGGCCTTGAGGACGATCAGGGTTCTTCAGAATCGCCGGAGAGGATTGTCCGATCGAAGCCGCTTTGTCCTGCCGGAATCGAATCGGAGGATTCCCGCGAGTCGACCAGCTGTCGACGTTCGTGACGACCCCACCAGGCGTCACCGTCCTCAAGTTTCCATTCCCCGAAAGAGGGTGACTGGCGGAGCAGATTTGAGAGTTCTCTGGCTGTCTGTGGTCTGTTGGCGGGGTTTTTCTCCAGACAGGCCAGCAGCGCTTCTTCAAGTTCCGTACTGACCTGGTGCCCCAGTCGTTGTGACGGGGGCAACGGGGCTTCCGTGGAGTGCATCCGCAGTAACTCCACCAGATTGTCTGACAGAAATGGTGGCCGGCCGGTGAGCAGGAAATAGCCCGTGGCGCCGACTGCATAAATGTCGCTGCGATGATCGACAAGTGATGGCGAATTGACACCTTCCGGGGAAATGTAGAGTGGGGTTCCGGTGAGCGAATTGGCGGCGGTCATCCCGGATTGCTTTTGTGCGTCGACAGCCTTGACCAGACCGAAATCCAGGACCTTGATCACATCCGGCAATCCGCCGCGCCGATTCAGCATGATGTTTGCCGGTTTGATATCGCGGTGCACAAGCCCTCTGGAATGCGCCTCAAACAGAGATCCGCAGATCTGCAGCAGCAGATGAATGACTCGACCTTCCGGGATCGGCCCTGCCCTGTCAACCAGATTCTGCAGCGTAATTCCGTCGAGGTATTCCATGGCGTAATAGAACACGCCTTCCGGAGTACGACCGTAGTCATAGATTGCGATCGTATTCGGGTTATTCAGCTGACAGGTGATCTGTACTTCGCGTTCAAAGCGAGCAATCGTAGTGTCATTGATCTTGTCGAGATCCAGCAGCTTGACTGCCGTGGGACGCTGCAGCATCGCATGCCGACCCATGTAGACCATCCCCATTGCTCCCTGCCCCAGTTTTTCCAGCAGTTCGTACTGCCCCACATTTCTTGCTTCCACTGCCGCAGCCTGAGCTTCCCGCTGGAGTCGTGCCACAATCACCGTGAAGATGAAGATTGCTATGGAGCTGGCGACAAGAAGTGCGAACAGTCCGCGGAAGGCCCACTGCAGAATTGCCAGCGGACGGTATGCTTCGGCGTAATCAATTTCTGTAGCGATTCCGATGTTGTAGTCCTGCAGCCATTGCCAGGCCCCGATCACCGGGACACCGCGATAGTCCGGGTACCCGTCGACATCGCAGTCTTCATTGCCAGCGATCACGCTCGCTGCCATTCGGGTCACCGGCATGTCAGCACGCAGTAGTTGCGGCCGATATCCGTCCATCATATTCACGCCAGGATCACGCACCTGGATTGTCAGCAGTGAACGAGAGTCCTCTTCCTGGGGGATCAGCCCCAGCAGCATCAGATCGGAGTCAAAGCGGCTGTTGGAAACCATTTGCGCATCGGCATCAACGGCATAGGTTTCACCGGACTCACCGATGCGACCGAGCTGAAGGATTTCCGTGAATTTCTCTTCCGGGCGAATCTGCAGTCCAAGCACACCCATCACGGTAAAGTCGTCGCCGCGAATCGGAGCGGCCACATACATCGTGGGCAGATCCGTGCGGTAGCGCCCGCTGGCGGACTTCAGAGGCACGATGCTGGGGAACGGCGCAGAGACTGTACTCCGGCCATCCAGTGCCGTCTGCAGCAGATCGTCCAGTCGGTCAGGTTCCAGCTGGCCGATCAGCGCCGGGTCAGCGGCAGTCAGTATCCGGTGAGATTTGTCGGCAATGAAGTATCCGATGTAGCGATGCGAAGACATGACAGAGCCAAGCTGCTGTTCGACGGCGCGATGAATGTCCGCTGCTTCCGTGGAGCCTGCTGGTGACGTGGACGTCTGCAGGTCGGCGAGCTGACTGAAGTAGTCTCGCATCTCGGCGGAATTCGCAGCTGCTTCCGCATTGGATTCCTGAACTCGAAACCACGTCCGCAGCATGGCCACTTCAACCCGCAGCAGTGTCTTCAGCTGAGACTGCAGATTGTCTCGCATTGTCGATTCAATGGAGGAGTGGATTGTTGAACCAACAACAGTGAGCACGATGACCGCGATGATCGGCCAGGCCCAGAGGTTTTTCTTCAGGAACACACGGGTGGAGGACAGTGATCTGCTGAAAGACGCGCGCACGCGCGACGTCTGTACGCTCTCTGCGGAGGAGGAGCGCGAGGCGGATGTTCTCCAGTTCGAGGGAAACTTCATCTGGCGATTCCATGGAAACAGCGGACAGGTCCATGAATGTATTTCCGAGCCACACTGCTCGCTGAACTGCTTCCACGGGAATCATCATTGGTGCCAAATCTGATGAAGGACTGGATTGTTCAGCGGGAGATTGACGATTGCCGGGATTTCTCCGGCGGGCCGGTTTACTCGGGTTGTCGAGGTTGTGACGGCCATTGCTGGGGTAACTGCCAGCGTTCCTGCCGCCGATGCGCACGGCTGCAGGCCCGGCGTTGCCAGCTTTGGTTGCTCGCCGCGTTTCTGCCGTTGGTTTGAGATACCTGGCGTGATGCCGTTAGATTGTGTGTTTCCGGAAATGTTCTTTCATTCTTCGACTGCACGGAAACACGACAATGAAATTTGAAACCGCCTGCCTGCACGCCGGTTATTCTGCCGACCCGACAACTAATTCCCGCGCGGTGCCGGTGTATCGCACCAGTTCCTTTGTGTTCAACAGCACCGAACATGCTGCACGCCTGTTTGCGCTGCAGGAACTGGGCAACATCTACACTCGGCTGATGAATCCGACGCATGACGCCCTGGAGCAACGAGTGGCTCAGCTGGAAGGTGGGGCGGCGGGTCTGGCCGTGGCATCGGGCACCAGTGCCATTTTCTACAGCCTGATTAATATCCTGCAGGCCGGGGACGAATTCGTCTCTGCAAATAATCTGTACGGTGGAACCTACACGCAGTTCAACGACATTCTTCCTCAGTTCGGAATCCGAGCACGATTTGTTGATCCTTCCGACCCTCAGAATTTTGCAGCTGCCATCACAGAAAAAACAAAGGCCGTTTTCTGTGAGTCGGTGAGTAATCCCGGGCTGGCAGTATCGGATCTGGATGAGATTTCCCGAATCGCTCACGACAACGGGATACCGCTCATCGTGGATTCCACATTCACCACGCCTGCTCTGCTTCGTCCGATAGAACACGGTGCCGATGTTGTTGTGCATTCGCTCACCAAATGGATGGGAGGCCACGGTACCGGCATCGGCGGAATCGTGGTTGATGCGGGAAAGTTCGACTGGAAGTCCGAACGCTTCCCGCTGATGAATGAACCGGACAACAGCTATCACGGACTCCGCTGGGCTCACGACCTGGGCGATCTGGCTCCACTGGCCTATCTGCTGCGAATGCGAACGGGACCGCTGAGGAATCTTGGAGCCTGTATTTCTCCTGATAATGCGTGGATGTTCCTGCAGGGAATCGAAACTCTGCCGCTGCGAATGGAACGCCACTGCAGCAATGCTCTCGCGGCCGCTCAGCATCTGAAAGCTCACCCGGCTGTGGAGTGGGTGCGGTATCCTGGTCTTGAAGATGACCCGGAATACGGGCGGGCGCAGAAGTATCTCAATGGTCAGGGAGGATCCATGGTCGTCTTTGGTATTCGCGGTGGAGCCGACCAGGGCAGTCGCTTCATTGATTCACTGCAGATGTTTTCCCACCTGGCGAATGTGGGGGACGCACGCAGCCTCGCAATTCATCCCGCCTCCACAACGCATTCGCAGTTGTCAGTGGAACAGCAGCGAGCTGCGGATATCCCGCCGGAAATGATTCGTCTGAGCATCGGGCTGGAGCACATTGACGATATTGTCGCCGACCTCGATCAGGCTCTGCAGCAGGCGACGGCAGAATAGGTGCCCGTCGCTGCAGCGCTTCAGCGGATCGCGTTCCTGACCGAGAATCGACCGTAGCTGGTCAACACAGGGCCAGCCCGCAGAATAAAAAAAGCCCGCAGGACACTGGAAACAGCGTGCTGCGGGCTTTTCTGTTCAGGCTGATTACCCTGTAGGGACTCGAACCCCAACTAACAGAGCCAGAATCTGTCGTGCTACCAATTACACCACAGGGTAATGGTGACCGCTTGCGGCTGGACAGACCCGAGGCCCGCCCCACAAGTGGTCGCAAATCGTACTCAGGACCACCGCTTCTGTAAAGTCCTCAGAACTGCAGCCGGAATACTCTCCCGATGCAAGGAAACTGACGCCCTGCAGGATCGGCAATGTTCAGATCAGCGACTGCGTTCGATGTGTTTTCGCACGCTGAGCTGACGACGATAGATCTTCTTTCCGTGGGCAATAAACAGCGTATTTCCGTCTGCACCTGCAAGCATGCAGGTTGTCAGTGGCTGGTCCTGATCGACTTTTGGAAGCACTCCGCAGGGCCGGCCGGTGGGATCAAACACCTGCACACCAGCATCGCTGGTGACGTAGTATCGTCCCAGTGCATCGACAGCCATCCCATCCCCGCGTGATGCAGAGCGATACGGTGGTGCCTGTCGCATGGAAAACTCACCCTCCGGATCAATCGTCAGACGCATCGGCATGGACGGCATTGCGGCATCAAGTGTGCCGTCAGCATTTACTCGAAAAGTCCACGTCGATTCACCGCCGTAATCGGAAACCGCCAGCGTTCCCTCATCGTTGGACAGCGCGATACCGTTGGGGCGAGAAATTCCTTCATGGGCGACGCTCAGCTCACCACTGGCCAGATGCACTCGCATCACCTGAGACGTGGGTGTCTGAGTAAAGTACAGGTTGCCGCTTCTGGTCACGGCAAGGTCATTGGGCCGAACGTTCTCGGCCACAACCTGAACTTCACCAGTCTCCGGATGCAGAGAGATGACGCGCTGCTGTGAGCCCTGGCAGGCGTACAGCAGTCCATTCGGGCCAAATTCAAGTCCACTCACTGATTGTTCAGCAATGGTCTTCTGTGAACCGTCTGCGGCACTGATCCGCACAACCGCAGGGGCTCGCATGTCACAGTAATACAGGTTGCCTGCGGCGTCCGCACACAGGGCGTCAGCAAATCCCAGATCTTCAGCCACCAGTTCCCAGTCCTGTCCGGGAACAAGCAGATTCAGGAGTGTCATGTCGCCGCCGAGATCTCCGCTGGTATCCAGCTCGGGTACATGCGGTTCGCTGCGCCAGAGCCATTTCATGGCATCGGGAAATCGTGAGCTGCCGTAATCGGCATTGTGTGCGTAACCTTCAGCCCAGTCGAATCGTACGTCATATCCCATGTACTGCAGCGCCGATGCCATGAGCTGATTGGAAAGGGGCCAGCTGCCGAAGGGATTGTCGATGTCGCCACTGGTGTCTGCCATGTAAATACGGATGGGCTTTGGTTCAGTCTTGCGGACCAGCGACGGATAGACGTTTCCGCCGCGAAGATTGGTGAAGCTGCCGACGCTGGAATAAACCCGTCCGAATCGTTCCGGGTGTTCCCAGGCGACTGTGAACGCACAGATTGCGCCGGAGCTGGATCCTCCGATGGCCCACATTGACGGGTCGTCAGCAAGCGTGTACTTCTGCTGCACCTGAGGAATGATCTCTTCCGTCAGAAAACGAAAGTAACGATCTCCCAGGCTGTCGTACTCATAACTTCGATTGGAAGAGCGATTCTGCTGTCGGGGGCGATCAATGTGATGACCGGGATCCAGAAACACGGCAATCGTCGGCGGCATGTCTCCGCGTGCAATCAGATTGTCAAAAACCGTAGGGATCCTCCAGCGACCACTTGTACTGCGCATCCGTTCGCCGTCCTGAAAGATCATCAGTGCGGCAGGTGAATCGGCCTTGTACTGTGCGGGAACATAAATCGACCAGTTGCGTGTAGTGCCCGGAAAGATTGTTGATTCCCACGGCTCCATCTCAGTCACTGTCCCCTGAGGGATGTTGTCCTTTGCAATGGCATCCGGATGAGGCTGCCAGTCCGGGTGTGACTCGGTGGAGGGAATCACTGTCGATTCGGGATTCTCAGACCACAGCCATTCCAGTGCTGCCGGAAGTTCCTCGCCCCCCCAGCGGCCACTGTGTCCTCCCTCTGTCATTACCAGACGATAGGTGTAACCTGCAAACTGCAATGCTGCGGCAAGGTCCTGATTTCCGAGTGGCCAGTTGCCTTGCAGATTGTTCAGGTCGTCCTTTCCTTCCTGCAGATAGACACGCTGAGGTTTGGGTTCGGACTGCGTC
>JALQUR010000250.1 GCA_023260695.1 Planctomycetaceae bacterium
ATCATTCGAGGACTTTTCCTGCGGTGACTTTCCCTGCTTTGGGTTGCCGGAGCTGGCGTTCTGCGTGCCGGGCGTATCGGTGTCTGCAGTCAGATTGCTGCCTGCTGAGTTAGCTTCCCTGTTGCCAGACAGGTAGTAGCCAGCGGCAATGCCGATCAGAAGCGTCAGCATGATCAGCGACACGATGGACTTGCCGCCAAAGCTTCGCTTGCGTCGAGTCCTGACGGCGCTGGTTTCAGCGACATGTATCTGCGGTACAAAGTCGGACGAGCGTTGTCCGGGTGCGGGCGGTGGCGTGGATTCAACGGATCCGGGCAACGCTGGTCTGCTGGTTGGCAGTGATGGCGGTGCCTCCGTCGCAGCAGGCAGCCCGGGGGCTGGTGCGACGGCGTGGACAATGGTTTCGCGGGCCAGTGCGACGAGTGGGCCACCGACTGCAGGCGCATTGCTGATCGTCAGATCCACAAGACGTGCACGGGCATCATTCCGTAGTGCGGTTGCTTCCGGAGTGTTGTCAAGAACGAAGCGGAGCTGGCATGTTGTTCCGGCCAGGGCCTTTGTGAAATATGTACAGAATGTGTATTCCCAGCGGTGTGGGGGCGACAGCAGGTCAAAAACTTCTTCCACCAGAGCGAGTGTGTCTGTGCCCGGGGCAAAGATGACAGACACGGGGGTTGCCTCTGCCTGCAGTGCTTCTGCTACCCAGCCAGCCCAGCCGGAGTCTCCGGTAAGGGATTTCCATGCGGACAATTTCATGGACTTTGGGAGGGCTGGTGCTGGCAGAGTCCGAGGGGGAATGTTGCGGACGGTCCCGCCCCATTCAGTGGTCAGTACTCCGGGCTGTCGCATCAGTCGTGCCGGTCCGGCCGGTGCCATGGCGGCGCGATCAAGCAGGATATGGTGAGCGAGTTTGTTGGTTCTTCCGGAATAGTCGTGTCCGTAATCCGCGACACGCGAGACGACATGCGCGGGCTTCCCTCCAATCCGCAGTGTCATATACGAAAAACAGATCGGGTTCAGCGCGGCCTGTGGATCCTGCAGGGGAAAGGCGTGCCGATATCCGCTCATGGATTCCAGCCTTTCTGCAGTATTGAGAGCCATTCCGTGCGTGCTCTCAACGGTGCAGAAGCCGCGGCTGCCTGGCTTCAGGCCGGCCTGAGCTGAGGTGTAGATGATCTCTTCAATCATTCGGTTGCCTCTGCTGCTGCGGAAGTCGGGAACAGTGTCGCCGGGGACGCCGTCGTTGCTGCCTGAGGTGTGATGGGAATCAGCCCAGGCATTGTGCGATGCAATGCGTAAAGCAGCGGAACTTCGGACCATTCGGGAGCGATCGCGGCGGGTCTGATTCCCAGTGCGGCACGAGGAGGGTTGCCGACTCGTGCAACTCCGGGAATCTCTTCCGGGGAACATCCCAGTGCGGAGACGGGGATGAACGTCACGTCTTCCGAGAATGCTTCGGACGTGGAAACCACTTCCGGGGCCAGCTTCATCAGCAGCTGTCGGAATCTGGAAGAGACCGTTTTCAGAAAGCTGAGGTTGAGCGTGAGGATTCGCTGCCCTCTGGTCCCCGTGTGGTGTTGTAGATCATTTCCGGAGTCAGCGATCGTGACCCCGCCAGTGCTCGCCATGCATCGTATTTGGTGATAGTCCATTTGGTTCAAGTATAGAG
>JALQUR010000358.1 GCA_023260695.1 Planctomycetaceae bacterium
CTGCATCCAGGGCGTGAAAGACCACGATCTCATCGATCCGGTTGATGAACTCCGGCCGGAAGTGGCTCTTGACCTCGGCCATGACGGCCTCCTTGATCTGGTCGCTGGGCTGGCCAGCCAGGCGCTGGATCTCTGGCGAACCCAGGTTGCTGGTCATGACCACCACCGTATTGCGAAAGTCGACAGTCCGACCCTGGCCATCAGTCAGCCGGCCATCGTCGAGCACCTGCAGCAACACGTTAAAGACATCTGGGTGTGCCTTTTCCACCTCGTCCAACAGGATCACGCTGTAGGGCTTGCGACGCACGGCCTCCGTCAAGGTACCGCCCTCTTCATAGCCCACATAGCCTGGAGGCGCCCCAATGAGACGGGACACGGAGTGCTTTTCCATGAACTCACTCATGTCGATTCGCACAAGGCTGCGTTCGTCATCAAACATAAAGTGCGCCAGCGCCTTGCACAATTCTGTCTTGCCGACACCCGTCGGGCCAAGAAACATGAAGGAACCGATTGGACGCGAAGGGTCCTGCAGTCCTGATCGGGCGCGACGGACAGCATTCGAAACAGCTTCAACCGCTTCATGCTGGTCGATCATGCGACGGTGAATCTCAGCTTCCATATTCAGCAGTTTTTCGCGTTCCCCCTGCATCATGCTTGCTACCGGCACGCCGGTCCAGAGGCTCACTACACGAGCGATATCCTCATCTGTGACCTCTTCACGGAGCAGCGTGCTTTCGGAGTTCTCCTTCAGTTCGGCAGATCGCTGTTCAATGTCCGCCAGCTGCTGCTCAGCTGCCCGCAGCTCCTGCTCAATCCGGTGTGCCTCTGCAAAATCTTCATTCCGCAGTGTCTGCTGCGCTCGCGAGAATGCCTGCTGAAATGCCGTCCGCTGCTGTTCGATTGTTTCCTTGAGCGGCTTCAGGCCGGAAATTGCAGACTTCTCAGCTTCCCAGCGTGCCTTGAGCTGTCCGGTTGATTCTTCGCGTTCTGCAATCTGGCGGCGAAGTTCATGCAGCCGTTCCTGACTCTCATCACTGGTTTCCTTTTCCAGCGCAGCAGCTTCGATCTGCATCCGCGTCAGCAGTCGTGTCGCTTCATCAATTTCCGCCGGCATGGAATCAATTTCCATCCGCAGGCGGCTGGCCGCCTCATCCACGAGGTCAATCGCCTTGTCGGGCAGAAATCGGTCGTTGATATAACGATCCGACAACGTCGCTGCAGCAATGATGGCGTCGTCTGTAATGCGAATTCCATGGTGACTCTCATAACGATCCTTCAGCCCGCGCAGAATGGAGATCGTGTCCTCAACATTCGGCTCCTGCACCTTGACCGGCTGGAATCGGCGTTCCAGCGCTGGATCCTTTTCAATGTACTTGCGGTACTCATCCAGAGTCGTCGCGCCGACGCAATGCAGTTCTCCGCGAGCCAGCGCCGGCTTGAGCAGGTTGGAGGCATCCATCGCACCTTCCGAATTGCCGGCACCGACGACCGTGTGCAGTTCATCGATGAACATGATGATCTGGCCGTTGGATTTCTCCACCTCACTCAGCACAGCTTTCAGGCGATCCTCAAATTCCCCGCGGAATTTCGCCCCTGCAATCAATGCACCAAGATCAAGCGCAAACACCCGCTTGTCACGCAGGTTCTGCGGCACGTCACCCAGTACGATGCGATGCGCCAGCCCTTCCACGATTGCCGTCTTGCCGACGCCCGGCTCACCGATCAGTACCGGGTTATTCTTGCGGCGGCGGGACAGCACCTGGATCACACGACGGATCTCTGTATCGCGACCAATCACCGGGTCAATCCGTCCCTGCCGTGCCAGCTCCACCAGATCCTTGCCGTACTTTTCGAGAGCCTGATACTTCTCTTCCGGATTCTGATCCTGCACTGTCTGACCTCCGCGAATTTCCTGAACAACGCGTTCCAGGTCCCCATATTCAATTCCGTTCAGTGACAGCAGTCGCTGCGCCTGATCCTGAATCTCTGCCAGAGCAAGGATCAGATGTTCCGTCGATGTATATTCGTCGCCCATCCCATCAGCCTTGCGGCGGGCCTCATTCAGCACACGATTCAGTTCCGCCGACACGGATATCGGATCTGACGATCCCGCAGACTGCGGTAGCCGATCCAGCTCACCGTCAATCATCGGCAGCAGACGCTGCAGAGGTGCCCCCAGCTTCTGCAGCAGAGGCTTCATGATTCCGTCCGGCTCTTCGAGCAGACTTTTGAGCAGATGCAGTGGACGCAACAGGCGATGCTGCCGCCGCTCCGCCAGTTCCTGAGCATTCTGAATTGCTGCTGCCGCACGGACCGTCACTTTTCTGGGATCGAACGCCATGATCTGAACCTCCCTTGTCAGCCTGGCAGAAATTCACCCGCACAAACCCGAATTCCGCTACTGCGGACCAGGGCAGATCCTTGCCAGACGATTCACCGGACGAACATCACTCCGCTCTACTCTGAGCGAACCGCGTGCCAATCCCCCAACATTGAAATCCCAGATTTTTTTCTACATGCTGGCCACAAAAATGCCAATATGGCACCAATCGCTGGCTGCACCAACAAACTCAAGAATGCCAATATGGCACCCGCAATGGCGTTTCTTAGGGCCTGTCGGTCATACCGTTTTCACAACACGGAATTCTCAGGATGCAACGGGTTTGGATTGGTTTGACGAATTCCGCTTTGCAATGCTCCGACCCGTCTTCCTTCCGGCCGATGAAGACGATGTCCAGTCGTTTCGTCGCGACAATCTGATAAGTTTCTTAGCCTGCAACTGAAGTGATCACGTAATGAACCAACCCTCAGGTCCGGGCATCGCACTGATTGGATGCGGAACAGTTGGCTCCGGCGTTGTCCAGATTCTGCAGGAATCCGCAGACCTGCTTGCAGCTCGCTGTGGCCGGCGTCTGACTCTGCGGCACGTCGTGGTCAGGGACCCCTCAAAAGACCGCGGTGTTGATCTTTCAGGATGCAGCGTTTCAACAGACATTCAGGCGATTCTGGACGACCCGGAGAGCCAACTGGTTGTGCACGTCGTAGGAGGCATTGAGCCGGCGTTATCTGACATTACGCGTCTGCTCAAATCCGGCCGTGACGTGATTACGGCAAACAAGGCGTTGTTGTATGAGCATGGCGAAGAGCTGTTTGAGCTGGCCGGCTCACTCGGACGCACCTTGTGCTTTGAGGCTGCCGTTGCGGGTGGAATCCCGATCATCTCCACGGTGAATTCGGCGCTCACAGGAAACAGGATCCGTTCGCTTGAGGCGATCCTGAATGGCACCAGCAATTTCATTCTGACGCGTATGCTGAATGAACGTCAGCCCTATGCTGAGGTTCTGGCGGAAGCACAGCGGCTGGGTTATGCCGAAGAGGACCCCGCCATGGATGTTGATGGAACCGATGCTGCCCAGAAACTCATCCTGCTGACTCGGCTTGCATTCGGCACCAATGTACGGATGGACCAGATCGTACGACAGGGAATCGATCAGATTGAGCTGCTGGACCTGCTGGTTGCTCAGGAGCTGGGCTACCGCATCAAGCTGCTGGCAACAACTCGACTCAAGGATGGACGGCTGGAGGTATCAGTACAGCCAACGATGGTGAAAGCACATCGCAGCCTTTCCATGACCAGCGGAGCAGACAACTATGTAGCGGTGGAGGGCGATGCTGTAGGTCGGCTGACACTGAGTGGAGCCGGTGCAGGGCGGATGCCGACGGCCTCTGCTGTGATCGCTGATATTGTTGACTGTGCTTCCGGGCGTGCTCAACTCACATTCCAGTCTCTGCTGCGAACACGTGGTGGCCAGCAGCACGATCTGCTGCCCGCCGAAGAACTCAGCCGACGCTATTACCTGCGGTTCATGGTTGCAGATCAGCCGCACGTTCTGGCAGACATCGCCCATATCCTTGGTGGGCACAACATCAGCATCGGCAGTGTTCGACAGGATGAGACAGCTGAGACAGCTGAGACAGCTGACACCCCCGGGATCGCTCGCCTGGTAATTCTGACGCACCGAACAACAGAGGGTCAGCTACGAGCTGCGGATGCTGAAATCTCGCAACTGAACTGCCTGCGAGGTACCAGGATTCGCCTGCCGCTGGCAGACTGAATTCCAGCCGGGCACAACTGATTCCTGCCAGTGTCTGCATCAGAGCAATTGACCAGTCGCCGTCCTCGACTCAGACCGGAACAGTCAGCCCGGAAAGAATCTCGCTCAGAATCTGGGCCGCAAGGCGACGATGATCTTCCGCAGCTGTCCCGCGGCTCACCAGTCGATGGGCCAGAACAGGCTGCACAAGTTCCTGGATATCATCCGGAATCACGAAATCGCGCCCATCCACAAACGCACGCGCCTGTGCCGCCCGGTAGAGTGTGAGTACGCCGCGTGTGGAGACGCCCAGCGTGACATCCGGGTGAGTCCGTGTCGCGTGAGCAATATCCAGAATCCATCCGGCAAGCGACTCATCGACCTGCACACGTTGTGCCTGCTGCTGCAGGCTGAGCACATCCTCGGCTGTGACCACTGCCTGCAGTGTGTCCAGCGGCTGCCCCTCCCGGTGATCGTGGATGATCTGCAGCTCAGCGTCTCGGTTCGGATACCCCATGGACAGGCACATCATGAAGCGGTCGAGCTGACTTTCCGGGAGCGGAAAGGTCCCTTCGGAATCCCACGGATTCTGAGTGGCGATGACGAAGAACGGTGGTGGCAGAACGTGCGTTGTTCCCTCGAGTGAAACCTGTCGCTCACTCATTCCCTCCAGCAGGGCACTCTGCATCCGCGGAGTCGTCCGGTTGATCTCATCCGCCAGGAGCAGCTGAGCAAAGATGGGGCCGGGGAGAAATTCGAATTCGCCGCGATCCTGACGATAAATGCTGCCACCCAGAATATCCGCCGGCAGCAGATCAGGCGTGAACTGGATGCGGTGAAACGTACACCCCAGAGCAACGGAAAACGCGCGTGCCAGTGTTGTCTTGCCAAGTCCGGGGGCATCTTCAAGCAGTACGTGTCCATCAGCAAGCAGCGTGACCAGACACAGGCGGATGACATCCTCACACCCCTGAACTGCTTTCTGCACCTGTCTGAGGATTGCCGAAATCTGAGGCTGTATCACAGTGTGTTCTCCCCGCCCTCTGCGTTCTCTGCACTCCACTGCCGGAGCTGCTGCGGTCTGTCAGCGTCTGCACAGACCAGTGCGACTGCCTGCTGCGTCCGGACACTCAGGCTTTGCGAGAACATACTCTAGCGTGCTGGCACTGCACGGGCAGTCCACAGGCGAAGTAATGCTCAGAATTCATCTGACGGGGCCGCAGATCTGAATACTCAGAAACTCCGGGACTTCCGGCTGGCAGCCTCAGGCGTGACTGGCAAGCGTCACTCGGCTGCGGCGATGGCTTCACCAGTGCCGTACTGCGTCGCTGCTGCTTTGTACGCAGTCATGGCAGCGGGCAACTGCTCCCGAAGCGCTGCTGCGCGACGGGCATCCGACGGGTGCGTTGAAAGAAACTCCATCGGAGATTCGCCCTGCTTCATGGAAGAAAATCGTTCCCAGAATTCCGGGGCTACTGACGGATCATAGCCGGCCTGTGCCATCAGCTTCAGCCCGATCCCATCAGCTTCCAGCTCATGCCGGCGACTGTAGGGAAGAATGACTCCGTACTCAGATGCAGCTCCATAGGCTGTCATAACGATCAGCTGCTTCTGCTCCTTCTGATTCTGCATCACCATGCCAATTGCCGATTTGCCAAGGTTCTGCGCGGTCTGGTAGGACATCCGTTCGCCCCCGTGACGGGCGATCGCGTGACCAACTTCATGCGACATGACCACTGCCAGACCTGCTTCATCGCGACACACCGGAAGAATTCCGGTATAGACAGCTACTTTTCCACCCGGCAGACAGAATGCATTCATGCTGTCGGAATCAATGACCCTGAATTCCCATTCGAAATCCGGGCGACCCGCTACGGCAGCAATTCGCTCGCCGACTCGCCGCACCATCGCTGCCCAGTCCTGGTTCGTCGATGGCTTCTCCTGCTCCAGGACTTCGCTCCAGGCGGCCAGGCCCATCTCATTTTCCGACTCTTCCGACATCAGGAGCAACTGCCGACGCTCTGTCATCGGAACAGTCTGACAGCCGGAAATCAAGGTCAGCAGACCGCTGAACATCCCAATGAGCAAAGTACAGCAGACGATGAGCGATCGGAGAGACTGTCTCTTGAACACAGCGTTCATGCGCGGAATCCATTCCCGGGAGTTGTGACCAGAACTGACCGAAATGTATCGATCCACGACCTTCAGGCTCAACGGCGGTTTGCAGCGGCCGGCAGCTGTCAGCCCGGCAGAATTACTGCAGCCGAATCCCTCAGCGGCAAAGTCAGCACCGCCGGCGGAGGAATGGCGATGACTGCCGAAATACGCAGATCCGGCTCAACTGGCCCGACGGCGACGAACGGTTCGGGTGAGCCGATATTCGATCGCATTTCCGCGCTTCCCACAGACTGTCAGAAAGTCCATCCGGTGCAGGCACCAGGCAGCCTTACGGGCCAGCCATCGCGGCATCCCGGAGGCTTCTGAGAGCTCCAGCGTGGTAAAGACCGCGGGCAGAGAAACACCCAGCTGATGCCAGAGATCTGTCGGCGTCTTCAGCGAAATCGTCTGCTGCACGTCGACCAGCAGACGATCGGAAACACTGTACTTTTTCCTCCACGAGGCACGTTCATTGGGAGGAATCCGGAGCTCTTCCTGCTCTGTCATCACAATGTCCAGCCGTAGTCGCGGATGTGGAAAAACGCCGAAGTGAACCAGCTCATCAAAGATCTCGAAGAACTGCTGCCGCCGCGGGCTGTAGCGCGAATTCAGCTGCGTTCCTCCGGCTTCTTCCAGACGTGTGATCCGACGTCGAGCTGCAAGGGGTTTGACGACGATCACCTGATGCTGCTCCAGCAGGCGGCGAATCTTATCGCGGATCTGCGCCAGCGACGCACACTGAATCTCAATCAGGCGACCATGGCCATCGATGGCATCAATGCGGTACCTGCCCAGACGCACCTCGTGACGATCCGGATCACGTACGTAGAAACTGCAAAGCTGCTGATGCAGAGAAGTTGGCATTCGAGGAACTTCCGTGTTCAACGAACAATCTGATCACTGCGGGAAGTGCGGCAGGACCGCCGTGCCAGCACAGGCCCCGGAGAATTGCCGAAACACTGGACAGGATTCCGGCAGTTGTCAGCAGCAGGGGAAGACTGCTGAAACAATGTGATCGCACTGGCTGGTGATGTTCAGCGGAAATCCTTCAGGCAGTTGACCCCCATGTACATCACAATCCCGGACGCAATGATCATCATCACGTCGAACACCATCTGACCGCCGAAGGGAACTGAAACGGCCAGGTCAGCACCTGAAAGCAGCAGCATCAGACCGGCGAATCCCATCGATGTCACAACGACACCTCGCGAACCAGACCCCATGCCTATATCCCTTTCCAAGGACCAGAAGATGTGTGCTTCAAGCAGTTCAGCCGCAAACCGGGTCTGCAGCGATTGCGGGCAGGCCTGTTGCTGACACGCAGTTTCAGCGTTCCCGCTCAGGCGTTCAACCCAAATCCTGCCAGGATGCCGCAAAAACTGACTCTGTGCGTTTCATCGCTCCATGAAAAACGACTGCTTGAGCGTTTTTGAAGGATCCTGAGGCGATTAGCACGGGTCGACCTTCACAGAACAGCTGTTGAACGCGTTCTTTCTGTTACGGCAGATTCTGCCGCTCTTTCCGACGCCGTCACTCCTCACCGAGCCCCGGGAGAGCCGATTTGCCAGTCCGGCAACTTCAGTTTTCGAGCAACTTCGCTTTCGACTATGCTCCGCTGTCCTCAATCAATGCTGTACCCCGAACAAATCAAAGATCTGACTGATGGCCAGGGTCCTGACAATTCCCTGCTTCCGATCACAGCCGCCGGAAGCGGATCTGCGCCCGGTCGTCGCATCTGCCATGATCAACGCCAGTACTCCGCTGCAGCTGCATTGTCGCCGAAATTCAGGAGTGCGCCGATGAGCAGAACATCTGCTGATGGAATCGCTGCTCTGCGACAGGCCGCTGACCTGAGCGTCTGCTTTGTGATTACCGTCATGATGCTCCAGACGTTCATCCTTGAGGGCTACCTGATTTCCACAGGATCCATGGCCCCGGGGCTGCGTGGCTTTCATCGCGTGGTGACCTGCCCTCAGTGCGATTTCGAATTTGCCTTCGGAGTCGCCTTCGATGACTCTGTTGACGGCGGCGGGATCCTTGAACCTTCTGGTCCGGGGCGTGCTGCCACCTGCCCGAACTGCAGCCACAGCGGGATTGACGTCGGCACAATTATGAACAGTCAGGGTGATCAGCTGCTCGTCCAGCGTCACGTTTATGATCTGCGCGAACCAAAGCGCTGGGAGACAGTCGTCTTTCGCAGTCCTGCGGACCCGGCGGAAACATTTGTGAAACGGCTGGTCGGGCTCCCGAATGATCAGTTACAGATTGTTGCCGGGGACCTTTTCATCAATGGTCAGCGGACCGCTCGCAGCTGGAAACAGCAGCTGGAGATGAGGATCCCTGTCTGCGACCTCGCCTGTCGTCCGGAAGATGCTGACTGGCAGCTGCCGTGGGAACTGGATGATGGCTGGATCTGTCATGAAAACCGAATTCTGAGCACTGATGCGGCAGCGGAAAGTCAGCCTGTGCCGGCAGGTCCGTCATGGGTGCACTTTCGCTACTGGCGATCAGCAGGAGGACATCATCTGACAGAGACGCCGCTGGCTGCAGCCGCTGCACTGACTGACTGGAATCGATTTGAAGCGATGTATCAGGAAGTTCCGATACCGTGGTCTTCCCAGGTGCACTACGACGCGACCCGCGAAGTACTGCAGTGTGAAGGTGTACTGCCTGAGGGTCTGCAGCATGTCCTGCTCCGTGATGCCGAGAACGAGCAGTTTCGGACCGCCGTCTTTCGCCTCGCCGCTCGCTCGCATCTGGCCCCTGTCACCGATCGCTATGGTTACAATTCGCTTGTCGCCAGTCCGGAGTACGTGGTCAATGATCTGATGCTGGAAGCTGAACTGGAGTGGGCTGAGGCACCATTATCAGTGCATGTTCGCATCCCTGTTGGCAGCAGCAGCTTCGGACTGGCACTCTCATTCGACTCGCAGACAGCAGCGCTGGTTTCACTCGACAGTGGCGAGCTGATCTGCAGTGCACGACTTCCACATACGGACATTGACCAGCAGAGTGACGGACAAATGCGGTTGCAGGTTTCCACATTCGATCGACAGATTTCGGTTGCAATTGATGATCGAGTGCTGCTGGAATCCGTTCGAGTTCTGCAGGTCGACGATTCGACAGAGCAACCTGTTGCGGCAAGCGTCTCGCCGATCGGCGGAACGGCTCGTGATGCGGCCCGATCCCAGCAGATCAGCATCTGTCATGAACAGCAGAGTCGCTGGGCACTTGGAATTCGCGGTGGCCAGGTACAGATCAGCTCACTGAAAATGTTTCGCGATGTGTTTTACACGCCCGGCTGGGGTCGGAATGCGGTGACAGCACCGTTGCTGATCCCACCGCGGCATTACTTCGTTCTGGGCGACAACAGTCCCGTTTCATCTGACAGCAGAAACTGGGAGCAGCCACTGGTTTCCCATGAACTGCTGCTGGGGCGACCGTTTCTGGTGCATCTGCCTTCGCGCCCCGGAATACTCAGCCTGGGTGGATATCAGCTGCCAGTTCGCATCCCTGACAGATCACGAATTCGCCGCATTCACTGAAGACTTCAGGACTTCACCGGTCTAGAATCCTCTCTGCGGTGGACGATCCTGCCTGCTCAAAAAAATCTGAAATCAGCACAAGCAAATGACCAAATCAGAATCGAAGACACCTGCAGACAGGGACGCCACAGCCAAAGCCGCTCCTGTGCGCCGTGAAGAGGGTATTCGAGACACTGTGGAAGCGATCGCCATCGCCTTCATCCTGGCATTCATCTTCAAGACGTACGAAGCTGAAGCATTTGTCATCCCCACCGGCTCCATGGCGCCAACACTGTTTGGTCGTCACAAGGAGGTGGTCTGCGACGGCTGTGGCCTGCCTTATCCCGTCGGCGCAAGCCAGGAGATCGACCAGGAATCCGGGCTGCTGCAGCACCGCGTCAGACACTCTTCATGCCCCAACTGTCGTTTCGTCAATGATGTCTTTGAGGCACCTGTGTTCAATGGTGATCGCATTGTCGTCAACAAACAGGTGCATTCGTTTGAACGATTCAATGTCGTGGTCTTCCGTAATCCCGAAGAACCACACATCAACTACATCAAACGACTGATCGGACTGCCGGGAGAAACCGTCCGTCTGCGGCAGGGCGATGTCTACTCCCGCCGATCTGCAGATGAACCGTGGCAGATTCAAAGGAAACAGCGTGTCGATCGACAACTGGCGATTCAGATTCCTGTCTACGATGACCGCTATCCTCCCTCCCGGCTCCTGGAAATCGGCGCCGAAGAACGCTGGGTTCCCTCCATTCAAGCAGCTCCATCTGAGCAGGATCGGGATGGTGTCGACTTTGCCGGCTGGCCTGCTGCCGCCAATGCATGGCAGGAAGATCGTGAGGAACGCAGCTTCTCGATTGCTCCTGCATCGGCAGACCTGAGCTGGATCCGCTACCGCCATCTGATTCCATCGGCGGCACAGTTGCAGGCAGCAGCAAACGGTACACCGCTGCAGTCACCGCTGGCTCCCGAGCTGATTACGGACTTCTGTGGCTTCAATGCGGAAAGTGGCAGCTCAGATCAGGGCCGCTTCTGGACCAGCGACCTGACGCTTCGGTTCAGTCTGCAGGTGACGGACGTCAGCAACCCGGATGGATTTGTCCTTATTGAACTGGTCGAAGGCATGCGAACTGTCCAGTGTCGCATCAGGCCTGCCGACGGAAATATTCAGTTCATCGTCCGCTCTGCGACTGATGTCGCCACGCCCCCTGTTGATCAGGTAATTGCAGAAGGGCAGGCAGAAATCTCCATCGATGACGAACATGAGATCTGTTTTGCCAATGTCGACGATCGGCTGCTGCTCTGGGTCGACGGCGACCTGGTGCCGACAGATCAGCCCGCTGAATTCACCACGGACGCTCTCAATCTGCCCTCAAATGCAGACCTTGCCCCTGCTGGAATTGCTGTCTCAAATGGAATTGGCGGCAGGGTTTCAGAGCTGCAGCTGCTGCGGGATATTTATTATCGCAATGATCTGATTGTGCTGAGTTCCCCGGAACAGGTGATGGCCAACCCGTACACTTCCGAATTCAATCGGGAATATCAGCAGTCTGCCGTGGAAGAACATATTTCCCCCCTGTTTCAGGCCCGACAGTCACTGTCCAACTGTCTGCGATCTCCGGCTGCATATGCGATTCGCTATGCAGAAATCCAGGAAGATCTGGAAGAAGAGTACGGCGACGAACTGTACTTTGCTCTGGCGGACGACGAATACCTGATGCTGGGTGACAATTCCCCGGCCAGCAAGGACAGCCGGCTGTTCGATCAGTACAGCCGGCCCATGCGTGGCATCCGCAGCAATCGCTATGCAGTTCGGACAACGGACCTGATTGGTGAGGCCATGTTCATCTTCTGGCCTCATGGAGTGCCGTTCCTGAATGGTGGGAAGGGATTCGGTGTGATGGGCCATGGTTCGAATGGTCGAAATCCTTCGCTGAAGCCGAAGGAATACCCGCTTTACCGGCTTCCCTTTTACCCCGATCTATCGCGGATGAAACTGATTCGCTAGCCTTCTGCTCCAGACGACTGCAGCCTGAACCAATCCGACTGTTCAGGCCGTTCACTTTCAAGTGAGAGAAAGGACGCTCTCAATGGAACTGCTCCGCTGTGTAAAACTGGTTCGCGATTATCCTGGAAAACGCGCAGTTGATGGGGTCTCCTTTGCAGTCAACAGGGGCGAAATCGTCGGACTTCTGGGACCGAACGGAGCTGGCAAGAGTACCAGCTTTCGGATGGCCTGTGGGC
The DNA here is from genome assembly GCA_023260695.1 of Planctomycetaceae bacterium. Classification (GTDB taxonomy): domain Bacteria; phylum Planctomycetota; class Planctomycetia; order Planctomycetales; family Planctomycetaceae; genus SXXK01. Next base: position 12,032 of record JALQUR010000358.1, read on the forward strand.
TTGTGGCACCAACTGAAGGTCGCGTGCTGCTCAAAGGCACAGATGTAACCAACTGGCCAATGTACCAGCGGGCTCGATACGGCCTTGGTTATCTGCCACAGGACAAGTCCATCTTTGCCAGGCTGACCACGGAAGAAAACATCATTGCCGTGCTGGAATTTCATGGACTCAGCCGTCACGAATGCAAAGAGCGCGCTCATGCACTGCTGGAAGAATTCGATCTCTCTGATCGCCACAAACAGCTGGCAGGATCCCTTTCCGGCGGTGAAGCACGGCGGCTGGAAATTGCTCGAGCACTGGCGTGTGAACCTGAAATCCTGATGCTCGACGAACCATTCACGGGGATCGACCCCAAGACTCTGCACGACATCCAGGATATCATGCGGAAGCTGACGGAGCGTGGAATTGCAATTCTGCTCACCGACCATCGCGAGCGAGAGATGCTCACCATAGCCGACCGGTCCTATATCATCTGCGATGGCAGGGTGCTGGTCTCGGGAAACGCCGAAACCGTCCTCAGCAATCAGGACGCCATTGTGCGGTACTTCGGCCGCCGCTTCGACGCAGATTCCATCATTGCCGGACGAGACGGGTTTCGCAGGAGTGCTTAAGCGGCAGCGATCCGGGCCACATTCATGTGCGGCAGCGCAAGCTCATGCTGCTCAGCCTGCGTCGCAGGAATGGCGCAGCAGGAAATAACGCTGTGACCACACGATCAATCTGACCACTGCTGCGCAACGTAAGCAGCTGCAGCAGAGCTGCCACCGGCAGTTCCCTGGAACTGCCGGGTCTCACCAGATGCGGAATCCGTGAGGTTCAGTTGATCGTCGGACCGGGATCAATCAGCACCAGCTGCTGAGACCCCTGTACGGGCTGAGCAAACATGGCACTGCGAGTAGGTCCGGAGAGCATTCCACCCTGCATGGGGCCGCAGGCACCGTTGGGGCACGTATTGCAGCCGGCTCCCATGGGATAGCCGTACATTCCAGGGTAGCCATGGCCCAGGAGGCAGCAGCCGCTGGTACCGGTAATCAGTAACAGGCCAAGGGCCAGTGTTTTCAGACTGGACATCGTGAGAACCTCCGTTGAGCCGTCGGAGACAGCAGTCGGGAAGGAAACCGGCATCGGTGAGTGCGTCAGATCTCGCTGCCTGTTCGAAGTTCCTGGGGCGAAGCGGAGCACCTTGACCGGTTGCCAGAGTATGAGAGGAGAGACTGAGAGGATGATCGAAGACAGGAACAATCTCCGACCGATGCGGAGGTTAGAAGAAACCGGCAATTTTGGTCAAGAGGGAAAAAATACTGCAGTTTCCGGCCAGTCTGAGTGATGTTTTTGCCGCAGCTTCAGGCAATTCCGGCCGGTTGAAAGCGCCGGACGGGCAGCAACTGCAACTCTGTGCCGCTGCAGAGATTCCATGCCTGCACCTGCTGCACCAGCTCCTGCAGATCCGCTGCTTGCTTGTCGAATGCTCCGAAAACCCCATAATCGCCCAATCAGGGTCGCCTGCTGGTCTGCAGGCGGTGCCCCGGCACAGGACTACTTCTGTTTCCACGAAAGCCTCACCATGCGTCACGCGGTGCACCTGTATTCCATCACTCTGGTTGTGCTGCTGCTTGCAGTCACATTCGCTGCCCCACTCTCTGCTCAGACTGTACTCAACGACAAATATGGCCAGCGGGATAAATTCCGTCAGCTGGATGAAATCCTGCCTACCCCAAACGACTACCGCACTGCCTCCGGTGCTCCGGGCCATCGTTACTGGCAGCAGCAGGCGGACTATGAAATTGATGTCACGCTGGATGACCAGAAGCAGATTCTCACCGGTCAGGAAACGATCACCTACTACAACAATTCTCCTGACACACTGAAGTACATCTGGCTGCAGCTGGATCCGAATCTGAAGTCACTGCGTTCCGGAAACCGCCTGACGACTCCGTCACCGGAACTTCAGTCAGGTCTCTCTTATCTCTCCTTTGAGCAACTGCTCACGGCGGAAACATTTGATGGAGGTGTCACCGTCTCGGCTGTCAGCACGGCCGCAGGTGATCCGCTCAGATGGACAGTGGTCACCACCAATATGCGGATCGATCTTCCGCAGCCACTTGCGCCAGGGGAGAAGTTTCGCTTCAGCGTCGGCTGGAGCTATCAGGTTCCCGATGCACGTGTTTCACCGGGCCGCACGGCCTGCGAGTTCTTTGAGAAGGACGGCAACTACCTGTATGAAATTGCCCAGTGGTTTCCTCGTATGTGTGCCTACAGCGACGCCACAGGCTGGCAGAACAAGGAGTATCTGGGGCGCGGAGAATTTGCTCTGGAGTTCGGTGACTACAAGGTCCGCATTACGGTTCCGGAAGATCACATCGTTGCAGCAACCGGGGTCCTGCAGAACCCGGATCAGGTACTCACCGAACAGCAGAGAAATCGCCTGAACCAGGCGCGCGAAGCAACCGAGCCCATGTTCATCGTGACACCGGAGGAAGCACTGGCCAGTCAGAAGGAAGCTGCCAGCGGCTCAAGGACCTGGGAATTCCACGCCGAGAATGTCCGCGACTTTGCCTTCGCCTCGTCCCGAAAATTCATCTGGGACGCCGTGGGTCACGACGTGGGCGGTCAACGCGTCATGGCGATGTCCTACTACCCGAACGAAGGGGAACCACTCTGGAGCAGGTACTCCACCCAGGCGATTGTGCACACGCTCGACGTCTATTCCCGCTACACCTTTGATTATCCGTACCCGACGGCAATCTCTGTCAACGGGCCTGTCGGCGGCATGGAATATCCCATGATCTGCTTCAATGGTCCACGACCAGAAGCAGACGGCACATACTCCGATCGCACCAAGTACGGGCTGATCACCGTCATCATTCATGAAGTCGGACACAACTACTTTCCGATGATCGTCAACAGCGACGAACGTCAGTGGACATGGATGGATGAAGGGCTGAACACATTCCTGCAGTACCTTGCCGAAGTTGAGTGGGAAGATGATTACCCGTCGCGGCGTGGTGAACCACGTCTGATCACCGGATACATGACCAGTACAGGTCAGGTCCCGATCATGACCAACAGCGAGTCAATTCTGCAGGTCGGCAACAATGCCTATGGGAAGCCCGCAACTGCACTCAACATCCTCAGAGAAACCGTACTTGGCAGAGAACTGTTCGACTTCGCGTTCCAGGAATTCTCGCGGCGCTGGATGTTCCGGCGGCCGGAACCGGCCGACCTGTTCCGAACGATGGAAGATGCCAGCGGAGTTGATCTCGACTGGTTCTGGTACGGCTGGTTCTACTCCACTGACCATGTCGACATCGCAGTCACTGCCGTACATCAGTACCAGGTTTCCAATGGGAATCCGGATGAAGAAGCAACACGCAGCAAAGAGAAACGCGACTCGCGACCAAGGACCTTTTCCGAGCAGCGCAACCAGGAACTTACAAAGCGAGCCAACCTGTATCCGGTGCTGAAGGACTTCTACAACTCCTACGATGAACTGGATGTCACCGATGAGGATCGTAAGGCCTTTGAGAAGCGGCTTGACAATCTCAGCGAACCTGAAAAACAACTTCTGGGCAACCAGCAGTTCTTCCATCTGATCGATCTGGAAAACAGGGGTGGCCTGGTCATGCCGGTCATCCTGAAACTGACTTTCGATGACGACACCACCAGTGAAGTTCGCTTCCCGGCTGAGGTGTGGGTCAGGAATTCCAGAGCAGTCACAAAACTGGTGATCACAGAGAAACCGGTAGTTTCCGTGGAGGTCGACCCGCACCTTGAAACAGCAGATGCCGACCGCTCCAACAATCACTTTCCGCCAGTCATTCAGAAAAGCAGATTTCGCCTGTTCAAGGACCAGAAATCACGCAATCCAATGCAGAAGGCCGGACTCGGAAAGACAGAAGAGAAATCTGAACAGGAGGAGAGTGAATAATGCGACTCCTGTTTGTGGTGTTGACTGTCCTGCTGCTTCCGCACGCATCCAGTGCTGAAGCAGCACATCCTTTTCATGCCACCATGGCAGAACTGGACTGGAACTCTGAATCGTCATGCTTTGAAGTTGCCCTCTGCATGCCGGCAGCCGTGGTGGAAGATGAACTTTCACGACTCCACGGAAAACGAATCAGCCTCGACCGATCAGCCGATGCAGAGACTCTGCTGCAGGAATACATCAGCAGCAGAGTCAGCATCGCTACTCAGACACGAAACTGGTCACTGGAGTGGGTCGGAGCAGAACTGGAAGAAACCAATGTCTGGACATATTTTGAACTCTGCCCGCAGCAGCAGGATCTCGCTGCAGTAACTGCCGGCATTGCTGCAGGAACAGAACTTCGGCACACCTCGATCACCTGTCGGCTGCTGGAAAATCGACCGGGACAGGTAAATCTGATGACACTGTCAGCGTCGCAAAGGAATACCCTGCTGCATTTTTCAGGCACTCAGATTCGTGCCTCGCTGGACTTTTCCTCTGCAACAACGACGACGGCCGCACCAATTCTGACCGACTGACGGCCGCCCGCTATGGAGTCCGTTTATTTGGCAGTACCAGGACCGGAAATCTGCACCATTGTCGCAGAGCAACTGCGGCACTGCTGTTGTCGACGAAGACCACCAGATCCTCTGAACTGAATGACACCAGCGAAAGATCACCACAGATTCGCCACTCCTGTTCCGCTTCCGTGTCCAGCGCCGCACTGCAGACCCGGCGCTGAAACCATGGACGCTGTTCTGCCGGAAAATCTGACCACGACCGGGCATCTGAGTAGCACACCGGAGCGGCCCCGAATCTGAGCAGCACTGATTTCCGCAGCGCCAGCCCCCACGGCTCAAAGTCATACCGACGACGGTGTTTTCGATAGACATGACGGTCCCGAAATTCACGCAGCGGCACTGCCGTGAACGAAACAACGGCGTGACCCCCACGAATGGCCTGTGTCGACGCTCGCAGCAATTCCTCCCTGAGAATTCGCTGCAACGTACCACAGGCGGAATGATCTACTGCTGTACTCAGAAGAACGGCATCATGGTACTGCGTTTCCGATTCGCCCGGCCATGGGCCGCGGAATTCTCTGGTCCAGTGGACCAGCCATCTTTCAGGGTCCTGCAGCGGTCCGTCAGCAGGCAACGACGGAGCGTTGCTTCGATGAAACCTTGCCTCAGCAGCCGCTGACCCCTTTGCAGTCGAACAGGGTTTCGCAGCGGAATCGCTGATGGTGATCGATTTTGTGCCTGCAAATGATGAGCGTTGTGAGCATCTGACCAGACGCTGAATATTCCCGCCACTGCGCACCCGCAGCAGATGAATTCGATCTGCCATGGCAAACAGAACACGATCGTGCAAAGGCACATCCCGGAGGTCAGTATGCAGACCACTTGTCGTGCTTTCCTGCGGAACAGCCAGAAAACCGGTGCATCCCGCACCCGGGATCGACGCCGATGACCATCTGACCGCAAGCGACTGGCAGGATTCCTGCCAGTCACCTGGTGGAGCGTCTCTGGATTCAGCTGTCAGAGCGTGAAGCTGACTGAACAGCACAATTTCGACTGTCGGGATGCCATACCGTTCGCATGCTCGCTGCAGCAGACGATGCCCTGCACAGGCCTGGTGAATCAGAATTGCTGAATTCTGCGGCAGACACTGCAGCAATGACTGCAGTTGTTCTGCCCATTGCACGAACAGCGTGGTGCGGCGGCTAAGCCTTGACGAAGCCACAGCAATGAACTGGAAACTGCGAACTGACGGTGACAGATAGACCTGCCCGACGCCCAGCCAGGTGGCCATGTCAGAATTGAGTTGCAGGAACCCGGAGTCATTCGCCACAGCTGCTGTCTTTCTCTGTTGCGGTGAAGCGAGCGTCCACAGCAATCTTCGCAACAGCACAACGGCAATACCAGGGTATTAATCAATAACTCCACTACACTGTCGCTGAAGACACTGTATTGCACGGACAACCCGAATGATCATCAAAACTGAGACGGCAGCTGCTGCCACAGTTGAGGAGAAACTATCCGGGAATAGCAGCGTTCCCGCCAATTTCATGGCAGCCATATGGAAGCGTGCTGATAGAATCAGCAGAGTGCTCGCCGGCCATCTGCACTCCTGCAGAATAGCTGGATTCGTCAACGAATTCGGTCGATGGATCAGCAGTACCACAACTTCCTGCCAGTCGCTGATCACTTCGTCTGACTCGGCTACGGCAGGATTATCCCACCTCAGATTTCCCACCCGCCTTCCGCTGTGATTCGGCTCCCCGCCGAATGTCTCTGACTCCGTGAATAACTCCTCCCGCACACCATTTCGCCGTGCGCTGAAGCTGCGGCTGATTCCTGTACTGCTGACAGTGATTCTGTCTGCAGGAGTGATTGCGGTGCGCACTCAGCAGGATGTGGCACCTTTTCCTCTGCACTCTGTGAAGCTGTCGCACTTTCAGCTGAGTGAAGAAGCCTTCGGGACGGTTGAGCCAATCAGAACAACATTAGTGCAGTCCGAGTGTCTGTGGACTGTTGAGATTCTCAGCCTGCTGCCGGAAGGCACTGAAGTCCGCAAGGGCGACATCGTCTGCGTTCTGGATTCATCCGAAATCGAAGAATTTCTGCGTGCCCGCGAAGTGTACCTGATTAATGCAAACGCTCGCCTCACCCGTTCCAGAAACGACCTTGAACTGCAGGAGTCCCGTTCGGAACGCAAGCTGGCGGCAGCTCAGTTTTCGCTCGACAGCGCGGAAATGAGTCTGAAGGAATACGAGGAGGGCACGTGGCCGAATCAGATCAGCGCACTGAATCGCGATCTGCAGATGAGCAGAGATCGCGCGTCCACTGCCAATGATGAAGTTGAATTCATGTACGGCATGTGGATGCGAGGAATGGCCAATCACGCCCAGGTGATGGAGCTGGAACTTGACCGTACCGCACGGATGCAGCAGCTCCAGCGTCTGGAGGGTCGAAAGTATCTGCTGGAAGAATATACGAACCCGGTGACCACTCGTAAGCTCAGCTATCAGGCCAGCAATCTGAAACTCAGCCGTGAGCGAACAGAACTCAGCAACTCCCTGATGGAAACTCGAGCGCGCATGCAGATTCTTACGGATCAGCGGCGAGTCGACATCTATGAGCGTTATGCTCGAACAGCCCGCGAGAGTATCGAAGCCTGTACAATTCGTGCCCCCTGTGACGGGCAGGTGCTTTACGCCAACACCTGGTATGAACGCAGCCGCGGTCGAAATCCCATCGAGACTGGTCACTCCGTCTACCGCACCCAGGCGATCTTTCAGATACCTGACGAGTCCGAACTGAAGGTGCAGTTCCCGATCCACGAAACGCTGATCAGCCGCACATCAGCAGGAATGACTGTTGATGTCCTTATCGCCGGATACGACGACCAGCCATTGCAGGCTACCGTCCGCGAAATCTCCGCATACCCGCGTTCAAGAGACGTTAACGGATCGCACATCCGGGAGTTCGTTCTGGATGCGGTCCTGCACCTCACAGATGAGCAGCGGGAATGGGTTCATCCGCAGATGCAGGCGACTGTTCGGGTTCCTCTCAGCTCCCACCAGAACGCCATTGTGATTCCGCGGTCAACAATACTGAAGGACGGCACCACTCCATCCGTCCTGCTGCAGCGACCCGGAGCAGCGGCCCCCATCCGGATTGCTGTCAAGCCGGGCGAAGTCAGCGGAAGCGATGTTCGTATTCTGGACGGTCTGCGTGAGGGAGATCAGATCATCAGCAACGCAGCCGACTGGCTGAAAAGCAACAGCGAACGCTGATTCGCTGCCGCTCAGTGGACGTCAACAAGTACGTCACCAAGGACATCAAAACGAGGTTCGATTCCCAGCCCGGGTGCAGTCGATGCCTCCATGAATCCATTGACTCGCTGCGGTGCCGAGGACGCATTACTGACGGTCACATAACTGTTGAAGTCGGTACTGGTGAAGCGGAATTCTTCCGGAGTACTGTGGGCCAGATGGGCGATTGCAGCGGTCGTGATATCCCCGCCCCAGCTGTCTTCAAGTGTCATGGCAATCCCCATGCTCACGCACAGATCCCGCAGCTGCCGAGTTCTTGTCAGGCCTCCGAGCTTGCTGATCTTCAGGTTCACCGCATCCATGGCAAGGTCACCGCGAGCACGCAGCAGCATCTGCAGACTGTCAATATTTTCATCCAGAATGAATGCATGATCTGTCTGCCGCCGCACCGCAAGACACTCTTCATAAGTCAGACAAGGCTGCTCGATGTAAACGTCGACGTCTCGAACTGCCCGCACAACACGCACGGCTTCGTGCTGTGTCCAGCCGGTATTGGCATCCGCCACCAGACGATCGCCGGCGTCCAGCATGGCGCGAACGGCATGGATCCGTTCGATATCCACATCAGGGTCACCACCGACCTTCAGCTGAAAACGCGTGTAACCCTCAGCCTTGTAGCCCTGGACCTTGCGTGACATTTCATCCGGCGACTCCTGGGAAATCGCTCGATAGAGTCTGACCTTGTCACCGAATCGGCCACCGAGCAATGTACATACTGGCAGTCCGGTAATGTGCCCAAGCAGATCCCAGCAGGCGATATCGATTCCTGATTTAACGTAGGGGTGCCCTTTGAGCGCAGCGTCCATCCGTTCGTTCAGCACAGTAATGTCACGGGGATCCATGCCAATCAGGTGTGGCCCCAGTTCCTTCAGACCGGCACGGACACCTGCGGCGTAAGCGGGCAGATAAAATGGTCCCAGTGGGCACACCTCCCCATATCCCACCTGTCCCTCATCAGTTTCAACACCGATAACGGTACTGTCGAAGACCGTAACCGATTTACCTCCGGACCACTTATAGGCCCCCTCTCCGAGGGGAAGTTCGACACGATGAGCAAAGATACGGCGAATCTTCATCTGTTCATTTCCTGGCACCTGCACTGACACGAATTTCCAGCCAGCGCAGAAAAACTTCGGCGACATTGACCCGGCAGGCCTGCTGCAGACCTTTCCACCCGGGAACCGCATTCACTTCAATCACCAGCGGTTGGCCGTCATCATCATACATCAGATCGACTCCCGCAAATACCGACTGCGTCACCTCAGCTGCACGTACTGCAAGCTCACGTTCCGCATCCGTCGGTTCATACGCGATCGCGGTACCTGCACAGGCCAGATTGGCCCGAAACTCGCCTGCTCCGGGAATACGGCGAATTGCCCCCAGTAACTGTCCATCCAGCAGGAGCAGCCGCAGATCACCGCCGGTGGTGTCGAGACAGCGTTGCAGGTACAGCACGCTGCCCATGCGAGTCAGCGTACGAAGAACGCGAACCGCAATTTCCTCCTCACAGATACGCACGATCCCACGCCCTTCAGATCCGAAAAGCGGCTTTACCAGCACGTCTCTGCCCAGCTCTGACCACGCAGCCATGGCTCGCTCAAAGGATTCACACACAATCGTGTCCGGGACCGGAATCCGGGCAAGTGCCAGTCGTTGAGTGGTCAGGGCTTTATCGACAGCACATTCCAGTGCCTTCGGAGAATTCACAATGGCAAGCCCCTGTGCCTCAAGTCCCGCCAGCAGATCCATTCGCCAGACAACCTGCTCAAGTGTCCCAGGAGGCATCGTGCGAACAACAACTGCGTCAAGCTGCTCCGGGTCACACACTTCCGAACCTGTACGCGGCCGGCCGCCGGAGACACCAAGATCGAACTGATCAAATGCAATCACGTGCGGCGTATGCCCCAGTTCCGTTGCTGCCGCGGCCAGCCGCTGCACATAGCCTCCGGCCGGATCTCCGACAATTGCGATCTGCATCTGAACACGCCTTTGCATCAACCGACAGCCGCCGTTCTGCAGCCCGGCAGAAACATGCTTATTACGAACGTCGACGATCCCGCGCCAGCGGCAGCAGCAACTGGGCCAGCAGGAAAATTACCATTGGTGCCAGCCAGACGATTCTCGCAACAGACCAGAACCACGCCGGAAGCCTGATGAGCTGACCGACGAGCAGCCAGACCATCATTCCAGTCAGCATCCACGTCAGGACCAGACAGCCAATCGCCGTCATCTGGCTCTTGAACAGACTTCGTTCGGAACCGGAGTCGAAGTGAACATCCACTGTACGTCGTCGACGAAGCGATTTTGCCGCAGCTTCCATCAGCTCCAGCGTCACCGAACACTGTCCCAGCATCTCCCGGGCAGCCTGTCGTTCAGCGCAGGCCTGTGACAGCCAGTTGAGGAAGTCCGGTACACCCACCGGGTATTTCTGTTCAACTCCCTCCGCACTGACCACTGAGAGGAATTCTTCGCCATCAACGCCAGCTGACTCTGCTGCGGCAATTGTCAAAGTTGCAGCAGGAAGTCGCACTTCAGCTTCCGCATGAGTTCCCAGAGTCACCAGCCGACGAAGCAGTCTGCCGTCAGGAAGTGTTGAATCCAGCACTGTCACCTGTGAGTAGGCAAAGCCGGCTGCACAGAGGCAATCGATCCCGTCTCGCATCGCCCTCGTGAGACTTTGCTGATCGACAGCAGCAATTGTCCGCGACAGACTCAGCTGACGAATCTGCTGAGGAACCAGATGCACCAGACCGCTGGCATCCCGCAGCTGCCAGCGGCCATTGACCGGGACCACTGACATCTGAGACTCGTCCTGTATCAGCTGCAACTCAAACGCCAGTGCCGGAAAGACACCGCTGTCCGGCAGGATGACCGCCACATGCTTGTCTGCCTGCACGGCAGCGCGAGTCAGTCGCAGAATCTCATCACAATCATCCAGTGCCAGCACGATCACCTGCAGGTCTGACTCAGGAAGCAGATGCTCCGCACTGTCCACGACCGGCACAGAAAGTCCGGCAGCTGTCAGTTCATCCAGCAGCCCACCTTCGGGAAGACAGGCGGACAGCCGATGCTCGGCTGAATCGAGTAACTGCTGCAACAGGATCAGCGCTGCCGGATTTGATCCGATGACTGCGACGTTCATTATCCCCGTTACCTTTCCGAGGTCATGCTGCGCCGAGACCAGCCATGCGACGCCACGCGCTCATCTGGCCGAGATGCATCATCATATGGCCACCACAGTAGAATGCGTGCATGGATCCAAGTGACGGAAACAGCTCTGAAAGCCTGCCGGGATTGGGATTTGGCTGATCAAACGCCGAGTCATCTGCTGCTCGCAGGGCAGCACTGGCAGCTCGATAGCCCTCCTGAAACACGCGAATGACTTCAGCCATTTCCGGGTAGATCGAACCGTCACTGTCGTCCTGGCAGGTCGCGGACTGGGAAAAGACAGCCTCAAATCCCTCCGGAAGTGCCGCTGCCTCAAGTCCCAGGTCACGCAGAATCCGTGGAGCGTAAATTGCCAGATGCCCGTAAATGAATGCCGGGTGATTTGACTCAACAGGAGTTCCGGACGGTGCTGCCAGGCGAGCAAACTGCTCCGCCGAAACATCCTTCAGCAGGCGTTCGCCATATCCGAGGCAAAGATCAAGTGAATCTGCAATGATGTTTCCCAGAGAACGATTCATCGTTGTCTCCCGAAGAGCAGGGCACCAGACGGCCCGGAAAATATGACTTCACCAGACCCACCGAAATCTGTTCACAGGAACTGTCCGGCGAGTTGAACCATGCGATCGATTGTAGACAGGAAGGGATTCATGCCGAGTCATGCGGCACTGCGAAGTACGGAAATTTCTGCCCTTCCGAACTCTGAATCAGTCCGCCTGAAGGAATCCAGCACTTCAGTACTGAACAGCGTTTTTTTCCAGCAGTAACCGCCATTGTCGAAAATTGCAGACAGACCCATTACTGCAGAATTGGCACACGTGCAGTTCCGCATTAGATTAGCGGAAGCGGGGCGGGCGGCAGGATTCCGGACAGCAACCACTGACCTGGTGGGCCGACTCAGTTCCACACCGGTGCCCCCCTCAGCGATTTCAGTCTGAGCTTTGCGTTCCCGGATAATGCGTGCCTGACGACGCTCAACAGCGTGTCACACAACAGCGTGTCACACAACAGCGTGTCAGCCGTCTGACTCCGGAGCACGTTCAACTGAACTCATCGCTCCCGAATCCTTCTGAGAACTTCCAGACTTCACCAACACTCAATTCGCCGTAACATTGCAAGAAGACTGGTATGCTGGATCTTTTTCTGCTTGCTGATGTCGACCTTGGCTTCTGGGGTCAGACATTCAACTCAGGTGATATCGCAACAATTGTGCTGCTGGTCCTGCTGGAGGGAATGCTCTCCATCGATAATGCGCTTGTTCTGGGTCTGTTGGCCAAACGTGTCCCGAAACCACTGCAGAAACGCGCACTCACTTACGGCCTCGTGGGCGCTTTTGTGTTCCGCATCATTGCCGTTGCAACCGCCAGCTACCTCCTCAAATGGAGAATCGTAAAACTGATCGGCGGGGCCTACCTCGTCTACATCGCTGTGAAGCACTTCTCAATATTTTCATGCAACAGTAACGCAGTTTCTGCGGCTGTTGTGTCTACTT
>JALQUR010000366.1 GCA_023260695.1 Planctomycetaceae bacterium
TTGCGCCAAAGACACAGTCGCCTCCCCTGATTTGCCCCATGAATCTCTGCCAATTTCGGCGGTTTCTGCCTGTCAATCTCCCCACAGAACTTCCGTTAACTCCCCATGACATCCGTCACCATCCATCAGACAACACTCAGACCGGCAACTGAATCAGCTCCCCCAGCACCATCAGCAACATGGCAGACCGCACTGTCCAGACCGCCGTTCGCAACCAGTTACTCAATACCAGTCGACGATGATCGGCTTCACAAAACTCCCGGCACAGCCGGTTGTGGAGCGGTACCTGCAGTAAGAATGTCGAGACCCAGAGCGATACGGCCAGACAGGCACCAATCATCAGCATTGACTCAAGTCCGGCAATTGGCCGAAACCCCAGCCACAGAGAGCTGGCCAGCTCAGTCGCCATCAGCGGCAGGACGAGCGGAGTGATCCGGTGACAGTGCTCACGCTCATAGTCGCAGAATGATTCCCGGCCTACTCGAGCAAACAGTGGGTACTGCACCAGCTGAATCAGCCAGATCAGCCCGGTCATCGCGAACGTTGAAAAAATGCATGCCAGCAGTACGGTCTGTTGATCAAACAGTCTCATCAGTTTCATCACCTGTGCTGCCGTCCGCATGGCTTGTCCACCACACAGCTCCGGCGTACCTTTTGTCAGAGTCATCGGGAGTTTCTCACAGATTCCCGCGCATTCCGGGAACCTTGAACGCCGGCAACACGTCTGCCAGAAAACCTCAGGGTAGTCTGTGAGAACGAAAGCTGCACAGCGTCCTGAATCAAAGACCAGTTCTGCCTTCAGGCAAGACTCTGTTCCCTCCGCGCTGGCCGGCAGCGTTCATTGTGCCGGTAAACTGCTCACCGCTGCGGCCCCAATCCTGTTCCGACAACGCCGCCTCGCTGACATCCGCTCGTAATCCGGGAAACTGTCGTATGCGATATCTGATCATCCTGCAGTCTCTGCTCTCCGCTTCGTTCTGCTCCACAGCATGGGAACCGCAAATGCAACCGCCGACTGATCGCCGAGCTGCTGCCCAGGAGCTCATGCAGCAGAACAACTTCCGCGAAGCCGCTGAAATCTTCTCCACACTGCTGCGTTCACCGGACGCCGCTGTTCGCCAGCCCGATGATCTGTCAAACGCAGTCAACTGCCTTATCCGGCTCGGCGAAATCGCTGAAGCAGAGCAACTCCTGGAAGCAGCAGCAACAGATTCTCAGGACCGCTCTGAGTTTCTTGTGACCGCTGCGAAAGCTCTGAAACAGCTTCCCCACGACGGCTTTCTGATTGCCGGGGAGTTTCATCGCGGACCGCATCGCGGTGGTGGCTCCTACGTCAGCGTGGCCGAACGGGATCGAGTTCGGGTACTGCAGCTGCTGCTCCAGGCAGTCAGCGCCGCCGACGCTCGAGCAGAACAAATGGCAGACGTCTGGATGATGATCGCGGAAGACGTCGGCATGTTCCGCTTCAGCGAAGCGTGGAAACTGCAGACCCTGACAGACTTCAGCACGCTTCCTGAACCGCGTCTGCAGGAGCGTTTTGGCAGATTTCCTGGGCAGTTTGGATCGAACCAGGGGGCTCCCGTCGACAAGGACGGAAATCCCGTTCTGCATCTCCTTCCGGAATCCTGGGAAGCCGCGGTCACCGACGGTGAACGCTGGCGCTGGGCTCTGCACAAAGTCGCTCAGATCGATCCCTCGCGTCGCAGTGAAACGGAACTGCTGCATGCTCGCTTTCTCCGTTCACAGTTCGGTACAGGCAGATCCGGACTGCAGAATCCGGAACCTGTCCGCAGCCAGGCTGACGCTGCCGACAGTCCTGATGCAGCCACAGCGAAATCACTCCCGTTGCCGCAGATGCTGGATGACTCACAGACACTTGCGAATCTCGCAACCGGCGTCCGGCTGATTGCACTCCCTGAAGAATTCAATTTCATCACACTCCTGAAAACCATCGTGAATCGCCACGACGGCTCAGAGATATCCGCGCTGGAGGAACTGATCAGCGAATACATGCAGCGGCATCAGTACCCCCGCGCGGTGGACCAGCTGCGGCAATTACGCAGTGCCATGACTGCAGATCCCGCTGCGCACCAGACCAGCGTCGATCTGAGAATTCAGCAGATTACGGGCAACTGGCTGCAGTTTGAGCCGACGGAAACGCAGCCGGCTGGAAGTCCTGTGAACTTCGATCTGCGTTATCGCAATGGCAGCAATGTCAGGTTCCGTGCCAGCCGCGTGCGTCTGCAGCCGCTCCTGCAGGACATCAGGAACTATTTCGATTCAAACCCGGAGCAACCGGACTGGAACCGCATGCAGCTGCAGGGGCTCGGCTGGCACCTGATTCACGACAATGAAAAACGCTACACCGAATCTGACGTCACAGAGTGGTCGCATGAGCTTTCCCCGCCCGCAGATCACTTTGATGCCATTGAAACAATCACCGCCCCATTGCCACAAGCGGGGGCCTGGTGGGTTACTGCAGATCTGGAAGACGGCAATCGTGCCGCGATGGTGCTGTGGGTTGCAGATCTGGCACTTGCAATTCGTCGAGTGGAAGCGGGGACAATGTACTTCGTTGCCGATGCCGCCAGCGGAAAACCAGTTGCTGACTGTGAACTTGATCTGTTTGGCTGGAGATCAAAGGCAACACGAAATCCGCGTGATCGGTTCGAAACAATCAGACTGAAAAGTCGTGTTGATGGAAACGGTCTGGCAACTCAGGCCAGCGACCAGGACCAGACACGCTATCAGTGGCTGACTGTGGCTACTGCGCCGGACGGCCGCATGGCATTCGACGGCTTTCATCAGATCTGGACGACGGCAACTCTTCAGCCGCTGGTGCTGAATCAGAATCGTGTGTTCGCGATCACCGATCGGCCGATCTACCGACCCGGGCACAAGCTGCAGTACCGACTCTGGCTCCGCAATCCTCGGTTTGATTCCACGGAGGATTCCTCGCCCGGAACACAGGTTGCCCTGGAAATTCGTAACCCGAAGGGCGATGCCGTCGAAAAAACCTCCGGCAAACTGGATCAGTGGGGCGGGATCGATGGCGAATGGACACTGCCGCAGGATGCCATGACCGGCAACTGGACCATCACGCTGTCCATTGAACAGGAAGTGCCCGGAATCCCCGTGATCGATGGGCGGCGAATCCGCATCATGCAGACCCGGGAACAAGTCGTCGGCTCCGGGCGTTTCGTGGTTGAAGAGTATCGCAAACCGGAATACGAAGTTCAGATCGAAGCACCCGAGACACCCATCGCACTCGGTGAGACCTTTACTGCAACCGTCAACGCACGCTACTTCTTCGGTGCGCCTGTCACAAATGCAAAGGTTCATTACACCGTGGAACGGACCAGCAGCGAGCAGCGCTGGTTCCCGGCAGCTCGCTGGGACTGGCTCTACGAACCGGGCTACTGGTGGTTTGCAGAATCGTCAGACTGGCACCCAGGCTATGCTCAATGGGCGTGCCTGCCTCCGATTCGACCGTGGTGGAACTGGAGTCCGGACCCGCCGGAAACCGTTGCCGAAGGCGAAGCGGAAATCGGCCCCGACGGCTCCCTCACAATTCCGATTGATACAGCCGCTGCACAGGATCTGCAAGGAAATACTGATCACCGTTATTCCATTCGAGCGGAAGTTACGGACCGCAGCCGCCGCACAATCATCGGTACCGGTTCTGTCATGGCTGCCCGCAGTCCTTTCAGAGTCTTTACCTGGCTGAACCGAGGGCATTATCGAACAGGTGCCACCGCCAGGTTCAGTTTTCAGGCTCGTACGGCGGATGGACGTCCGGTACAGGCCACCGGCAAGGCCGTCCTTTCGCAGCTCAATTCGACAGACAACGAACTCAATGAGCAGACGCTCGAATCATGGGACATCACCACCGACGAATCCGGCGCTGGCAGCATTCGCGTGGAACTGCCCGCAGCAGGACAATTTCGTCTGCAGGCTGAACTCACCAGCTCCGCTGGCAGCACTGAGCAGGGTGCCACCATATTCCTTGTCCGTGGCGCCAACGAAGACACACTGACGTACCGCTTCAATGCTCTGGAACTGACCCCGGATCTGCAGGAATACGCACCGGGTGATACGCTCAGGCTGCAGGTCAGTACGGATCAGACAGACAGTACCGTACTGCTGTTTGTGCGACCGGCCAATGGAGTCTGCCCTGCCCCACGGATCCTGCAACTGACCGGAAAGAGTACAGTCGTCTCCATTCCGGTATCCGCTGCCGACTACCCGAATTTCTTTGTTGAAGCACTCACAATTGCCGACGGACAGGTCCATTCGCAGATTCGTGAAATCATCGTTCCCCCGCAGGAGCGAGTGACCGACGTGGACGTGGTACCGGCGGCAGATCGTGGCCGCCCCGGTGACGAAGCGAACGTGGCAATTCGCCTCACCGATATCAACGGGAATCCCGTCTCCGGAAACGTGGTTGTCTCGGTCTACGACGCCAGTCTTGAAGCAATTGCAGCAGACAGTATACCGGAAATTCGCAGCTTCTTCTGGAAGGTACGCCGCAACCATTCGATACAGCTGCAGTCCAGCCTCAACCGCATCGAACAGTCGCTGACGAAGGATGGCGAACCTCGCATGACACCACTCAGCACCGGTGCTGCATTTGGTGCCCCGGGAGGTATGAACATGTGGTACTTCGGTGCCAGCCCACGAATGATGATGCGCGGCGGTGCTCCGGAAATGATGATGGATGGAGCCATGCCCATGGAGGCAGCTGCTGCAGCGGGGGCACCGATGATGAAAGCCGGTGGGATAGGAGGCGGGGCCGAACCCACGGCTGAACCGGTCCTGCGGAGCGAATTTGCTGATACTGCTTTCTGGACCGCAACAGCAGTTGCCGACGCCAGCGGAAAGCTCGAAATCAGTTTTCCGCTGCCTGATAATCTTACCACCTGGAAGATTCAGGTGTGGTCACTGGCAGACGGCACCCGCGTCGGTTCGGGCACCAGTGAGATTATTGCAGCCAAAGACCTGCTGATCAGACCTCAGACTCCGCGCTTCCTGACAACTCGGGATCAGATCGTCTTTTCCGCAGTCGTCCACAACTATCTGCAGTCAGAGAAGAATGTCCGGGTACAACTGCAGGCCGACGGCAATCTGCTTTCCACAATGACTCCACTGCAGCAGACTGTCAGGATTCCGGCCGGCGGAGAAGCTCGCGTCGACTGGCTGATGCAGGCCGAATCTGCCGGCGACGCTGAAGTCAGAATGGTGGCACTGACCGACGAGGAATCCGATGCTGTACTGCTTACTGTGCCGGTCCACGTGCATGGACTGCTGAAAACTGACAGCTTCACCGGCGTCATCCGGCCGCAGGATCAGAGTTCTGTAACCACCCTCGTGGTCCCCGCAGAACGCATTCCTGAACTGTCCCGACTGGAAGTCAGGTTCAGCCCGTCACTTGCAGGAGCAATGGTGGATGCACTGCCCTGGCTGGTGGACTATCCGCACGGGTGCACGGAACAGACGCTGAATCGCTTCCTGCCGGCAGTACTCGTTCGCCGCACACTGCAGGATACCGGACTCGATCTGGAACAGGTCCGACAGAACCTGCTGCAGCTCAACGCACAGCGAACCTATCGCGGCAAATACCCGAAACACTGGGGAGATCCACCGGCAGTACAAACACGTGACCTCCGCGAACTTCCTGCCGGATTTGGAAAAGGCAGCAGCACACTGGCCGCGTGGATCCGCGAAAAGATCGAACAGGATCTGAATACCGCTTACGGACTGAATCCGGAATTCAACCCCGTTTTCTCCGCTGCTGAGCTGGACAGAATTGTCAGTCAGGGCGTCAGCAAACTCGTGGAAATGCAGCTGAGCGATGGTGGCTGGGGCTGGTTCTCCGGATATGGTGAACACAGCTCAGCACATCTGACTGCACTGATCGTTCGTGGTCTCTCCCTCGCCCGCCAGAATGGGGTAGCCGTTCCCGACGACGCCATCGCTCGTGGCGTGCAATGGCTGCAGGCGTGGCAGCAGCAGGAACTTGGCAAACTTCGGCGAGGTGATCTCAGAAGAGAAAACCCGGATGCCCCACTCGGCTCCGAGCGATGGAAGATGGCTGCTGACAATAACGACGCGCTGATCGCCCTCGTGCTGACGGAAGCCGATGCCTGTGATCAGGCCATTGATGACTATCTTTATCGGGATCGTGGTTCCCTGACCGCCTATGGCATGGCACTCACTGGACTGCTGTTTGATCTGCGTGGCGACATGGAACGATGCACGATGCTGATTCGTAATCTGCGTCAGTTTGTCGTTCGAGATGCGGCGAACCAGACGGCATGGCTGCAGCTGCCCGCAGCATCACGCTGGTACTGGTATGGCAGCGAAAATGAAGCGATGGCTGCCTTCCTGCAGCTGCTGATCCGCAGAAATCCCCAGGATGAAGATGCTCCGCAGCTGGTGAAGTACCTGCTGAACAATCGCGGCAGCGACAGCCGCTGGGACAGCACACGCGACACCGCTCTCGTCGTCGAATCGCTCACAAAATATGTTCGCGCTACCGGAGAAGACGCTCCCGACATGAATGTCGAAGTGCTCATCGATGGACAGGTCGTCAAAACTGTGCAGATCACGGCAGAAAATCTGTTCAGCTTCGATAATACATTCCTGCTGGAGGGAACTGATCTTGCCAGTGGATCACATCAGCTGGAAGTGCGCCGCACCGGTACCGGACCCGTTTACTTCAGCGGCTGGCTGACTGGTTTCTCACTGGAAGATCAGATTACCGCAGCCGGACTTGAGGTGCAGGTCAGTCGCCGCTACTACCGCCTTGAAGCAGAGCAGCAGAAGGTCAATGTAAGTGGCAGCCGCGGACAGGTTGTACAGCAGCAGACAGGCCGCTATCGCAGGATTCCGCTGAAAGCATCCGAGCAGGTAGCATCCGGTACGCTCGTGGAAGTGGAACTGATCCTCGACAGTCGCAACGACTACGAGTTCCTGCTGCTGGAAGATCACAAGCCGGCAGGTTTTGAACCCGATGACCAGCGCAGCGGTTACGTGTTTGAGGGACTCACAGCCTACCGAGAACTTCGTGATGACCGTGTCTGCTTCTTCCTCTCTTCACTGGCCCGAGGGCAACACAGCATCTCCTACCGCATGCGTGCTGAAGCTCCCGGCAATGTCAGTGCCCTCCCGGCAACCATCGAAGGTGTTTATGCTCCGGAACTGGTCGGCAACAGTGATGAAATGAAACTGCAGGTGGTCGAACAGAATTGAGTATCCCGGCACTTCACCGGCATGGCTTGAGTCAGGATGACTGATTGGCAACACTGCACCCTGCGACAATCCTGCGCTGGCTTCGTCTGCCAGCCCATCACTGGAAGCAATCGACTTGTGACTGAGTGCACCATTACCGTTGAGCTGACAGGTCAGCTGCAGCATCACCTGCAGCATGAACAGCTGACCCTCGACTGCAGTCAGACTCCTACTCTTGCAGGAGTACTGGGAGCCCTCGCGATTGCGGCGCCGGCCAGTATCGGCATCCTTGGCGAAGCAATCACTGCCCCGCAGGAACTGACAGCGCTGCCACCCGGCCTGCTCATCATGCGGCAACAGGCGATGCTTCCCCGGGATCCGCAGACTGCGGTCTCTGACGGTGATCGACTGACACTGATCCCCATGATCAGCGGAGGCTGACAATGAACGCTCCGCATGGTGCAGAACAGCACTTCCCGGAACTCAGCGATGAGGATCGAGCACTGCGAGAATGGCAGCTGGATGTGCGTGACTTTGGAGAGTCCGGACAACGCCGGCTGAAAGGCTCCACGGTCCTGATCAGTCGCGTTGGTGGACTGGGATCCGTTGTCGCCTATGAACTCGCCGCAGCCGGCGTGGGACGCCTGATCCTTGCTCATGCCGGCAATGTCCAGCATTCTGATCTGAATCGTCAGCTGCTGATGACGCATGACTGGATCGGAAAGCCACGCATCGAATCTGCCGTCCGCAGACTGCACGAACTCAATCCTCACATACAGATCGAAGCCGTTCCGGAAAATGTCAGCTGCGACAATGCTGCAGATCTGATCAGCCGCGCCGACTGCGTCGTCGATGCAGCTCCGCTGTTCCAGGAACGACTGGCAATGAATGATGCGGCTGAAGCAAAGGGTATCCCCGTCGTTGAAGCGGCGATGTATGAACTCGAAGCATCGCTGACCGTGATTCACCCGCCCGAGACGCTGCGATTTCGCGACCTTGTTCCGGAAGTTCCACCTGGCTGGAAACGACGATTCCCCGTCTTTGGCGCTGTGAGCGGTACCGTTGCCTGTATGGCTGCAATGGAAGCCATCAAGCTGCTGGCAGGATTCGGAACGCCACTGAAGAATCGCCTGCTTCGCATGGACCTGCGGTCCATGCACACCGAAGTACTCCGCCTTCGCTGAAGCAACCCGCAGGATCCCCGGGGCGGATCACGACTGGCCAGGATCTGTATCAGCTGCATCCTGAAAGGCATCATCAGCCGCAGCCGCAGCCGCAGCCGCAGAATCAGAATCATCCTCGGCGTACACGTCCAGCCCCAGCATCTGCATCAGCTGAATCGCATTGCTGCGTTCCACCACTCCATCACGCAGCGTGTAGTCGAAGATCATTGTACCGTCGACAATCGTGTCCTCGAAATGACAATTGAGCGCGCGTCCCTCGAGGCTGTCTGCAATTCTTGTCAGAGCCAGGTCGTGCGTTGTGACAAGGCCCAGCGCACCACGTTCCAGCAATGATCTGATTACTCCCTCTGCTCCGCGACGACGGTCATGGGAATTCGTACCGTGCAGAATCTCATCCAGCAGAAACAGCACCGGACGATCACCATCCGTCAGATCCACAACGGACTTCAGCCGCTGTACAACACTGAAGAAAAGTGAACGACCTTCCTGCAGTGAATCACTCACACGCATCGCTGTCCCGAGCTGAAATGGATGGGTGCGAAACTCTGCAGCCCGTACCACCCCTCCGCAGTAAGTGAGCACAACGCTGGCTCCGATGCTGCGCAGAAATGTACTCTTGCCGGACATATTGGAACCACTGACAAGCATCAGCGGCACTTCGGATGTCAGCGTCAGACTGTTACGCACACAGACCGACTCCTCCAGCAAAGGATGTCCCAGCTGACTGGCCTGCAGCGTTACCTCCTCGTCAAGGATCTCCGGCGTCACATCCCCGGGATGATCAAAATTGTAGCCCGCAACGGATACTGTTGCCTCCAGACACGCAACGGTGGACAACCATTCTGCCACGTCAATCCCGTATCGCAGACGCCAGCTTTCGATCCGATGGGTCGTCACAACCAGCATTCCTGTGACCCACGCCACAGGAGCGAAGAACTGGTTCCGCAGCGAATTGTTCAGCCACTGCGTGAGTCGACTCAGTCGCAGAATTGCAGATGAGGCCGTGTCCCCTTCAGTATGAAAGTGATTCAGCAGATCACACACCGCAGGTTCATCAGACGACACCTGCTCAAATGCACCAATGACTGCACCAAACTGCCGCAGGGCGGAGTCGACATTATCCATCGCCATCGCTGTACGGCGAATCTGATTGCGAGTCAATGCGATTGCCGGCGACTGCAGCAGCAACAGCAGCACCAGCCAGCGAAACGCCAGACCATAAACAAGGATGCCAATGATCACTGGAATTGCGGTGATCCCAAGAATCACCGACCACGACAGAATCCCAATGGATATAGGTCGTGCCGGCTCCCGCACCCAGTCCCGCAGCACTGACTCGGCGGCCTCCCAGTTTGATGCTTCCGGAATACAGGCCAGCGACTCTCTCAGACCAATGGCACCCTTCAACCCTTCCGCACGAGTCTGTCGCAATCGTACCTGATCAGCCGCAGGAACCTCCCGCATCCACTCCGCCAGCTGTCGCCGCCCCGGTGCAGTGCGACACTCATTCAGCATCTGAAAGAGTGATCCCTGCCCGAAGACATCCAGGTCACCTGTCCAGGAATGCAGCTCACTCGCAAACTCTGAACCATCCGCCAGCTCAGCCGAAAACACTCGCTGCAGTCGCTCCAGTCGACTCTCATGAAAACGCCGCATCAGCCGCAGACGCTCCAGTCGACTCATGCAGCGACGGTCAAAGGGAAGCACTCCCAGGAAAATGGAAATCGGAACCAGCAGCCACGACCACGCAACCTTTTCCGGCTCACCGATGCAAAGTACCAGCAGCAGGATCGTTCCCAGCCCCAGCCCCGTGCGAATTTTCACGAAGCGACGATCAGCCTCCTCGCCGGCGGCAATCTCCGTCCGAATCTCCTGCAGGCGGTCATTGTACGCTCTGCCGGGTTCATTCGCCGATTTATCGACTGCCGATGAATTCTCTGCGTTTTCACTGCTCATGGATGATTCAACTGCATGACGATCCTCAGATTCCCTGTTCTGCCTGCGGCAGAGCATAGCAGGACGTCCACTGTGCGCCAGCCGGGAAAACTTCATGCGGACGGCGTTCTCGAAGCCTGCAGGTCCGCTCGCCTGATCACGTTCCGGAAAACAGCCGCACTTTCGACTCAGGCCAGTATTTCCCGCAGCACCTGTCCTTCATCCGTAGGGCCAATGAGCCGATTCTGCAGTCCCTGATAGAGATAACTGAAACGGTGTGGGTCGAGTCCCAGAGTGTGCAGAATGGTTGCCTGCAGATCCCTCACAGACGTGGGATTCTCCACCGCCTCATACCCGAATTCATCGGTGCGTCCCCACGCCAGCCCGCCTCGAATTCCGCCGCCGGCCAGCCACATGGTGAACGCATCCGGGTGATGATCGCGGCCAATGAATCCCTTCCTGAGCTCGCTGCGAACGTTGTTCTGCATCATCGGTGTACGTCCGAATTCTCCTCCCCAGACAATCAGTGTCTCATCAAGCAGTCCACGCTGTTCCAGATCGCGAATCAATGCCGCGATCGCTCTGTCGGAGGCTCTGCATTTGATCGGCAGCGTCTCATCAATGCTCTCTCCCGGAGATGAACCATGATGATCCCAGCCCCAGTCATACAGCTGCACAAAGCGGACTCCGGACTCCACCAGCCGCCGCGCCAACAGGCAGTTGTTGGCAAATGTCGGATCATCGCCGCGGTATAACACACGGGGATCCGCAGCCGTCTCTGCCGGTGACTGATATCCCGGCTGAGCCCCGTACATCTCCAGAATGTGCTTTGGCTCCCGTGTCAGATCCATCACCTCCGGAACCGTCATCTGCATCCGGTACGCCAGCTCATACTGCTGCATTCGCGTCCCGGTCTCCGGATCACCACTTCGCTGAAGTTCAGCAGCATTCAGCTCTTCCAGAGCATCCAGCATCCGCCGCCGTACTCCACGACTGATTCCCTGTGGGTCACTCAGAAACAACACCGGATCCCCGTCTGTACGACAATTCACTCCCTGGTATACAGATGGCAGATACCCGGTTCCCCAGAGTGACTTGCCGGCATCCGGCGTCTTGCCACCGGAAAGCAGTACCACAAACCCCGGCAGATTCTGATTCAGACTTCCCAGCCCCCATGTCACCCACGAACCAATCGCCGGGCTGCCCACGCGAGCATTCCCCGTGTGCAGATACAACTGGGAAGGAGCGTGATTGAATTCCTCCGTGTGCATCGTGCGAATAATGCAGGCGCGATCACTGACACCTGCAAAGTTCGGCAACAGCTCACTGATCCACTGACCGCTCTCCCCATGCTGTGCAAAGCGAAACTGACCAGCCAGAATCTTCGGTACGCCCCTGATAAAAGCAAATCGTCGCCCCTCAAGCAGGGAGCTCGGACAATCCTGCAGATGCAACTGCTGTAATTTCGGCTTGTGCTCGAACAGCTCCAGCTGTGATGGTGAACCCGCCATATGCAGGTAAATCACACTCTTCGCGCGCGGCTGCAGCCGCGACGCAGACGCATGCTGGCCCGATGCGATGACGGGATCGTCATCCGCCAGCAGTGCCTGCAACGCCATGGAGCCCAGCCCGAGCCCCGCTGTCCGGAGCAGATGACGCCTTGTCGTTCGCAGCCTGTATTCCAGTCCCGGATTCATCGTGTCTCACCCTGATCCGCCATCTGATGCAACAGTCGTACGGCTGTCACAGAAACAAACTCAGCAGGTCACTGCCAGCAGCCAGCCTGCCTGCTCCACACACCGTTCTCAGTTCCTCGTCAGAAACTCATCCTGATTCAGAATCGTTCCGGCAACGACAATCATCGCAGCCAGTTCCGGAATATCGGTTGCTTCAGCCGGCTCCACCCGAGCACTGCTGAGTAATGCAGTGGCGGATTCCGGATCTGCCCCATATTCCGCACGCAGCTCGCGCGCCAGTCTCTGCAGCGGTTCCGCCTCGGCCGCCGCAATCGGACGAATCAGTGCCTGCCGCATTCCCCACTCCAGCCGCTGCTGCGTCGGCTGCTGCATCATTCGCAGGGCGAGTGCACCCGCCGCTTCCAGTGCTGTCTGATCATTCAGCAGCACCAGTGCCTGCAGCGGCGTATTCGTGCGAATCCGGCGGATCAGACAATACTCTCCACTCCCGGAATCAAACGTCGTCAGTGCGGGAAAAGGAGTTGTCCGTTTCAGGTAGGTGTACAGCGAACGCCGGTAACGATCTGCACCCTCAGCATTCACCCAGTTCTCTGAATTATAGGTGGATCGCCACAGGCCTGGCGGCTGCGGCGGCATCACAGGCGGGCCACCCTGTCGACTCGAAAGCAGGCCGGAAACCGCCAGCAACTGATCCCGCACAGCCTCCGCTGAAAGACGATATCTGCTTGCCCGAGCGTACAGGACATTCTCCGGATCCGCCTGCAGCAATGCAGCCGTCACCGCAGAATCCTGCTGATAGACATTGCTCAGACAGATCGACTTCAGCAGACCACGCAGCGACCAGCCATTCTCCCGATACTCCACTGCCAGCAACTCCAGCAATTCCGGATTGCTCGGCAGCGCCCCAAGGGCACCAAAGTCCTCTTCTGTGGCAACGATCCCCTGCCCCATCACACGCGACCAGATGCGGTTGACCCACACGCGTGAAGTCAGTGGATTCAGATCCGACATCAGCCAGTTGGCCAGATCCAGCCGCCCGGGAGAACCCATGTCCGCCGCAGCGATCGCTGCAAACGCCTGTGGAAATCCCGCCTGCACCGAATCACCCGGGTCGAGAAAATTGCCGCGATGATGCAGCCGCGTCTCTCGCCGCTTTTCGGCCGGCAATTCCTCCATCACCGGTACCCGGGGCAGTCCGGTTCGAAACTGTTTCAGTTTCAGCTCTGCATCAGCAAGCTCGCTCTGAACATTCTGCACAGCCGGGGAAATGACATCTCCCTCAATTTCCGTGGCTGCCGCTGCGGTTACAGAGATTCGAAACTGCCGCATCGTGAGTGAACGGCCATAGCGTTGACGCATCACCAGCTGCAGCGTCGAATTCCCGGCAATCTGCACCGGATCGCTGAGCACAAATACGGCGGTGTGCATCTCACTCTGCCGCGGACTGATCGCCCAGCCACTCTTCAGATCGCCGTCGAATGCCGCCGTGACCGGCCAGCCCTGCTGGGAAAAATCTGCCGTCGCGCGAGCAATCCTGAGGGGCTGGAAACTCTTGTCAGAACCGGCAATCGACAACTCCAGCTCCGAAAGGACAAAATTGGGATCCTCCGGGTTGCGACCAACACCCGGGTTTCCAGCCTCGTCCGGAACCAGAGCCTGAATTCGGATTCCGCTCAGTACACCGGCCGCCAACGGCAATCGAATTGTGTAATCGTTCTCCGCCGGGGAGGGCCCGCTGACGCTGATCACTCCGGAAGCATCCACCGTGCAGACAGCATCTCCACCAGCCTCGCTATGAACCGGAATCGGAACCTGCCAGCGTTCAGATTCTGCGGGATCCGGCTGCCGTTGCAATTGTCGCAGCTGCCGGCGGAGTGCTGTCACAGACTTCTGCAGCTGCTCCTCCTGCTCCTGCTCGTCCGCGCCCTGCACATCCAGCAATGGAGCATCATCAGGACGGTCTGCATCCGCCGTCTGATTGAAAATCGCATACAGACCATAGTACTCCTGCTGCGAAAGTGGATCATACTTGTGCGAATGACATTTTGCACAACCGGCGGTCAGACCCATCCACACCTGCAACGTCAGATCAACTCGATCCTTGACCGCCAGTGTCCGAAATTCTTCGTTGTCCGTACCACCCTCATCGTTACTCATCGTGTTTCGATGGAAGGCTGTTGCAAGTCGCTGGTCCATAGTCGCATTCGGCAGCAGATCTCCGGCCAGCAGCTCCTGTGTCAGTTCGTCCAGGGGGCGGTCTGCATTGAGCTGACCGATGAGCCAGTCACGCCACGGCCACATGGTCCGCCCTCGGTCCTTCTCATAGCCCTTCGTAT
Organism: Planctomycetaceae bacterium; assembly: GCA_023260695.1. Classification (GTDB taxonomy): domain Bacteria; phylum Planctomycetota; class Planctomycetia; order Planctomycetales; family Planctomycetaceae; genus SXXK01. Next base: position 14,383 of record JALQUR010000366.1, read on the forward strand.
CCGCATACCGCGCAAGATCCATCCACATCCGCGCCCAGTGTTCACCAAACTGAGGCTGCTGCAGAAGCGTTTCAACCAGCTGCTCCCAGCGTTCCGGCGAAGGATCAGCGGCGAATGCATCCGCCTGCTCAGGAGTGGGTGGCAGACCGATGAGATCCAGATACAACCGGCGAACTTTACGGTACGGATCTGCCGGTCCACTCAGCTGCAAACTGCGTGCGGCAAGCTGCCGACCAACCAGTTCATCGATGGCAGCCGCACCACCGCTGGCAACATCAGGACGGACCTGAGGTCGAAAAGACCAGTGCAGCCCCCACTCCGCACCCTGCTCAATCCATAACCGCAGAGTGTGCTGCTCTGCTGCGGTGAGTGACGGTCCTGACTCCGGTGGCGGCATGAGCAGATCGGGATCTGTTGCACCAACTCGCCGCAGCAGCACACTGCTGTCCGGATTGCCGGCAACCACAGGAATTCCCTCCGTATGCTCTCGATGAATGTCCTGCTCCTGATCAAGTCGCAGATCTGCCTGTCGCTGTTCAGCATCCGGACCATGACAGGCAAAGCACCTTGCAGAAAGAATCGGCAGCACATCACGATCGAATCGGACCTGTTCATCTGCACCGGCACGCATCTGTATTACGCCGATCAGCAGCAGCAGGAATCCCCGGACTGTCTGTTTCTGCATCCTTCACTTCCTCTTCCGGGCCGTCGCAGTTCAGTTTCGCTGGCCGCTGTCACAACTTCGGCAGTACTCACTCGATTCAGCTCTGCAGGATTTCCTGAATGACTCGCCCAGCAACATCCGTCAGACGAAAATCCCGACCGGCATAGCGATATGTCAGCTGTTCGTGGTCAATGCCCAGAGTGTGCAGAATCGTTGCGTGCAGATCATGAATATGCACACGATTGTGCAATGCCTGAAATCCAAAATCGTCCGTCTCTCCATAGGACATGCCGCCGCGCACGCCACCACCGGCCATCCATGTCGTGAACCCGTAGTGATTGTGGTCCCGCCCCGATCCATTTTCAGATGTTGGTGTGCGTCCAAATTCGCCACCCCAGAGAATCAGCGTCTCATCCAGCAGCCCACGCTGCTTCAGGTCAGACAGCAACGCAGCAATCGGCTGGTCAATGGCCTTCGCCAGGTTGCGACTGGCATTATGGTGGTCATTGTGAGTGTCCCACGGCTGACCATTTCCGTAGTAAACCTGAATAAATCGAACACCCCGTTCTGACAATCTCCTCGCCAGCAGACAGCCATTGGCGAAATGCCCTTCTCCGTAGGCATCACGAGTCGACCGGGATTCCTGCGCCAGATCAAATGCATCTGTCGCAGTGAACTGCATCCTGAACGCTGTCTCCATCGCCTGCAGCCGACCTTCCAGACGTGTGTCCGGGCCCGTCTGCCGCAGGTGCTCTTCATTCAGCTGCCGAATGAGGCCAACCTGCCGTCCCTGTCGACTGCGATCCGCATTCGGATTCTTCAGGAACGGGACCAGCCGCTCCGGACGCAGATCCGAGTGATTGATGTAAGTTCCCTGGTGAGAACCAGGCAGAAAGGCGCTCGTCCAAAGAATGGAAAAACGCACAGGTTTGCCCGGACACAGTACCACGTAACCCGGCAGATTTTCGTTTTCGGACCCAAGGCCATAGGAAAGCCATGAACCCATACTGGGGCGCGTCGGCAGAATTGTTCCGTTATTCATCAGCAGCAATGCCGGACCGTGATTTGGGTTGTCCGTCCATGTCGACCGCAGCACGCAGATGTCATCAATGCAGCGAGCAGTCAGCGGAAGCAGTTCACTTACCGGCAGGCCACTTTCTCCGTGCTGACGATAACGGAACGGGGAGGGCAACAGCCCCCCGGTGCGACGTTCCGTGCGCAGATCAGCAGACTCCGGACGCTGACCGGCATACTTGCGCAGAGCTGGCTTCGGGTCAAAAAAGTCGCCCTGAAACGGGCCCCCATTCATGAACAGATGAATGACTCGCTTCGCCCGCCCCGGGAAGTGCAGCCCCACTCGTGGACCAGCATCAGCCTGCAATGCACTGAGCATTCCCAGAGCGCCTGCTCCTCCGCCAAGCTCCTGCAGCAGACTTCGCCGCGAATAAAACGGCGTTGAAGTCATGCCGGGACTGCCAGCAGAAACAGCAGCAGAACATTCAGGACGGCCTCGCAACAATTCTTCTTCCCCTTCCCATCTGACCAGACGAAATCACGCAGGCCTGAGCCCAGCGTAATTTCTTTCAACCTGCTGCAGCAGGCACCTTATTCTAGCCGGGATGGATACAGACCCCAAATCGAAATGCCCCGTTCAGAACGGAGTCCATCGGATACACGTTCATTCGATACTGTCAGATTCTGTTCCACAAACGAATGCCTGCAGCTGCAGCGCTGGAATCAAATGGCTTCCCATGCTACACACTAAGCTGGAATTCTTCTCTGAAAACCCACAATTGCCAGGAGCCTCCACATGCACAGCCCGTCCGCTTCACGTCGCCAGTTCTGCTCTTCAGCTCTTCTGGCCGCTGGTCTGTTTGCTGCTCCACGCACTCTGCGCGCAGCCGGCTCCGCCCCGGAAGTCATCATCGGAGAGGGCGAATACAAATATCGCGTCAATCACGCCTTCGCACAACTGCCGGAACCATGGTCATGGCAGACCACCCACAACGTTGCACTCGACAGCAATGGAAACCTGTACGTCATCCATGAGGGACGCAGGGACCTGAAGGATCACCCCTCCATCTTTGTCTTCAGCCCCGAAGGAAAGCTGATTCGCGCATTCGGCTCACATTTCCAGGGCGGCGGTCACGGTATCGAGGTACGCAGGGAAGGCTCTGAGGAATTCCTGTATGTGGCCGGCTACCAGCAGGTCAAAGCCTTCGCGAAAATGACTCTCACCGGAGAAACAGTCTGGTACCAGAAAGCACCCATGGAATCCGGCCGCTATGCCGACGGCGAAAACACGTCCACCGAACCGTCATGGAACCGCAGGGGATTTCTGCCTACCAATTTTGCGTTTCTGGACGACGGAGGTTTCCTGCTTGCTGATGGCTACGGCGCGTTTGTCATTCATCGATTCGACAAGGATGGCAAATGGGTCAGCTGTTTCGGAGGCGCCGGTGAAGGGGAAGGAACCTTTGCAACAGCTCATGGACTCTGGGTGGATCAGCGCCCCGGACGGGAACCATCCATCGTCGTTACCGATCGAGCACACAACACATTGCAGATCTTCAGCATGGAAGGGGTGTATCAGAGCACACTCACCGGGTTCGGCCTGCCCGCAAACATCGATACCCTGGGCAACCTCATGCTCGTCCCGGAACTTCGCTCACGCGTCAGCCTGCTGAATGAAAAGAACGAAGTCGTTGCCAGCCTCGGAGCCGCTCCGGAACGACTGGACCAGATCAAGAATCTGCGTGGACAGCCGGATCAGTGGGTCGACGGACAGTTCGTGCATCCGCACGATGCCTGCTTCGCACCAAACGGCGATATCTTCGTCGCAGAATGGGTTGCCACCGGTCGCGTTACAAAACTGGAACGCATCTGATGCAGAATCAGCGCTGCCGTGTCGACCAGCGGCCAAACGCTGATTTCTCTCGTGTGCATGGAACTGAAGTCGACGGGAACTCCCCCCCCCTCCGCCAAAAAAAAACGCTGCTCGCAGAATTCTGCGGGCAGCGTGTCTGTGTCTGAGCACTTGCTGAACTGAATCAGTTCAGCGTCTCCTGGCCTGGCTTCCAGTTGCACGGGCACAGCTTGTCGGTCTGCAACGCATCCAGCACTCGCAGCACCTCATCGACGTTCCGTCCCACTCCCAGGTCATGAACCGCCAGCCAGCGGAGCACACCCTGAGGATCGATCAGGTAAACCCCGCGATAGGCAATGCCCCTGTCACTGTCGAGCACATCATATGCGTCAGACAGTGCGTGGCTTGTATCACCGATCATGAGGTGCTTCTGCTGCCCCAGTTCCTCGTGTGAATCGCACCAGCCCTTGTGAGAATAAACACTGTCGGTACTTGCGGTCAGAACCACAGTGTCACGATCAGCGAATTCACCCAGCGCCTTGTTGAAGGCGACAATTTCGGTCGGGCAGACGAAGGTGAAGTCAAGCGGATAGAAATACAGGCAAACCCACTTGCCCTGCAGATCGGAAAGTTTCAGCCCCTGAAACTGATCGTCTGTGCCATCCTTCGTGCGATCATAAGCCTGCAACTGCAGGTCAGCGCCCGGAGCGGGCTGACCAATGCGAACTCCCATGATTTCTTACCCTGTCTAGCAGTGATGTGATTGGCAAAACAGACATTTGGTCCGCCCCCAGGCGAGCCTCGTTGCCATCGACTTCCGTCAGTATAGGGTCGGCATTCACCAATTCAACGTCGCCCCGCCTCGCGTCCCAGCCTTCTGCGACTTCCCCTTCCCAGCAAATCCTCGAAACACCACTGTCCCGCCGGCGACTGGTCCGGAATGGCAGGAATGGGAAACTTTGACTTCTGCAGCGGATGAGCAGATTGCTCGGAAGCAGATTTGCAGACCCGGGCCGGACCTGCACCACCTGCTGATTTTTTCCTGCCGAAGAGCGGAAATCGGGTAAATTGCGGGTATTAAGGGCGATTCCGAGTCGATTTTCCGCCAACACCAGTTCCCTCCAGAACGTAAGTCTCGCTGGATTCGGGTCTCTGCCGATCTGAACGACAGCGTTCGGTCGTCAACAAACCGCCCCTTAAGCCTGATTGCAGAGCATTCGCCAACGCCCCCCGCTCTTCTTTGCATCAACTCCTTCAGTCTGGATTCACTCGTGTTGCATCACCTGCTTTCACTCGCAGAAATTCGTTCTCAGGTGCAGGGTCCGGACATTAACTGGACCTGGTCGTGGCTTGGCCTGTTTGCACTGTTTCTCGGTCTGCTTGCGATCTCCTACGGGACTCGGCCTGGCGTGATTGCGCGGGCGACCACCAAGGAAGCAATCCGGCAACCTCTGTTTCTGCTCCTGCTGGCCGTTTCTGCACTGGTGCTGATCGTGAACACCTACATCCCCTTCTTCACTTTTGAAGATGAGGGAAAAATGCTGAATGAGTGCGGTCTCGCAACCCTGCTGATCTCCGGGGCTCTGCTGGCGGTCTGGACCGCCGGTACAAGCATCACCAGCGAGATTGAGGGCAAGACCGCCATGACCCTGCTCAGCAAACCGATTGACCGACGCCAGTTCCTGTTCGGCAAATACATTGGAATCGTGCAGGCCGTCACATGGATGTTCCTGATCCTGACCGCACTCTTCGCTGTGCTGATCTTCGCAAAAGTCGGTTACGACCAGAAGGAACAGTCGCTCGAGCAGACGCCCGCCTGGCAGTGGCTGTCAGTTTCTGAGGTGGAAATCCCGGTACCGCATCCGGAGCGTGTTGCGGTGGTTGCTCGGATTCTGCCCGGAATCGCACTCACCTTCCTGCAGGTATGCGTGCTCGGAGCCATCAGCGTAACCCTGGCGACTCGAGTCCCCATGGTGATGAACCTCGTAGTCTGCTTCGCCGTCTTTGTCGTGGGAAACCTCACGGAAATCATCGTGAATCAAAGTGTACAGGGGCAGGCAAACGAGTCGGTGATCTTCACCGCAAGGCTGATTTCAATGGTTGTTCCGTCCCTGTCAGCATTCAATATCTCTTCGGCTGTGGCCACTGGGCGAATTGTTCCTCAGGAGTACCTTGGGCTCAGCCTCGTCTACGCCCTCGCTTATATTGGCGCAATGCAGCTGCTCGGCTTTCTGCTCTTCGAAGACCGGGATCTGGCCTGATCAGATCCCTTGCTGGCCCGTACAGCTCCGTTCAGCAGCAGGCAGACCTCGCAGATAACCCGTCAGCTGGCGGTTACTCTCTTGAGAACACTCAGCGCACCCGGTAGTTTCAGCAGGATTAAGAAAGGTTCTGCGTCTGCATGCCTGCAGGCATGCACTGGTCTCCTGAAATTCTGAGAACCACGGGCAGACCAGAATTCTCGCACAGCGGTGCGGTACGCTGATGTCCTCCTGTTGGCTGCGGAAGGAAACTGCCATGGTACTGCCTGCCGAGTTTCAACGATACAGATCGCTGCAGATGTGCCTGCGACAGCCGCTGCTGACAGCGGTCATTGCCGGGGCTCTCGGAGGGCTGCTGACCTGTGCTGCAGCCGTAAGTGGTGGCCTCGCATTTGTCGTTCTGCTTCCCGATCTGCACCCGGAGCATGGTTTTCGCCTGTTCGGTCAACTGCTCTCCCTGCCTGCAGCGATTCAGCAATTGTCCTTTCGTGTTGCACTCATCGCTGTCTGCTCCGCCTCGATCACCTGCATTATTCTGAGTTATCTCACCGCCCAGCTGGCGGAGCGACGCGCGGCTCGATTCGCAGCTGCCGAAACATCTCGACTGCAGCAGTCTCTGCAGCGAAAAGCAATTCGTCTGCAACCCGCCGACCTTGCAGGCAATGTCTCATTGCAGGCAGAACTGCTCTGTACATCGATCCTGCCACGTTTTGAGAACGAAACCTCCGCCTGGTACTCCCGCAGTTGTTCGATCATCACACAATTACCCCTGATTTCCCTCGCCCTGCTCGGTACGGAATGGAGACCTGCGTTGCAGATGGCAATTCCAGTATTTGCCGGACAATATCTGCTTTCCCGTGAACGCCGCCGCAGCGAATCCACCCTGTCTGCCACGATGGACGAACTCAGCAGACGCCAGCAGGAGTTACGAAGAGTGGTTTTTGAATACATAGAGATTCACCATGCCTTAGAGCGTGGGCATTTGAGCAATGGTTGGAAGAACAACAGTAAGAAATGAATTTGCGGAGAGGCTCCGCCGAACCCCCTTAAATACGAGTCCAC
>JALQUR010000381.1 GCA_023260695.1 Planctomycetaceae bacterium
GGACTTCGCACCCGCTTTGATGCGAGCTGCATCAGGATAGCGTCCCCAGTGCGGAGTATTCTGCGAAGGCAACTGCCGCAGTTTCCGAATCGCATCAGCCGTCACTTTGGTCGTATCACTGGTCAGCTGCGTCAGCTGCTCCAGAGCCTGCTCAGCGAGCTTCAGAAGCGATGTCCCCGGTGCTGCATCCAACGGTCCATCCGCTGCCAGCAACTCACAGACACGCTCCGCACTGGCCTGCATCTGTGCCAGAAAATCGACATCGGCAATTCGATTCCCTCGCTTTGCCGCGAGCAATCCGAGGATCTGCTGATCGAGCATCTGGATCCCCAGACGATCGGCCAGTGCTGCCAGCCGCTCGGCTTTGGCCTGATCCCGACTCCCCAGCAGACGGCCCAGTGATTCCTTCTGCGCAGTTTCAGTCATCACCTCCAGACGAGGTGACAGCCCCAGTTCCAGAGCGTATCGCGACAACAACTGATGCGCCACGCTGTGCACCGTACCGATCGCCGCCAGTTCCAGACGGTCGGCCCGCCACTGGGCCGTGACCAGTTCACTGGTGCTGGTGAGCAGCTTCTCCTGAATACGCCCCTTCAGCTCAGCAGCAGCTCGACTGGTAAACGTGGTTCCCAGAATCCTTGCAGGATCGAGTCCATCACTGACCGCAGCCGCGACTTTTTCACACAGGTCGTACGTCTTCCCGGCACCAGCTCCGGCACGGACAACTTCCAGAGTACTCATCATTCAGTCTCCTGCATGCCACAAAGCTGACGATAATTGCAGTAGCGACAGACACCCTGCTCTTCATCCCGGCTCAGCCTTGGTTCCAGCACCAGCTCCACACCCGCCGGCCAGTCGCTTGCCGGAAGCAGCGGTCGTGCCGGCACCGGCACCTCACCTCGCAGCCACGCGTCAGCTTCCTGAATCGCTGTCGCAAACACCTGCCAGACTTCGGAAATTGCCACAGCGTCAATCTGACTCCGCGGATCGGACTGTTCGATCGGACTTCCCGATGGCGAATACACCAGCCCATCAGAAAGAATCAGATAGGCAACTCCGGGGAATCGACCCGTCACCTGCGATCGTCCATAGGCGTACGTTGCCAGCTGAACCGCTTTCCCTTCCGCAATCATGCTGTAGTATTTCGAACGTCCGCCGTACTTGAAGTCGATGATCGCTTCGGATCCATCCGCACGTTCTGCGAGGCAGTCAATGAATCCTGAAAGCTCACTGCCCAGGGCTTCTCCATCCAGTTCAACTTCCAGCCCGGTGATGCGGTAGCCGCCCGGTTCGAGAGTCCGAATCAGACTGCGAGTGGCATTCACCAGTTGCTCTTCCAGACGTCGTTTCACAAACGACTGGCCGGGCTGATCCAGCGGAGCAGCATCCAGCGGCAGACGCTCCGCAAACGTCCGCTGCACCGCAGCCACCGCATCAGCCTCCGACGGCAACTGCTGCTGTCCTGAGAACACACGTTCCAGCACACTGTGGCAGAATGTTCCCAGCAGCTGATGATCGCCGGGAAGTTCCGCAATTGGTCCCGGCCGCAGCCCCGCCAGATAGTTGAAGGTCCACTTGAGCGGACAGCCCAGCCGATCCTGCAGCCCCGTTGCTGAAACACGTTCTCGTGGTCGCAGCAGTTCTCGTGGCAATTCCCACAGCGGCCGAACAGGCTGCGCCGCCTGAGTCGGAATCTCATGTACATCAAAACACCACGGTGACAACGCTGCAGAATCAGCGCACTCCACCAGAGCCTCCATAACCGGAGGACTCTTCCACGCCTGCTCGGGCAGCAGGCTGCGGATCGTCAGCCACACAGGATGCCAGCGCTGCAGACGGTCCTGCGGCGGACTGACGGCCAGAATTGTATCCGTAATGAAACAAAGACCACGCGCTTCAGCCGCACGCAGTGCTGACAATGCCAACTGCCCGTCATCAAGCAGTACCCCGGCTTCGCGAAGCTGGCTGAGTTCTGCCACCGACCAGCGGCAGCCAAACGTATCGGCCGTGGCCAGTCCCAGCCAGATCAGCCGACGACAGGGAGCACTGATCTCTGCCAGCGAGCTGACGCGAATCGGACCACCATCACCCCGCAAGAAAGCCGCAGCATCAATTCCGCCGGATGCAGACTCCTCCAGCAATCGAGCCAGCTGCGGCTGAGAAATCAATGTTCCCTGTGACTCCGCCAGCAATCCCAGTGTAGTTGCCTGCCCCGCTGCAGTCTGCAGCGCCCGAATCATCCCGGTATTGGCATCATCCTCCCTGAGCAGCAGCGCTGCTCGCGATGCCGCCCACTGCGCAACCATGCCTGCTCGAGTACGGACCAGTGCTGTGGGAATCGCGTCCACGCTTTCCCAGCGCTCGCCATGCAGCCACAATCCAATTCGTTCCCGAAGCACACCTTCCGGATCATTCTCTTCCTCAAATAATTTCTCACACGCTTTCTCCCAGGCACTGCTGCCGAGGCCCGGCTCCTGAGTCAGTGCCTGAGAAAGTCTGCTGGCGGCCCGCCGTGGAATCGGAGTCACAGGCAGGCTGAGAAAATCGAGCAGTGCCTGAGGATCAACGGGACTCTGACACAAAGCCAGACTTAACGGCAGTACCTGCAGCACTGGATGAGCCGCCGAAGGCGCGGAAGCTCCCGTGGTGGGCAGACCGAGCCGATCCAGACACGCATCCAGTCGAGCCGCCAGCTGATCATCCTCACAGCAAATGACCGTTTCTGACAGCACACTCGGCTCAGCAGCCAGCACAGCAGCCACCAGCTCCACTGCTGATGATGCACTGAGTGTCTGCACGATCCGCAGAGACTCGTCGGTGCTGGCCTCACCAATGTCTGCGCCGGTGAGCCGTCGTTGGGCAGCATGCAACGCTGTCCCCACTGCAGCATGAGGCGTCGCCGGATCAGCGGCCGCATGATCCAGACGAGCCAGCACCCGCTGCCAGAGTACCGGCCAGAACTCCGGCGGGTCCATCAGTCGACATTGATAAGCTGGCAGCTGCTGCCCGGAATCCAGCGCATCCAGCACACGCTGCAGACGTTCAGCTTCTCCACGAAACTGCAGGGGGCGGATAGCCGCCGCCCGCGCCAGATCCTGCACCAGCGCGGGTTGCGATTCATCAGCCGTACTCTGCCAGCCGGCAAGCGCCAGCTGATCGCGGCGTCTGAGCAATTCAGCGGCAGTGGCCCAGCGATCAGACTGCAGGCTGGCAGAGAATATCGCTCCGTCAGTCTTTTCCAGCAGTCCGGCATATTCCGTGATTCGGTCAGCTCCGGGAACAGCAGGTGCCGCCAGTCCCAGTTGCTTCTCAAGCCACTCCAGCAGCGTTTCCGGACCGCCAGCCACACGATTCAGCTGACAACGATTGAAGTCAGGGCTGATCTTTCCCGGCGTCAGGCGGATCAACAGTTCTGCTTGCATGCGTCTGTACTTTTCGAAGGTTTCATGCGAGGGATGTGCAGTTGACACAGCTGATGGAAAACGGGTTCGCTGTCGACACCAGACACTGTGACTGCACGCGGACAATCACGAATCGGCAATTCAGCCAGATTCTCATCCAGTCACGTTCCAGACCTCCGGCGTCCAATGATGCGACCGCCAGGCATCCTCAGTGAACACCTCCCGCACCTTCAGGCCCTCGGGAAGAATCTCCACATAAAAGAAGGCCTGTTTATCGCCCGCAAAATGCGCAGCGTTATCGCTGTTGAAGGCCTTGATGCTGTTCCCATCCAGCGACTGTCGCTCCTTGCTGCCGTTCCAGCCATACACACTTCGTGAATGCGTGTGCCCAAAGAAATCCACCGCCAGCCGATGTGGCCGAAGCGCCTGATGGAATTCCTGCACGTCCTGCGGATGCCACTCGTGCTGCAGGAATTTCTCTTCATCTGCGGTCCACGGAACTGAGTATCTGGCGACGTCGATATGCTGAGTAACCACGAGCGGCTGACTCACTGACTGATGCTGCTGCAGCACCTGTCGCAGAAATGGCAGACTGCCGAGCGGGGCGTAACGGCGACGCTGACGCCCGTCACCGGATTCCCCGGCCACAATGCCCAGATTGATGAACCGCGCCCGCCCCCAGTCCCACGTATAGTGCAGACCATTCTCAGAGATATTCGTCAATCCGGGCCGCTCCCGATTCCTGCGACGAATTCCATCCACGACAAGCGTGTCCCCCTGCGGGCCGTCGTGATTGCCGTGCACCTCGTACACGGGATACTTCAGCAATCCGTCGCGACCTGTGAGCCCGAAATCGGCTTCAAAGGCCGCAAACTCTGTCGCAATCATCCGCTCGTACACAGCCCCCCGCTTGTCGGCACTGTCCACAATGTCACCGCCGTGAATCACCCCCTGGATTCCGCGAACAGCCCCGCCACCCGCCTCCTGTGGAATGACTTCGCCCTCCAGCGCATTCAACGTCTCAACAAGGCGGCGACACACATCTGCAGACCGATCATCCAGCACTTCCGGCTGTTCCTTGCGGGCCAGATAATGCGTGTCACTGACGAAGCAGAAACTAAGTTCCACGCGGGATCGGTCAGCAGCAGTCGCGATTGCCGGAGAAACGCCGACCACGGCCGCTGCTGCTGCACATCCAATCTGCCGGAGCGACTGTCGACGCGTCTGAGAATCAGGACCGGGAACATGCATACGACGATTCTCCGCACGTGATTAAGGTGATCCGACTGAGCAGATCAGGAGTGTCTTCTGAACTACCAGGACGAACAGCCAACGCCTCACTGTGAAGAAAACGCGGCGGGGCATCCAGTCTTCAGGCAAGGATTGATGACTCAGCGATATCCACTCAGCGATATCCACTCAGCGATATTCACTCCGCGATATTCACTCAGCGATATTCACTCAGCGGATGCTTTCTGCGGTTGCTGCCTGCGGTCGCCGCACGCAGAACATCCGGCCGATCAACCGGGAGGATTGCTCAACCGTCAGACAGAATCCGGGTTCGCCCCCATAATTCCTACACGAATCCCTGCGGCACGCAGCTCTTTCGTAGCTTTCCCGTTGATCGACAACAACAACAACAATCCGAGCAGGGGAACGATCTGGCCAATCACATAAATCACCGCAACAACCCGGCCGCGGAATATCGAGGCCAACGAGAATACCGACACCACACCCAGCAACATAAACACCAGAAGGTATCCCCAGATCAGCACGACTGACCACGGTCTGCCGCCTGCTGCAAAACCGACAAGGGTGAATGGAGCGAGGCACTGGGTGCAGCCCGGCAAATCGGCGGGCCGACTTCAGCGCAGCTGAAGGTGCGTTTTGCCCCCGAATGGCTGTCGTTCATTCCACTGGTGTGGGGCGATT
>JALQUR010000498.1 GCA_023260695.1 Planctomycetaceae bacterium
GCTGACCGTATCGGCAGCCGCCGTCACAGCACTGCTCCATCCGCATCCGGATCCGCATCCGCTTCAGGATCCGCAATCTGCTGTTGCAGCAGCTCAATCACCGCGGCATTCGCTTCCGGAAAACGGAGCGTCTGCAGCTCAGAGATGGGCACCCAGCGGAAGGGAGCCTGCAATGGGACATCCTCAGGCAGATCCGCCCCAGGACGACACAGCCAGAAATGCAGTTCAACGCTGCCGTGATCATAGTCCCAGTCGATCGTTGTCAGCTGCGACTGCGGCTCAACTACAATCCCCGTTTCCTCCTGACATTCCCTGACAGCACAGGCACGCGGCAGTTCCCCCGACTCACACTTGCCGCCGGGGAATTCCGCCATGCCGGGCAGCGGAGCAGAAGCCGGACGTTCCCCGACCAGAACGCTGGACTGACGGATCACAACCGCAATTCCAATTCGCTGTCTGCCAGGTTTGCTCATCTGCCCCCCCTGTCTGCTCAGGCGTCTCCGCCCCCCGCAGCCTTCTGGAAGAAGTCGGCCGGCGGAGCTCCCATGATGCTGAATCCACAGTCCACATGCAGCACTTCACCGGTGATCCCGCTGGAAAGATCGCTGAGCAGTGCCATCCCCGTCTTGCCAACCTCGTCCGCAGTAATGTTGCGGCGCATCGGTGAAATGCCCGCGTACAGGTTGAGCATATCGTCGAAGTCGCCAACGCCCATGGCACTGACGGTCTTCACGGGGCCCGCACTGATTGCATTCACGCGGACACCCTCAGGACCAAGTTCGCTGGCCAGATAACGGACGCTGCATTCCAGAGCAGCCTTGCAGATTCCCATCAGATTGTAGCCCGGGATGACTTCCTCACCTCCAAAGTAACTGAGCGTCAGAACGCTGGCGTCTTCGCTCAGAATGTTGCGGCGTCTGGCCGCACCGGCCACAGCCAGCAGGCTGTACGCACTGATTTCCATAGCCGTTTTGAAACCATCACGACTGCTGGCCCAGGTTGGCCCCGTGAGATCAGCTGGTGGCGCAAAGGCGATACTGTGAACCAGGAAATCGATTTTCCCGAAGGTTGCTTCAGCCTGAGCCATCACGGCGTCGATCTGCTCATCGCTGCAGACATCCATCGGAACGACAAATTTCGCACCGAGCGGCTCAACCAGTTTGCTCACCTTCTTGAAGTTCTTGGGCCGATCACCCGCATCAGGCAGGTGAGTAAATCCCATTTCAGCACCTTCCCTGTGCAGGTTCTCTGTAATCGCCCAGGCAATTGAACGCTCATTCGCGATCCCCAGAACCAGACCCTTGCGACCAGTAAACAAACCCATTTCTGTGTCTTTCTTCATCAGTTGTCGCATCACACGACAGGATACGAGAAGTCATTTCTGTGTGAAAACAGTGCGAAAGCAGTGCGAGGTCAGTGCGAGGTCAGTGGCAACGGTTCCCTCTGAAACCGCCGTCACAGCTGACAGGTAACCATCATCCACAGGCGGCAGCATTCCTGCCGGAACAATCTGAGTATCTGACAGAACCAGTCCGCTGTTGAGCGCACAGGAACGCTGCGGCCTCCATTGAGGACTGGTCGTACTCCAGGTCAGCTTTGTGTCCGCAGACTATAGAAACTGGATTCTGGCAGGGAAAGTCAGGCTGAGCCGCTTCCAGTCTGCCGGACAGATCCTCTGCGGCTGGCGGCGTGCGTTCCACTTGCAGCCAGCCCTGTCTGTGGAATCAATACAGACCGCAAAACCAGAAGATCTGCCAATCTGTCAACACCTCCGGACCCATTTGGGGCATCCTCGAGCTCTAGTTTCTGCCGGCGGCTCAGGTTTGGCGTAGGTTTCCGCCACTGCAGTCCTTCCAGAGCGCTCTGGCAGCTGTACCTTCTGCCCCGAAACAGGCTGTTTCGGAGGAATGGTTCGTTCATATTCCCTCATCCGGGTTGGTTTGATGGCCAATACGGGCTCTACGAAAACTCGCAACAGTCAGGCTGACGCAGCGGCAGGCGATGCGATCGACGTACGGACCGATGCTGGCGACACCCGCGAATCTGATTCGTCCCGGAAGTCTCGCAGGCGAACTCGCCGCTCCAGCCGACGCAGCAGAACTGACGAAAAATCAAAGTCATCCGTAGAAACTTACGAAACACCCGGTAAGCCAGAGTCGCCCGCAGTGACGGCAGATGCTCTGCACTTCCAGAGCGCATCCTTCCTGTGTGGCCCGCAGGTTCTCTCCACCGCCGACGATCCGCTCTGTGGTTATTTCGCCAGTGATACAAGCAAACAGTTTTCAGAACTGTCAGATTCGCAGGGTCTGACTTACGGTGCCGATCGCAGCAGTCCCGCAGCCACGGCACAGAACGACGCCGGTGAGCTGCTGGCTGAACTCCGTGCCATCCGGGAATCGCTGCTGCAGGAAGTGCGAACACAGTTCAGTGCGTTACGCGACGACCAGGACGATGCATTTCAGGCCCATGAAACGCTCGTTCGCCGAACCTGGCAACGAATCCGCAGTCAATTCCGTTCGGGTCCAACAGTCACTCCAGTGGCTGCACAGCCTGCCCCTGCCGCGGCGAAACCAGCAGCCACTGTCAGGGCTCCGCAGCCGGCGACACCATCGCCAGCCACACCTGCTGCAGGCGGAAATCGTTCCTGGGAACAGATCCGCAAGGACTTTCTGGATGCCTGTGATTCCGAAGCAGAATCCGCGGAGGTCGGCGAGACAGCAGAGATTCAGCCGCGTGATCCGGCTGATGCGCTGCTCTCTGAAATTGAAGCCCTGAATTCCTCCGCTGCAGTCAGCACTGGTCAGCAGTTCCATGAAGAGCATCTGCCTGATATGGAGGCAGTGCGACAACGCATGGCCGACAGTCTGAGCCACATACTCGACAGCATACCGGCACCAATCAACGCCGATGAGCTTGACGGGGAACAGATGCGCGTTGAGTTGCTGCAGCGCGACGAATACATCGCTCGAATGGTTCGCGCGTGTCGACAGGTTGAAGAACACCGTGCTCCACTGCTGACCATGGATCAGATGCAGGCTCTGGCACACTACATGCCGCAGGAATCGCGGGAGGTCTACCAGCAGGCGGTCGCGCGGATTCAGGAACTGAATCGCATGAGCGAAATGGAAATGTCGTTCGAACGTGCCCGCCTGGTTCGTGAACGCATTGTCCTGCAACGTGTCCGCCAGCATCTGGAAAGCAGCGCCGGGCAGCTGGGAATGGTCCTGAACGAAGACGGCACACTCAGCCGCAGCGAGGACGGTGCTGAACAGCCCGGTA
Organism: Planctomycetaceae bacterium; assembly: GCA_023260695.1. Taxonomy (GTDB): domain Bacteria; phylum Planctomycetota; class Planctomycetia; order Planctomycetales; family Planctomycetaceae; genus SXXK01. Next base: position 3,280 of record JALQUR010000498.1, read on the forward strand.
ACATGCGCTGGCTGCGAAAACTCGGACTGGCTCAGCGCAGCTGATCCGGACAGCCATCTGCAGCCGGATTGTAAAACGCCTGCCGCCCGAATGAATCAGCTGAACAGCTGCGGAATGGGCTGCCCGCCATCGGTAATCGGCACCGGCCGATCACCGTCGTAAAGGTGCTTCGCCGGATCAATTCCCATGGCTGCATAAAGGGTGGCATGCAGGTCCGGTACACTCACCGGCTGTTCGACCACTTTGCGACTGAATTCATCCGTCTGTCCGATCACCAGGCCCGTCTGCAGACCGCCACCGAACAGGGGCACACTGAATGCCGCTCCCTGATGCCCGCGACCTCCGCCACCGTCGAATTCCGGCGGGCGGCCAAATTCGGTTCCCACGGCAACCAGGCACGAATCCAGCAGCCCGCGTTCCTCCAGATCGTCGAGCAGTGTGGCAAGGGCCCGATCCAGCTCCTGAATCAGTATGTGCTGGTTGAGCTGACCGTCGTTGTGAGTATCCCAGCCGGTCCCGTTGATAAAATTCAGATTGAACGCCACTTCCACAAACTTCACGCCATGCTGGACCAGTCGCCGTGCCAGCAGACAGCGTTGCCCGAATTCACTTCCATAACGATTGCGCAGATCCGCCCGTTCCTGCTGCAGGTCAAAGACAGAGGCAAATTTCCCATTGGCCAGCCGGTCCGCCTTCAGACCGGCATTCAGATAATCCGTGACGCTGTCAAATCCACTGTAACGCTGCAGCGCCGAAGCACGCATGCGTTCCATCAGTCGCTCGCGACGGCTGATGCGAGCTGCCGTGACGTCAGCGGGACGCCTGAGCCCGGCTGGTCCACTTGCAGTATCGATCAGATACAGATAACTGTGCGCGGCCCCCAGAAAACCGGGACCGCGTGTGGCGCTGGGATAGCCCATGACCACATAGGCCGGCGCGTCAGACTGAGCGTCACCAAGTTCGTGCGAAACAACCGCCCCCAGCGATGGGTACACTGTCGTTCCCGTTGGCGGTCGACCGATATGCATGCGATTCACAGCGGCCGCATGCTCGTCAATCACGTCGTGACTGACGGAGCGAATCAGAGCACAGCGGTCCATCCGAGCCGCCATCTGCGGCAGATGCTCGCAGATCTGCAGGTCCTGCACTGCTGTCGGGATCGACGGATATGCCGAACCCGGAGCAGCCTTGCCCCTGGTGGGATCGCCGAGCGTCTTGGGGTCCCACGTGTCAATCTGAGCTGCACCACCGCCAAGCCAGATAAAAATACACGACTTTGCCTTCCCGCCATTCGGCACAGACGCGGCCACCGTGGAATCGAGCAGACAACCGGACGCTGCCCCGACCGCCGATGCTGCAACTGCCTGGCGACGAGTCAAACTGACATGCCGTTGAGGATCTCTCATTGGTTCCCACTCCGCATCACACTTCTGCGCCAGTTCCGGCAAAATCATGGTCCCCGATGCGTAATCATCGGTCCGCAGTTAACCGATCATATCACCATCGACTGCTTTCTGGTATCACCTGCATGCGGAAAGGAACGAAGCGCTGAACAGCAGAATTTTTCGAATCAAATGACTGTGGTTCTGCCAGGCCCGGTTCCGTTCCCGGATACAGTTCCCGGATACAGTTCCCGAAACCAGTGGGATTCGGGGGGGTGATCAGGTGGTGCTGGTTATTTCAGGTGCATGCCGCATCACGCTGCAGCGACGCC
>JALQUR010000578.1 GCA_023260695.1 Planctomycetaceae bacterium
CAGCAAATGTAAGCCTGGTGCGGCAGCTGAATATTGGTGGCGCCTACGTCACGACCATTATTCGTGGCGACGTGGGATCTGTTCGTGCCGCCGTTGACGCCGGAGCCGCTGCTGCCACTCAGTGCGGTGAACTGGTGTGTGCACATCTGATTCCACGACCGGAAGTATCACTTCTGGAATCCGTGCTCTGATGCACCGCACACTGCTTCCAGCTCACTGGTTGCAGATTCGCAGTGTGCAGGGCCGGGACGGAAGAACTGCGGGAACGGAAGCGGCGAATGGATTTCGCCGTGGAGCAGAACGATCAGGAGTCTGGCGGATCACTGGTTCCCTCCGATGATCCTCAACATGGCAGGGAGAGTGTTGCGATGAAGGTGCTTGTTGCAAATCTGGGTTCCACCAGTTTCAAGTATCGACTGTTTGATCTCAGCGACGAGTCACAACTGGCTCGCGGCGGCATTGACCGAATCGGTCAGCCCGACGCAGTAAGCTCGTGCTTCGCCGAAATTGGAGGTCAGCGACAGGAATTGAGTCAGGTGGTTCCGGATCACGCTGTGGCAGTGAGTATCTGCCTGCAGCAGCTGACTGATCCGGAACACGGCTGTCTGAAGTCTGTCGACGAGGTCGGTGGCATCGGATTCAAGGCTGTCTTTGCCGGCAGTATGAGCGGCGTTCACGTTGTCAGTGAACCGCTGCTGCAGAAGATGGAAGACCTGTCTGACATCGCTCCGGCACACAATCCTCCCTACGTCAGAGCCATGCGGCAGCTGCAGCTGGCTTTTCCTGAGATTCCGCTGGTGGCAGCCCTGGAAACAGGCTTCCACGAGACGATCCCGTTTGAGCATCGTGCTTACGCGGTTCCATACGAATGGTACACGGAGCACGAGATTCGCCGCTGGGGATTTCATGGAGCGAGTCATCGCTTCATCGCCGGCCGAACTGCTCAGCTGCTCGGCCGTGATGACCTGAAAATCATCAGCTGCCATCTGGGTGGCAGTGCTTCGGTCTGTGCAATCCGTAACGGTGAGAGCATTGCAGCATCGATGGGAATGAGCCCCCAGGGGGGACTTCCCAACAATAATCGCGTCGGTGACTTTGATGCCTATGCGATTCCCGTCGTCATGAAGGCAACGGGGCTCAGCTTTGAGCAGGTGCTTGGTGAAATGTCCGCTCGTGGTGGTCTGCTGGGCATCAGCGGTCTCAGCGGAGACTGCCGTGACCTTGAAGAAGCATCTGCAGAGGGACACGAACGAGCAGAACTGGCACTCAGACTGTTTGAAGCATCCATCCGCTCATATGTCGGCTCCTATATGGCGCTGCTGGGTGGAGCTGATGTGCTCGTATTCACCGGGGGAATCGGTGAAAACAGCGATCGCATCCGTACAAACGTCTGTCGGGATATGCAGTGGGCTGGTCTGGAATTCTGCAGCGAACGCAATGCCGCCGCCAGTGGTGAGTGCGTCATCAGTGCAGACTGCAGTCGCGTGCAGGCATGGATCGTGCCCACCAACGAAGAAATTGTTGTCGCGCGTCAGACGGCGGAAGCCATCAACGCTGGTACTCGGTGAGGTTGCGATTGGTTTCGCAGCGACAGGATCTGAACTGATTCCATCCGACAGGGGAGCGGAAGATGTTTCTGGCAAGAATCACAGGCAGCGTCGTCTCGACTCAGAAGGTCGATTCGCTGACGGGCCAGAAGCTGTTTCTGGTTGAGCCGCTGCGAGTGGATGAGGAGGATCACAAAAGCCTCAAACCAACGGGACGATCTTTCGTTGTCGTGGACACCGTCGGAGCTGGCGAAGGCGAAGTTGTGCTCTGCGTTCAGGGCTCAAGCGCACGACTGACTCCGGGGACGAAGGAACTGCCGGTGGATGCGGCAATCATCGGGATCGTGGACACCGTGCAGGCTTTTTCCAGCACGATCTTCCGGTCGGCAGACTGACGCAGAAGGATTGATCAGATGCAGGACAACCCATACTCAGCCGGAAATGGCATGCAGGAATTCGGGTTCAGCAGCGCACAGCTCGGACAGCTCCGTGTGGCACAGATCATCTGTGGAGCACTGGCGTCAGGAGTTCTGTTTCTGCTGGGTATTGGCCTGGTGATGATCGAGGGAGACCTCAATGGCAACACCGAGCTGTTTGTTCTGCTGGCAGCAGGGATCGCAGTCGGGGCAGTACTTCTGCACGGAGTAATGGCCAGCAGATTTCCGTCGGCAGATCAGCTTCGCGAATACCGGCAGGCAGAGAATCCGGCAGAACCGCTCGCTCGGTTCTTTGTGCAGCGTCTGATCACAACACTCGCTGTACTTGAAGGAGCGGCCGTAATGAATGCAGTCGCAATCATGGTCTCCCGCAGCTGGGTTTCCGTAATCGCGGTCTGCTGTCTGGTCGTGATGATGTTGTTCCGATTTCCCACGGCCGAAAGCCTGCGGAACTTCACCGAGGTTCAGCTGCAGCAGTTGTAAATGATGGACTCCAGAACCGGACGCTGAGACAGCGTCACAGAAACAAATTCGGAAACAGCCGCAGGACCAGGCTGTCACAAACAGCGACGGGAGCTGTCGCAGGTTGAAGGCAGAGAATCGTGCAGACAACAGAACAGACAATTCGCCAGGTGGTTCAGGAAGTACTGACACAGCTGAACGGTCAGCACAAAACCGGTTCCGCTCAGCCCGACGGGCGCTGGGGCGTGTTCGGCACCGTTGACGAGGCTGTTCAGGCAGCACAGCAGGGCTTCGAACAGCTCAGCCGTGCTCCCATGGCAAAACGCCGTGCTGCGATCGATCTGGTGAAGCAGATCTGCGAAGAGCAGGCTGAAGAACTCGGTCGACTTGAATTCGAGGAAACAAGGATCGGTCGCCTCGAACACAAAATCGGCAAGCTGCAGGCCATTCGCACCGTGCCCGGAATCGAAGCACTGCGAACCGAAGCGGTGAGCGGATCCGATGGCCTGACGGTGACGGAGTATGCACCGTTTGGTGTGATCGGAGCCATCACACCCGTCACCCACTCCCTGCCCACGCTGGCCGGTAACTTCGTGAACATGGTGGCGGCCGGAAACACCATCGTCTGCAATCCGCATCCCAGTGGAGCACGTATTGCCGCAGAAGGAGTGCGACGATTCAACCGCGCGATCCATCAGGCAACCGGTCTGCAGAACCTTGTCACCATCATCGGCACTCCCACCATTGAAACAGCACAGCAGGTCTTTGATCACCGTGGGATCCGACTGCTGGTTGTGACCGGCGGACCTGCAGTTGCACGGGCAGCTTTGCGAAGTCCGAAGCGAGCGATTGTCGCCGGACCGGGCAATCCTCCGGTTGTTGTCGACCAGACAGCAGACCTCGAAAACGCCGCAAAGTCCATCGTCGCCGGCGCCGCTTTTGACAACAACCTGCTGTGTATCGGTGAAAAGGAGGTCTTTGCAGTTGAGTCGATCTTTGAATCCCTGCTGGATGCAGTTTCACGCAACGGCGGCTATCGCCTGAATTCCGATCAGGTCCGAGCCTTTACGGCAAAAGCGTTCGGACCACCGAAGGAACCAGGTGGACACCATGTACTCAATCGCGATTTCATTGGTCAGGATGCCGCAAAGCTGGCTGCAGAAATCGGCCTCTCGATCCCGGCAGAGACGCAGATCCTGTACGGCGAAACGGACGAGCATAATCCGTTTGTCACCGAAGAGCAGATGATGCCCTTCGTCCCGTTTGTGCGAGCAAAGTGCAGCGATCACGCCATCGCACTGGCTCAGCGTTACGAACATGGATTCGGGCACACAGCGATCATTCATTCCCGCGACGTCCATACCATCACAAAGATGGGGCGGATCATGAACACCACACTGTTCGTGAAGAACGGCCCCTGCATGGCGGGTCTGGGACTTGGCGGGGAAGGATTCCTGTCATTCAGTATTGCCACTCCGACCGGCGAGGGTGTGACCAGTCCCATGACCTTCACTCGACAGCGCCGCTGCGTGATGGTTGATGACCTGCGGATTATCTGAAACGGACTGGACGGAACTGCCACAGTTCTGTCGAAGGAACATTTTCATGCAGACAGCGAGAGTTCTTGGGCACGTCACAGCAACAGTCAAGCACGCTTCACTGCGCGGCTGGAGACTGGTCGTGCTGCAGCCTCTGAACATTCGCAATGAGCCTGACGAATTCCCTCAGCTGGCACTGGATCAGCTGGGAGCTCGTCAGGGAGACCTTGTTTTTTTTACCAGTGATACCAGTCACATCCGCGAGATCACCGGCAGCAACAACTGTCCGGCGCGTTTTTCAGTTCAGGGCATCATCGACTGAACGGAAACCATCTCAACAACAGGATCCCGCCGGCCACAGCACAGTCTGCTGCCGGAAGTGTGATACGAAGAAACCACATGTCCATCGCTCCCGCACAAATCGAGACCATTGTCCGACAGGTCCTGGCTGAACTCCAGGTCCTGCGGCAGACGTCTGCTGCCGCCACTTCCGGAATCGGCGCGAACACTGGCTCTGCCAGCAGCACCGCGTCCGATCGGGTGCAGCTGACGGAAACTGTGATCACCGAAACGGTGCTCGCAGGTGCGGGCACTGCCGGCAGGACAGTACTGCTGGTACCAGGGGCAGTCATCACCCCGTCCGGACGTGATTACATCCGCCGTCACCGTGTTCGCATCGACGCCACCACAGCTGCTGTCGGGAATAACGCCGGAACAATCGTCGCTGACTCTCCCGCACCTGCTCTGCAGGCTGCCGCAGCCAGCAGTGGCTGGAAAATTGTGCAGGCTGCATCGTCAGCCGACGCTGCAGTGAAGTGTCTGCCGCTGCTCTCCGCGGGGCGAGTAATCTGTGCCACGCAGTTCCCGGCGGTGACCGCCTGCCTGCTGAATCGATCGCCGCAACACCGTGTCGCGGTGCTGACCAGAGAAGACAACATTGCTGAACTGGTGCGGGAAATGAATCCGCACGTGGTCTGCCTGAATACCGCAGGCTGGGCATTCAGCGAACTGCTGAGACTGACAAAACAGCTGCGACTGTCTGATGCACAGCCGCAGTCATGGAGTGAATTGTTCAGGGAGGATCCTGCATGAGGATCATGGAATGTATCGGACGTGTCACGTTGTCAAAAAGTCACCCGCTGCTGCGGGGCGCTTCATGGCGG
>JALQUR010000610.1 GCA_023260695.1 Planctomycetaceae bacterium
GAACTCAGGGGGGCTGACGACTGGCCGATGTTCCGCCACGATTCGCGCCGCAGCGGAACCACTCAGCAGGATGTTCCTGCTGAGCCCGAAACAAAATGGTCAGCAAAACTCGGAGGAAGACTCACTTCTCCGGTCATTGCCGACGGTCTCGTCTATGTTGCCCGAACGGACGAACATACGCTGTATGCACTGCACCAGAAGGATGGCAGTGAAGCCTGGAAATGGACGGCGACAGCCCGCATCGACAGCCCGCCGACACTCAGCCAGGGCCGCGCCGTCTTCGGCTGTACTGACGGCTGGATCTATTGCCTCAAAGCTGATGACGGGCAGCTGATCTGGAAATATCGCGCTGCCCCGATGGATCGCCGGGCAATGGCATTTGAACAGCTGGAATCTCTCTGGCCCGTTCACGGCAGTGTGCTCATTCGCGAAAATGTGGTCTGGGCCGTTGCCGGTCGATCCAATTTTCTTGATGGCGGCCTGCGACTCCTCCGACTCAATCTGGGCTCCGGTGAACAACTCTCCGAAACGCTCATCGACGAGACCAATCCGGAGACGGGAAACAACCTGCAGGAAAAACTACAGGTGCTGCAGATGCCAGTGGGCCTCCCTGACATCCTCGTCGCAGACGATCAGTTTGTATACATGAAGTCACAGAAATTTGACTTCTCCGGAAACCGCCTCGAAATTGGTCCCGTGTCAGGCGACTTCGCCGGTCAGGGCGGTGCCCAGCGAGGCGAAGGAGTGCATCTGTTTGCTCCCATGGGATTCCTCGACGACAGCTGGTTCCACCGTTCCTACTGGGTCTACGGAAGAAATTTTGCCGGCGGCCACGGCGGATACTTTCAGGCCGGTCGCTTTGCTCCGTCAGGCGATATCATGGTGCACGGAAATGGCTACGTGTTCGGATACGGACGCAAGCCGGAATACTTCCGCTGGACCACCACCATGGAACGTCAGCTGTTTTCCGCAGCGCCGGATCCTCCGGAGGTGCCGGATGGATTCGTACAGAAAAAGAACAACAACAATAATGCCTCCGCAGGACAGTTCGTGACCTTTGGAAAGTCGCCCGGACTGGACCCCACCGGAAAGCCGATCATCCTCGAAGCCTGGATGACGACGACAGCAGCCGATGGAGTAGTGGCAGCCCGCGGCGGCCCGGCTCAGGGCTTCGCTCTTTCCATTGAAAATGGACTGCCCGTGTTCCACATACGCTCCGGCGACGAACTGACGTCAGTCACCGGATCCAGACGAGTTGTTGGCGGCTGGCACCATCTGGTGGGAACTCTCGGCAGTGACCTGAATGTCACCCTTTACGTCGACGGTGAAGCTGTTGCCGAAGGCAAGGCTCCATCACTCCTCACATCAGACCCGGCCCAGGGAATGGAAATCGGCGCCGACAACGGCAGTGCTGTGGGCAATTACAAATCCCCGGGGCAGTTTGTCGGAATCATCGATGAAGTACGCCTGTACTACGGTGAAACAAATGCAGCTGCGATCGCTGAACGCTTCAGCAATGAATCTGAACTGCTCCCCGATCCTGTTCTTGTCGTTCCTTTCGATGACGGCACCGCTCGGGATCTTTCAACCGGTCGAAATAACGGAGATCTGGTGGGTGGAAAGCCTGTGGCAGGCCACTCAGGACAGGGAATGCGGTTCAGCGGTCGAGCTAATCGCAAGGGGGCAGACACGCCGCAGAATACAGCCGCCGCAGAGGCGATTGCGCGAAACAGTCTGATTGAACCTCGCTGGAATACGGATATCCCGATTTACGCACGAGCAATGGTGCTGTCCGGATTCCACCTCTTCGTCGCAGGGCCTCCCGATCTGATCGATGAGGAAGCCACCTTCGAACAGCTTTCAAGGAAGGAAGAACAGGTGCATGAGCTCCTCGAAACTCAGGACAGTGCACTGAATGGAAGTCAGGGTGGTCAGTTGCTGACGGTCAATGCTGATACCGGTGAAGTGGAACACACCATCAGGCTCAATGCACTGCCGGCATGGGACGGGATGGCGGCAGCTCGTGGACAGCTCTTCCTTACAACTCTTGACGGCCAGGTCCTCTGCTTCGGCAATTGACCCGCGATGAAGAAGAAGCAGCTCTGATGAATCATCACACTGAAGCTCAGCAGGTCTCCTGTGTCCGGAATCGGCTGCCGACTGGTCCGGTACAGCAGCTGTTTCTGGCAGCGATCCTCCTGCTGTCATGGTCCAGCACAGCTCGCGCCTGCAATATTCCCGTGTTCCGGTACGCGCTGGAACGCTGGAATACCGATCAGACAGAGATCATCGTGTTCAGCGCCGGCGCTCTGACCAACGAGGAATCACTGTTCGTCAGCCAGCTGCAGCAGAAATCAGCAGCAGCCGGCGGCCCGAGTAACTCTCGCGTGATCCCCGTTGCCGTCACAGACGGGAAGACTGAAACAGAACAACAGCTCTGGGAGTCACTCCGGCAGTCTCACGAACAACTGCCCCTGCCCTTCGTTGTGGCACGATCTCGTACGGGACGGAATCGCATTGTCAACCACTGGAACGCGTCGCTCCGCGAAACCATGCAGTCCGGGCTACTGCACACTTCGCCGGCACGACGAGAAATAGTCAAACGCGTCCTTGCAGGCGATGCTGTTGTCTGGCTGGTCCTGCAGCCGGACACAGACGCAGCCTCGAAAGCGGCTGCCACCGCCTGCTCAATGATGCTGCAGGAACAGTGTCGGGTGCTGTCCCGAAAACTTGAACTGCCCGACGGAATCGGGCTCCCGGGATCCGAACTGTACTCCGAAGTTCCCCTGCTCCTGCAGTTTTCGGTTCTGGAGGTTTCCGGAAAGGATCCTGCAGAACGCTATCTGGTGGAGCAGCTGGCAGGGTTTCAGCAGCAGGCATGGGACAGTGGTCAGCCGCTCGTCGTCCCGGTCTTCGGACGTGGCCGTGTGCTCGAAGTCATTCCCGCAGCTGACATGTCACCGCAGCTGATGCAGGAGCTTTCCAGTTTTCTCTGCGGTGCCTGTTCCTGCCAGGTCAAGGAACAGAATCCCGGGTTTGACCTGCTGCTCGATACGCCATGGAACAGCCTGCTGTTTGGTGACGAAACACAGCCCCCGCCGCCCGCCGACGGGCAGAAACAGCAGTCTCGTCCGCAGCTTGTCCCCATCCCTTCCGGTCGCAGGCAATGAACTGATTCAGCGTCCCTGCCTCAGTCTGAGGTACTGCTTCTGGACCTCGGTCATGCAGCACTGACCACTGACTGCAAGCGTTCTGCAGTCTGCCTCGGCTGATCTGGACTGTTGCAGCAGAGCACGAATCCGCAGCGGCTCCGGATCTTCTGCATCGGCAATAATGTCTTCCAGAGTCAGTCCGAAACAGGCACAGACAGGTGCAGTCGACGACCATGGCCAGACAGGCTCGGGCAGTCGTTCGACGGTCACCATCTGCTCGAAGATATCGAAATAGACAACATCACAGTCAGCATTGCCACAGAACCAGACTTCAGCGGCCAGATGTGCTCGATCACTTTCTGCAAGATGATGAGCCGCAGCGGCAGCAGCACCCTCCGTTCCCCTGCCATGACATGCCGGGCACCGTAACGCTGATTCCGCGTCCGGCTCTCTGACAAATGCTTTGTTCATGGTTTCAGCAATGACATCGCAGTAACGCACGTAGTGTTCATTGAACACATCTGGTCCAGCGGCAGCAGCGGTACCCAGGAGTCAGATACGGAATCGGAACGTTTCGTAAAACCAGAGGCTGGCCCAGTCAAACAAGGTGCGGTCTGAGACCATGAACCGGGCCTTGCCCCGCATTCCGGAACGCATCAGAACGGGATCCGATTCGCTCTCCGGCCACGCAAAGTTCATACTGGCAATTGCACGGTAGGTTGTACTGGCCAGTTCCTGCTGCCCGGATGCCCCGGGGCGCGTCGCCAGAGTTCCCCCCTGTGCTGTCGTCAATGCCTCCGGTGCTGTCAGCTCACCCTGCAGAGAAACTTCGGTGATCTGAGTGGTCCACGTGATGTCCGCCAGATGATCAAATTTCACTTCCACATCGCCGGATGCCGGGATCGCCTCGCGGTCTGACTGATCAATATAGAGTACAACCTGAATGCGATCTGAAGGTGCAATGCTGACAATTTCCTGGCCCGCCTCCACTCGACAGCCGGCATTTCTCTCATCCAGCGGTGTCCCGTGCCAGGTCGGCAGTTTCATCTTCTCAATCTCTGATCGAGGTTGTTGAGGAATTCGCCGCGCTGCCACCAGTCGACCTGCCGCCGTGGATCGAAGTACACGTTGAGCGTTCAGGCGAACAAGTTCACGGATGATATCCTTGAGCTCCAGCGCTTCGGCCAGCGTATCGCTTGCGGCACGCAGGTCACTGTTCCGCAGATAACTGTCGTACTCGCCAGTACGCAGGACCAGCTCAGCCGCGCGGCGCCGCAGTTCGTCATCCCGCATCAGATCTTCCGGTTTTTCCAGCACGACAATAACATCGCCGACCTGGACAGTCTCACCGTTCTCCGGAATCTGCTGGTACGCATCAGGTTCCGGCATTCCGTCCACCAGACTGATTTCGGCCGGCGTAATCAGCAGCTGTTCGGTATTTCCGGGTTCACGAATCGGGGTCAGGCTGCTGCGGATGATCTCCTGGAACTGAGCCATCTCCTGATACCAGACACTGTGCTCAGCAGGGCTGACAATTCGTCCGGAGACAGGAGCCGCCACCTGGACAACGCCTTCCGGTTCGATCACGCAGGGAGCTTCGTGATACCACGGGACCTGAATGGAAGCGATAAACCACACGCACAGTCCCGTGACCGCCAGTGATACGGCAATCTTTGGTTTACTCATTGGTTCCATCCTTGGAGCAGCAACAATCTGCCAGATACTCCGAAACAGGGCAAAGAAAATGCCGCCCATTGAGAACATCAGCACCGTGACGCCAAGACTCTGCAGATCGTAGGGCTTCAGTACGGTGTAAAGAAACATGCTGATGGAGAAAAGAATCACCCAGCGGTAAAGCCATGCTGCGATCGCATAGGTAATGAACCAGACTCGCCCGGTTTCCGGCATGAATGGATCCGGTCGCGATTCAATTCCCAGACAGTACCAGGCAAAGGATTCCCGCAGCAGCTTTTCAGACTTCTGCCGCATGTTGGGGATCTCAAGAAAGTCCGCCAGAATGTAGTAGCCATCAAATCGCATCAGCGGGTTGGCATTGAAGATCACCGTGGTGATCGTCGTCACAAAGAACACGTTCAGTGCCAGCATGTGCAGCAAACCCGGCTGAGTCAGCCACCAGACATAGATGGCCACAGCACTGAGCAGAATTTCAATGTACATCCCGGCGGCACCAATGATGATCCGATGCCACTTGTTCTTCATCATCCACGAATCAGTCACATCACAATACAGGCAGGGGCTGAACACCAGCAGCATCACACCCATCTCATGACATTCACTGCCGTAGTGCACACAGCTCAGGCCGTGTCCAAACTCGTGAATAATCTTGGCGACGCCCAGCGTAACCCACAGATAAATCAGGTTGGGCCAGCCGAAGAAACTCTGAAACTCCGGCAGTCGACCTCGAAATTCCTCGATGTTGGCGCCCAGAACCAGCCACGACGACACCACAAAAAGCATGCAGGCAGTAACCAGCCACGGATGAAACATCCAGCTGAAGAACGGATGCATCGCACGCAGCGTCCGCTCCGGATCCCAGCCCGGCAGACGTAATGAAAGCAGACTCATCGCTGCCTGCTGAATTTTCTGCTTGCGGGTCCGGCGACGATCGCGAATGACCGTCGCCCCCTGCCCCACACGATTGCTGGATGTCAGTCCCTTGCGGTGCAGATCACTGATCAGCTGCTGAATATCATTCAATGTAACCTGCAGGGCAGGGAATTCCAGACGCAGCTGATCCCGTACATCCTCAAGGCTGCGTTCGCCATCAAGCAGCTCCAGAATCCGATACTGCTCCACCTGCAGCCGATGATACTTCAGCGCAACCGGGTCCTTGATGACCTGATAGCCCACGCCCAGGTAGTCAATCCCGGCAACAACCAGATCCGGCCGCTTTCGGAGCGGTATCGGCCTCTGGTTGGATGACATCATTCCACCGACACTCATGGTCGTGCGTTTTCTCCGTGAGACTGGTAATCGGCGAGCCCGAACAGCGAACAATTCGGACGCAGCACCGCACAACTGCCCGGGTTCTGCCTGTCTGAAGCCTTATCTCAGCTTCAGAATTCCCGTCAGCAGATCATTCTTCATCACGTGGAAAAATTCGGGCCTGAACTTCCAGTCCCTGATACAGCAGATAGCGACCATGCTTGTCCTGACGATTCCTGACAAGCACACTGACTTTCACAAACTGCGTGCTCGCCAGAGTATCAATCACCGGATCAATGAAACGGATTTCTCCGCGAAATACCTCGCCCTCCGCAGGAGGAGTCACCGTCGCTGGCGGCACATTCGCTGCTGGTGCCGTGGCTGGTGATCCATCACCCCCCTGCTGCAACCGATTCAGAAAACCCGAACGCGCCTGATTCGCAGCATTGCGCTCTTCTGCCAGCGGCGCCGCCTGAGCACCTCCGGGACGCTCGATCTGAAACTCCACGGGGTCACCCACGAACAGTCGATTCAGGTACTGTCGCTGGACTTTCAGCTGAGCACGCAGCACAGACATATCTGTCAGTTCCAGCACCTGCTCCCCCGGACGCACATTCTGCCCCGGGAACATCTTCACCTGCGTCACCATCCCGTCGAAGGGAGCACGCACTGTATACTGAGCCAGTTCCGCGACCTTGATCTGCAAATCCGCCTGCTGGATCTTCTTGTCGTCCAGAGCTTTCTTCAGTGAGGCATCACCCTTCTTCACCTCAAGATCCACCTGACGAATTTCACTGGGGCTGAATGCCCCCGGACGTCGTTCATTGGCTTCCAGCTTCTGCTGCTGCTCTGCCTTCGCGACCTCCAGTGAGACCTCAGCAAAGCGGATCTCCGTCTGCAGATCCAGCTCCACCTGTGCGCGATTCACCTGAGCCTGAATGACAGTGTCATCCAGTCGGATGAGCTCGTCCCCGGCTTTGACCATCGCCCCCTCATCAGAAGGAGTTACGCTCAGCAGCCGTCCCGCAACTTCAGTGGAAATTGGCACTCGCCGAATCAGCTCCAGCAGCGGTTTTTCCACAACAATGACGCCGCTGTCCTGTCCCGCGGCCACTGCAGTCAGCTGCCCCCAAAGCAGAACTGTCAGAGACAGAGCAAACAGGCTGGTGGTCTGAACCTTCATAAATCCGTCCCTGCCGCAGAGCTGTCCCGGAATGCCCGTCAAAACAACATCGCGGATCTAAACACAGCGCAACCCTGCTCCGGACACCCTACACATGTCACGAAAAGCCGCGCAGAACAGGCCTGATCGGGAAAAACTCCCCGTCATCTTACGCCGATGTCTAACGCAACTGGCGATCCGCCTCAATCCCTCTTGCCCAGGGTGGAATCGTGCCATACGTCAGAAAGGCTCCGCGGCCGTCGCTCAGAATCCGACCGACAGCGGGCGATCACCCCGCTCCGCTAACGACGACGCAGCACAAAGACCACATCCTCAGAGCGAGCTGTGATCTCAATCGGGCGACGAATGTCATAGGAAAAATCATAGGTTTCCGCGACCTCCAGCTCCGGAACCTTCCGCAGCAGCGACGCAAACTGCTCCCGACGGTAGGTGCGGTACTCCATGTGATCCTCAATCTGCAGATGCTTCGTCGGGGTATACACATCAATGTTCATGCCCAGATGCTCAATCCTGGTCCTGCGATCAATCCCCTTCGACCACATGTACGAATTCACGACCAGATTCCCTCGACGCGAAGACCAGCACTCCTCCTGCATCGGCTGACAGTCCGTCGGCTCCAGATGAATCCCCAGAATGTAAAGCCCCCCCTGCGACAGGCCATTGGCAATGCACTGCAGGTGAGCCGCTGCCTGTCGCTCGGTGGACAGATGCCGGAACGAATTGATCGTATTGAAGGCAGCATCGAATCCATTCGCGGTTCGAAAATCTGCCATATCGCCCACTTCCACTGTGGCCGGCAGACCGGCTTTGACCAGCCGACGATTACAGTAATTCACCGCACGTTCGTTCAGATCGTTGCCGGCAACCGCAAAACCGGCTCGCCCCAGCCGAACCAGCAGACGACCTGTTCCGCAGGCAGGTTCGAAGACGCGGTTGACGCTGCAGCCCGCATGCTTCTCAAAACACTGCTTCAGAAACCGATTTTCCGCCGCGACGTCAGATCCAAACAGAAGTTCGTAGTACTGCGGATAATCGTAGATGCTGGCTTTGATTGTCTCCGTCATCGTTCTGCCGTGCTCCCCTGCTGCTGTCACTCGTCACTCACTCGACAAGCTTCTGTACCCTGATGCTGCGAAAGTCCACATTCGTTCCCGGATCGTGCCCCTGCAGAATCAGATGACCACCGGTCAGACGCCGGCCCCGCCGCGGATTCTCATCATCAGCTCGCTCGTCCTGCCAGCTGACCACCTGATAACCATTCACCCAGCTGCAGAAATGATCCCCCTGAGCAATCAGGACTGCAGTGAAGAACTCATTGTCACCTGCAACAATCCTCCGCGCCTGCACGCGGCGAAAAATTGCTCCTGTGCCCGAGTCAGCCGGACGCACAGGATCGGAATCCTGCATCGCATTGTTCAACTGCATCTCGTAGCCGTTGGAAGGAGCGTCAGCGGTTCCCTGCATGGAGCGAAAGAAAATGCCACTGTTGATCCCTGCGCCATTCAGACGCACCGTGGCACTCAGAACAAAGTCTGCAAACGTCTCATCAGACTCCAGAAAACCCGGCCCACCGGAAATGTTCAGCAGCCCTTCGCTGACACGGAATTCACTTGCCGCCTCCGGAACTTCGTGCCAGCCACTCAGGTCGTCACCGCTGAGCAGTTCTCGGTAACCCAGCGGCAGCAGACAGACATCGCGAAAGGCAATTCGCCCCTGATTCACCTGCAGACCGATCTTCCCGGAAAGACGAACCGCATCCGATTCGTCAGTGAAGTCGAGGATCATCTGCTCATCCAGCCAGACCTGAATGCGAGACCCTTCACAACGAACGCGCCAGTCATGCCACGCTCCCTCTACGGCCGGAACATTCTCAGCCACGACTCGCCCAACCAGACTTCCCGTGGCGTGCGTGGCGTGTCCATCGCAAATGTTCAGCTCGTACGTATCAGTGGCCGGATCTGCTGCGGCATCAGCAGTTCGCAGGAAAATTCCACTGTTTCCACCCGCTTCCAGATGCGCACTGCAACGCAGCTCAAAGTTGTCGATCGCGAATGGTGTCAGCAGCAATGACGGAGCATCACCGGTGGCCGTCAGGACACCATCTTCCACAGTCCACAGTGGCTGATCTGAATCGACAGACGTCGTCCAGCCGAAGGTTGAACGCCCATCGAACAGGCTGATCCAGCCCTCGGCAATCTCCGACTCTGTCAGCGGCGGAGCAACGAATTCGGCCACTTCCGGAGGAGCCGGATCAACAAGCTCTGCGATGGGCTTCTGCCCTGCAGGCTCTGCCTGCTGACTGACCTGCGGCGCCTGCTCAGCACATCCCGCACAGAACACACCCAACATCACCGCGGAAAGTACCGCACAACCAGTTGCGCGCATGGAATCAAGCCCTGTAAGAATGTGATTCAGCCCGGCTTCCCGCTGCAGGAGAACGGATCGCCACCGTGGAATCAGGCAGAATATGCTGTGAGCAGCGCTGTGGAAACTGTCTCGACCAGCTGCTGGGCCGGCACAGGTTTCCGCAGGACCGAAAACGCATCTGCGTCCTGAGCATCCCGGCGAAGCACATCGCTTGTATCTGAGGTCATCAGGATACAGGGACGCAGGGAATCCAGCTGTTTGAGCTGCCGGAGCGTGTCCAGACCTGTGAGGATATGCATGTGCATATCAAGCAGAACAATGTCGATTCTTCGCTCATGAACCACATCCAGAGCTTCTTCGCCGGACTCTGCTTCGTGCAGGCAAAGGTACGGACGACCCTCCAGAATCTCACGAACAATCTGACGGAATGACGCACTGTCATCCGTAATCAGCAGCTGAAAAGTTCGCTCTTCATGCAACATCATTGCACTTCGCCCTCCGATGATGTTTCGAATCCCTGAAAGCACCCGGACGTACAATTTCAGAAAGTCGCCGCCGACAATCTTCCGTCTGCAGCCACCACTGACAAAATCTGGATCAGTCTCATTCGTTGAGCCTGAATACAGCGGGCTGGCACCCACTGCAGAAGAATAATCCATTTTTGGGCTGAGGAATTCCAGTTATGCGGCAGAAAATGCCGATTTTCCCCGTTCGTCCGTTCTTTGCCGCACTGCGGCTGACCCCGGATCTCTGAGCCCCGAGCGGATCTGCAGGCTCTGAATCCCAGCCTGACCGGCCTGCTGCGGATGATTCTGACCATTTGTACTGGCCTTCTGCTGATTTCGCCGATATCCGTCCGACGGCATTTTCTGATTCTTCTCATCCGCCGTTTCCTCACGAATCAGGCTGTTGACCCGTCATGCCCGAATCGCGACAACTGCTCGCTGCAGAATTCCTCTGCCGGAGTGGTCTGCTTCTGTGCCCGCTCCGCCTCCCGTCACATTCCGGTTCCGGAACCCGTCGTCTCCACCCTCGCAGCAATCGATCACGGACCTCACGGTACAGCCGTGGCACCTGGATACGAACTGCAGGAGCATGTTCATGCAGCAAACCCGCCTGTCTCTGCGGATTTCCATCTCCGTCGCGCTGACTGTCCTGATGCTGTCAGGCTGCAGTCTCAGCTCCTCCGACGGTGGCTTTCTGCAGTCCCTGAGCCATCCCTCGGAAGTCTTCAGGAAACAACGCGAAGAAAAGCTCATCCGGCTGTTTACCGAATCGCTTGCTGAAGACAACGAACGCGCCTTTCGCCGTGCCGTCTCTACTCGGTTTGAATCACTGGCGCTGCGTGCGCCGGAGGCCTTCCGCGATCTTGACATACTCGAACTGCCTGGCGAACGACTGGAGATCATTGAAGTCAAAAGTGATGGCGAACGTCGCGTGGCCGTTGCCGAACTCAAAAATGGTCGCACGCGTTATCAGTTCATCATGATCGATGATCCACAGAAAGACCGCTGGTGCATCGATGACGTGGAACTGCGTCAGCAGAAACGCGGGACCCGCGATACACGTTCGTCTGTGGAACTGATGGACCTGCTCCTGACGATCCGCGAGTATCTCAGCACAATGCAGCAGGGCAGCCGGGCAGAACTCCTTGCGGGATCGGCTCCCGAACTGAATGAAGCCCTTGCTGACCTGCCGGAGCCCTGGTTTCACCAGTTGATCACCGCGATCACTGACGAAATGGGGCCGGGAATGGTCCGCCGTCC
>JALQUR010000699.1 GCA_023260695.1 Planctomycetaceae bacterium
GTATTCTCCCGTGCGGACTCCGCTGCACTTTCAGCACGAATTCCCTGGACCAGTTCTGAAGCGTTGCTCTCGGCAGATTGATTGCTCGGCGTCCGGTCAGCGGAAGGGAGGACGCTTACATCTGCATCCTCGAAACGCTTCTGCAGCTGAATCTCGGTGATGCCCCCTGGCAGCCCCAGTTTGAGCAGAAGCTCCCGTTCTTTTGCGGTGACACGCCCGTCGGCACAGACAACCTGCAGTACCAGTTCGAACAGCAGCTGGCTCCCTGTCTGTGACTGCGGGGGATCGAAATCAATCCGTCCGTTACGCACCTTTTCTTCGATGAGCCGTGCCTGTCCACGACGCAGGGAAAGGTCGCGTCCGATTTGTCTGAGCAGCGTTTTTTCACGCCAGAGTCGTCTATCACTGTATGCCGCGATCCAGCAGGCGGCCAGAATCTCTGCCCGTTCGGAGTCCGGTGTCGATTCGATGAGGGGCTTCAGTGGGGTGTCCGACATAGCAACCTGCTTCGGCACATGTCCGGGCTGACGGCCGGAAGTTGAGCGATTCTTCAGCGAAAAGAAGCGGTACCGCGGTGGGCGGCGACTGCTGCCTGTGGGTCGGCGGTTATTGCCGGCGTTTGTGCCGCTGATCTGGAGCATACCGAAAACTTCGCCTAATCGGAACAACTGGAACGATCGGGGCGGCAATTGCAGGCGGCTCCACCGGCAGATCCCAAATCAATAATACGTGCGGCACGATTGTTCGATGTAGAGCAGGTGGAACATGGATGGTTCCGCATGCAGGACTGAGTTACGCAGGTCTTCAAGGATGGAAGCTGATGATGAGCAGGTTTTCACTTTCCGCGGTGGTGCTTACTGCCGCTTCTACGGCATTCTGCGGCACTTCCGCACTTGCTGAGGAGCCGGTTGTTGAGTCGCAACTGGGTGAGTTGGTGCAGCGGCTGGAGCAGGCGGAAGCGAGAATCCGTGAACTTGAAGGCGGCGGTTCGGATTCGAGCACAGAAGCCAGCAGTGTTTCTTACAGTCGGCAGATCGATGAGAGCATTGAGAAGCGACTGGAGACGCTGGAGAGCAACTGGTTGTCCCTGAAGGATACCCAGGACACGTTTGACGATTACTTCATCAAGGACGGATCGTCAAATACTGACATGACAGTGTCTGGTCGTATTCATGGCGACTACTGGTCTTTCCCCGGGAGCGATTCTGCTGCGGCTGGTCTTGAAGGTGGCAATCCTCAGGACCGCTTTGTCTGGCGTCGAGTGCGATTCGGCGTGAAGGGCAACATCAGGGACAATATGGAGTACAAGATCGAGATGGAGTTCGCGGATCCGAACAACACGGAATATCGCGACCTGTATGTCGGCTGGAAGGATCTTCCGGTCCTCCAGACGGTTTTGGTCGGTAACCAGAAGCGTCCTTACGGTCTGGATCACATCAACAGTTCGCGCTACAACGTGTTCATGGAACGTCCCATGATCGTTGAGGCGATGAACGAGGACGCTCGACGGCTGGGGATTGTGTCCTATGGAGTAACGCCTGATGAAGTCTACAACTGGCGGCTCGGCGTCTACAACGGTGAGAAGACGCAGGATGATGCTGGCTATGTGAGCGATCATTACCAGCTGGAACTTGCAGGTCGACTCGCATCCACGCCATGGTATGACGACTCCACGGGCGGACGCAGTTACTTTCACTGGGCGGTGTCGGGGGCGACAGCATATCCCGATGGTCATGGCTCTGGTGCTGCCCCCAACGTGGCACGGTTTCGCACTCGTCCCGAAGCTCGCACTGACAATCGCTGGCTGAACACCAATCGTATCGCCAACGCTGATAACTACTACCTGTTGGGCCTGGAAAGTGTGCTCAATCTGGGGCCGATGCAGCTTGTTGGCGAAATTGAGCAGAACTGGATGAACCGCGACAGAGGGGATTCAGATCTGTATTTCTGGGGTGGCTACGCCTACGTGTCTTACTTCCTGACGGGCGAGCATATGCCATGGGATCGCCAGACTGGTCAGCTTGGTCGCATCAAGCCATTTGAGAATTTCTTCCTGGTCGACACGTGTGATGACGACACGGCTTCAGGGTGGGGTGCGTGGCAGCTGGCAGCCCGCTGGTCTTACGCAGATCTGAGTGACGACAACATCGTTGGTGGTGTTGGCGAGAGCTTCACTCTGGGGCTGAACTGGTACTGGAATCAGAATTCACGTCTGCAGGTGAACTACATCAACGGCGTCATCGATACCGGGGCAGCCAACGCCAACTATGACATTATCGGAGCCCGGTTCATGGTGGACTTCTGAGGTTAATTTCCTCCCGGCAACGGATCTCACCGGGCGGCAAAGTCTGGTGAGGTTTGTTGCATTTCTCGACATCGATTCAATAACTCCCGATCCCGCAATTGGAGCTGAACAATGAAACTGGTTGTCAAATTTGTGTTCGTCGCATTACTGGGTGCTGCGGCTTATGCCGCTGATCCCCCCTGTACGCCGGAAGGGTGTACAGGCGGTGAAGGAGGCGGAAAGGACGGCTGTAAGCAGGTTGTCAGTTTCGTCGACATCAAAAAGACCTGCTACAACGTGGAATACAAGACGGTCTGCATTCCGGCAACAGTGCTGCCTGGCGACAGGACGGCCTGCGGAGACGGATGTGGCTCCGGCGGTGACTGTGCCGACGGAAGTGGATGTGGTGCTGATGGCTGTGGTGAAGGCTGTGGTGAAGGCTGTGGTTACAAACCTGGTTTTCTGTCTCGGGTTCGTTCCGCGCTGGGGATGGACTGCGGGCCACGCACTCGCTGCGTAGCGACTCCAAAGAAGTCTTCAAAGAAGGTCGGCGAGAAGTGTGTTGCCAAGTGGGAATGCGCTGAAGAGCCATGCGGAGACGACTGCGACTGCCACGGTAAGGGTTGTGGGAAAGCCTGCTGCACCTGTGGTGGCGAAGGCTGTGGTGCTGGTGATGGCTATGGTGCTGGCGACGGCTGCGGTGCTGGTGATGGCTGCGGTGATTCTGCCGCCGGCTATAAGCCCGGTTTTATGGAACGCGTCCGCAAGGCGCTGGGACGTAAGTCTCGCTCCACGTCTGAATCCTGTGGCGACGCATGTGCTGACGGCGGCGGCGAAGGCTGTGCTGCAGCTGGCGGCGAAGGCTGTGCTGACGCCGGTGGCAAAGGCTGTGCTGACGCCGGTGGCGAAGGCTGTGCTGACGCCGGTGGCGAAGGCTGTGCTGACGCCGGTGGCGAAGGCTGTGCTGACAGTTGCGGAGAGAACGGCAAACCCTATAAGCCCGGCTTCCTCGCTCGTCTGCGTA
>JALQUR010000089.1 GCA_023260695.1 Planctomycetaceae bacterium
GGTGAATGTTTGCTCGCCCACGGTGATGCGGACGCTGGCACCAATTGCGTCACGGCTGATCCTGGCAGTGCTATCGTTGCAGTGCAGGCGAATGCCGATCCAGCCTGCTGAGGTTCTGTGCTGGGCGGTCTGATTGATGAACAGTCTGCCCGCTGACATCAGGTCCACATCGCCGTCACCGTCGAAGTCTGCCCATGCGGCCTGGTAGGTGGGTGGCAACTGGGGAATTCCCTGCTGCTGTGTGACATCAGTGAACTCGAAATTGCCGTTGCCGCGGAACAGGACTGCATTGTTGGGGCGACCGAAGGAGGCGGTGCCGTAGACGGTGGTGAAGAACAGGTCGAGGTGCCCGTCGTTGTCGTAGTCTGCCGCAGCGGGGCTGGCATAGGATTCCTGATAGAACACGCCACCAGTTCCACGATCCTCAAAATGATGACTTTTGTCCGGGCCGAGATTGCGCAGGAACCGTGACTGCGGCTGATCTCCGCGACTGTCACGATGGGCAAAGTTGCCAGCAAACAGATCAAGCAGCCCATCCGCATCGAAGTCGCCCCAGGCGGCGCCGATGGAGTGTCCGCCCTCAAATCCATTGCCGCCGGCGAGTGCATTGCGGGCGGCGGCTTCGTTTGCGAGCCGGCCGGTGCCGTCATTGATCCAGAGCACGTTTGGCTGCAGGCGATAGTTGGAGACGTACAGATCCTGGTCGCCATCCTGATCATAGTCGGCCGCCGTAACGCCTCGAGCGCGGAAGCTGGCTTCCTGAAACGTGAGTTCAAAGGACTTGCCATCACGGTTTGTGAGGATCAGGTCGGGAAAGGTCAGACCGGCGTCCCAGTCCTCATAGCCAACGACATACAGATCGACGAAGCCATCATTGTTCAGGTCAGCCCAGCAGGCAGACTGGCAGGCAGTGCGAGGCAGTTCGGGAAGCTGAACGGGAATAAATGTGGAGTCGTCATTGCGGAACAGTTTCTGGTCCGACCAGCTGAACAGATCACCGTCACCGTCGTTGTCGAAATCGGCGGCGACGACGTTGCCGAATCCTGCGGCCCATTGCGTGAACGTGCCATCACCATCATTTTTCCAGATGGTGCCGCCAGCGATGAGTTCCGGAAGACCGTCGTTGTTGAGGTCGTACCAGCAGGCGGCGCTGCCGCCGCCGGGAAGGCCCGCCGCTTCAGTTCCGTCGATGAATGCCGGGGATTCATCTGCCCACAGCGGTGTGCTGAGCAATGTGATCACGAAGAGCAGCAGCAGGGGGCGAGGGGAATTCGCTGTACCAGTGAGATTCATGAGCAGGCTCCCGGTGTGGTGGCAGATGAGCGTACGATTTCCAGACTGGTTTGCTCACATCATCGATGATGTCCATACTTCGTCAAGGTTCCGAACATCCGAGTGGAGTACAGCAGCGGAGATTGAGTCATGTCAGCGTCTCGGCGTCGTTTTCTGTGTCAGGTCGGAGCTGTTTCCATGCTGGCGCGTTTCGGCGTCGCTGCGGACGAGCGTCCGGAGGTTACGAATCCGCGGGCGACCGACGGGGATGAACGGTTTGAGCCCGCCTGGGATGAAAAATTCCGGGTGATGGTCGGCAATGAGCATGGTGAGCTGAATGGCCGCTCGGAAATTGTGCTGCAGGCGGCGATTGATCTCGTGGCGGCTCGCGGTGGCGGTACGGTGCATCTGCTGCCGGGGGCATGGTTGCTGCGAAATGCTGTGACACTGCGGTCCGGAGTGCGACTGGTTGGCAGTGGTGCAGAGACACTGCTTACTCGTGGACCATCGGAGACGATTCTGCTGGCTGCGGATTCGGACTGGTACGACCAGGAAATCACTCTGCAGGACGCCGGCGGCATTCGTGTGGGCGACGGAATTGCGCTGATGGCAAAGGATCCGGATACCGGGCGGCAGACGGTCATCAAGCGGACGGTGACGGCCAGGTCCGGGAAGCGTCTGAAGCTGAACGACGGACTGCGCGAAAATCTGTGGGTATCGGCCAGCCCGACCTGTTCCACGTTGTTCCCGTTGCTGACGGCGGAGTACGCCGAGGATGTGGTGATTGAGAATCTGACGCTGGACGGCAATCGGCAGAACACGGCAAATTTCAATGGCAACTATGGCGGCTGTATTTTCCTGCAGGACT
>JALQUR010000536.1 GCA_023260695.1 Planctomycetaceae bacterium
GAGGCGAAGCACAAAATCGTCAAACAAAATCTTGATAAAGAGCTGGAAACGCAGCATGACGTCGACGATGAAGCGTGCCTGGCTGGACGATATTGCGAGAATCAATGAGCTCAAACTGCGCGAATCGGGGGATCCGGAAACGGCCAGCAGAACAGCTCAGTATGAGATGGCGTTCCGGATGCAGACCAGTGTTCCTGAGCTGACCGATTTTTCTTCGGAGACTCAGCAGACACTGCAGATGTATGGGCCGGACGTCACGGAACCGGGGACATTTGCACATAACTGTCTGCTGGCCCGACGTCTGGTGGAACGCGGAACTCGATTTGTGCAACTGATGCACGCCGGATGGGATCAGCACAATTCCATCACGACAGAACTGTACAGCCAGTGCCGTGACACGGATCAGCCATCAGCAGCGCTGGTGCGGGATCTCGACCGACTGGGGCTGCTGGATGAAACACTTGTGATCTGGGGCGGTGAGTTTGGCAGAACCCCGTTCATCCAGGGAGATCTGGGGAATCGTCCACGCTGGGGACGTGATCATCATCCTTATGCATTCACCATCTGGATGGCTGGCGGTGGAATCCGTCCCGGGATGAACTGGGGGGCATCAGATGAGCTGGGATTCAATGCCGTGGAGAATCGGGTGCATGTGCACGATCTGCAGGCGACGGTGCTGCATCAGCTGGGATTTGATCACGAGCGGCTGACCTATCGTTTCCAGGGCCGGCAGTTTCGACTGACTGACGTCCATGGCCATGTCGTGCAGGAGATCCTGTCCTGAACCGAAACACTGCGTCATCGCAGAGCGTTGCAGGATCTGAAGTCAGATGCTGCTGTGAACGCCATCGGCTGCACGCTGGGCAATCAGGGCAACGCGAGTGAGTTTGGCTGGCAGATGGCGAATCTGGAAGCGACGCAGCAACACTTTGCATCCTTCATCCTGAAAGAGCTGCTCCATCCGGGAGAGTGTAATATTGGAGTAGTGATACCGTTTCGAGAAGAATCTTCCGGAGGGACTTTCGTTCATCTCCAGATTGATCAGGACGCCGCCGGGAGCAAGCAGTGAAATCAGTTCGCGCAGGGATGTTTCAGTGCAGCTGGAGTAACCGACGACAGCTCCCAGACAGATGAGATGAAAGCTGGACTTCTGCAATTCCATGGCAGAACCGTCTGCAAGTGTGATCTGCGACGGGTGGGAGATATCCGCGATGCCCGTCTGGATGCGATTCCTGTCGAGGTTGCGTAAGCGGGCGTTACTGAGTGTGGTGCGGAGACAGTTTGGTTCCAGATCCGTGGCCACAAGCTTTGCTTCAGGAAAGCGACTGAGGAAGTGCAGCCCCATCAGACCGGTACCGCAGCCGGAATCAAGGATTCGCAGAGGGCCTTCCACATCGACAGCAAGTTCTGAGAGAAAGCGGTCGATGCTGCGTTCGTATCCCAGAGACTTAATGAAAAAGTCGTAGATGCCGGTGCTTTTGTAGAGGCGTAGACTGAGCATCGAGAGTTCTGAGCAGGCGGGGTGGTGGTTGGATGATGGCAGCGAAATTCAGGCTGGTTCCAGAACCTGAATCTGAGTGGAGACGACAAGTTCACGCACCTGTTCGCGGTATGTCGTCATGTGGGGAGCCTGCAGGTGATCACGAAGAGCGGCAGTGGATTCCCATTTTTCAACGACGACAACGACGTCGTCGCGCAATGCCGGCGCATTGGGTAGTCCCGCATCGACATCAACAGCTGGACCATATTCAATGCATCCCACCTCATCATGAACAAGTGGCATCAGTTTGTGGAATGCCTGCAGAAAGGCATCTCTGGAACCCGGTTGCAGTGAGATGGTGGCGATCACGTGAATCATTGATGACAATGCCTGTGCTGAGTAAATCGAATCGGACTTTCTGCTGAAGATCATAAGAAGCTGCAACGAAAAGATGTAGCCAGCGGGTGTTGTGAGCAGGAGGAACGGAGAATAGTGGCGTTTTTTCGGCCGGGTCTGCCGTTGTGGCAGCGATCGCGACCGCAACAGCGGCTTCCCGATTGCACGTTGCCAGGCAGGTGCACAGAATGCATTACATACTTGCACCATTCCGGATCGCTGTGACGATGGAATTT
>JALQUR010000542.1 GCA_023260695.1 Planctomycetaceae bacterium
GGAATGGGCCGTGGGATGCCCGGCGGAATGCCCGGAGCACCCGGCATGGGCGGGGGAATGCCCGGAATGCCCGGAGCACCCGGAATGCCCGGAGCACCCGGAATGGGCGGGGGAATGCCCGGAATGCCTGGAGCACCCGGCATGGGTGGTGGAATGCCCGGAATGCCTGGAGCACCCGGCATGGGCGGTGGAATGTCGGGAGCTGCTGCGGGGTTCTGGAGTACCCCTGTCCTTTCGGATACTATCCTTACAAAGTCGCGAGAATTCCTCTGGAGCGATCCATTTGCTGACGCTGTTGCCGGGCAGCTCGCATCCTCCACAGACCTGACACTTGCGTTGCCGTTTCTCAAGCTGGCAGCAGCGATGCCCTGCAAGGCTACTCGCAGTGCCGTTTACACGTTGTTCTCAGCCGCCCACGCAGCTGGTGCCGATGCGTTGAATTCACAGTCCTTTTTTACGACTGCCGTTTATGACCCGGGCATGCTGGTAGCACTGAAGGCGCTCCCTCGTGCTGCCCGATCGCGTTCCGGAGACGATTCCGCACAGATGGACTCCTGGACAGGATCCAGTCGCCAGCTGGTACGATCAATGGCCGGCCAGCTGCGTAACATGTCTCTTTCGCCAGGTGGAAAACTGAAGCCGGAAGTCAAGGGCTTTCCGGTGCGAGCACATCGCGGAGCGGAATTTGATTTTGTCGGCCAGATGAATCTGGGAGGGAGCGACGACGGTACCGCAATTACCCGCATCTCCTACGCTCGCGTGAACTTCACGCCAAAGCGTGAGAAGGATCAGGAGACAGTGCTCCAGCATTACGAATCGTCCTCGGCCGGAATCAAGTATGCCGATGCCGCCACCCAACTACTCTGGCTCGACGGTGTCAAGACCACAACCACGGGCATTCGTCGCACCATCGATGTGCTCATTCAGCCAGGGACCGTTGGCGGAGCAGGTGGCAACGGTGGGGGTCCGCCAGGTTTTGGAGGAGGCGAAATGCCTGGCGGAGGAATGGGCGGAGGTTCAGGCTATGTCATCGAAGTCGTTGTTGTTGAATCTGAGGATCCCGGCACCTGAGACGATTGCTCTGGTTGTTGTTTTTGCTGCCGATCTCGTTTTTGGTGGGAAGCAGAAGCGTGGCCTTGCGATTGCTGTGAAAAGCCCTTAGACTCCCGCCCCTCAGGCAATATGCGATCGTGCGTGAAAAGCAGATTTTTGCTGTCACTTCGGTTGTTTGCCGGGCAGATAGCTCAGTTGGTAGAGCACAGGACTGAAAATCCTGGTGTCGGGGGTTCGATTCCCCCTCTGCCCAGTCTGAAACGCGTCCCGTCTGTTGACAGGGACGCGTTTTTTTTTTGCAGGTACCTGGTTCAGCAGTCCAGTAGCTGCGGCCATGCAGGATCAGCCGCGGCAGACATTGATTCAAAGTGTCGCCGCTCGCCAGCCGCATCAGTGTTCTGGAATGTCCGGGCTTCCCGCCCATTGAATGTGTTGAATGCACTGATCGTCACTCGATTTCCCGCTCAGGCTGCTCTGGCACACCACTGGTTGCGCAGGGTCAGGAACTTACCGCACACAGCGACGATCCCTGCTTGATTCCGCCTGCCGCGCTGCTGGATCTTTGCCTGCTGCACAGAAGATCACAGTGCGTCCGGGGCGGCAAGCGTGCAGTTTCGGCTGTCATCATCCACAAACATTTTTGTCTGTAGGCATGACACTGCCTGCACTCGGAGAAGATTCTGAGTCTGTCCTGCAGTGCATGATCATTCCACCAGACAGAGAACAGTTGATCAGCGTTTCCGGTTCCGTTTCCGGGATCGGAATGTCATAATCCGCTGCTGTAAAGTACAACGCTGCGTCCGCTGGAACCCTGCACCTCCTCCGGCGCTCAACTCAGTTTTCAACTCCACATCATTCCGAGATGACTTATCTCACAATGGAGCCTTCCTGATGACTCAATCCACCACCGGCAACTCACGCCGTAGTTTTCTGAAAACCTCAACTGCTGCCGCGGCAACTGCGGGGACCTTGACGGGTATTGCTCAGGGGGCCTGGGCCGACGAAAAGAACACGATCCAGTTGGCGCTTGTGGGGTGTGGAGGTCGTGGAACTGGTGCAGTCACCAATGCATTTGCGGTTGACAATGGTCCGCTCAAGCTGGTGGCAATGGCTGACGTATTTGAGCGGAACCTCGAAGGCAGCTACGGACGACTCAACGCACAGTACGCAGACTCCGGGAAAATGGATGTTCCACCGGAACGTCGTTTTGTCGGGTTCGACGCATACCGCAAGGCAATGGACAGTCTGCGCCCCGGTGATGTGGTCATCCTGACAACGCCGCCGGCGTTTCGCTGGGTGATGTATACCTACGCAATTGAGAAGGGCCTCAACGTCTTCATGGAAAAGCCTGTCACTGTTGACGGGCCGACAACTCGCAAAATGCTTGCTCTGAATGAGAAGGCACTGGAAAAAAACCTGAAGGTTGGCGTTGGGCTCATGTGCCGTCACTGCGAGGCACGCCGCGAACTTCACGACCGAATTCAGGATGGAGAACTGGGTGATCTTGTCACACTCCGCGCCTACCGAATGGCAGGTCCGACGGGAACGGCGGCAACTGGCCCCAAACCTGACGGCGTCAGCGAACTGCTCTGGCAGATCAGCCGCTTTCATGCCTTTCTCTGGCTTAGTGGCGGTGCAGTAAGTGACTTCCTGATTCACAATATCGACGAAAGCTGCTGGATGAAGAACGCCTGGCCGGTGAAGTGCGTCGCCAGTGGCGGACGCCATTACCGCGGCGACAATGTCGACCAGAACTTCGATACCTACTCAATGGAATACACTTTTGAGGATGGCACCAAGTTGCTGATGAATGGTCGGACCATGCCTGGCTGCTACCAGGATTTCTCCAGTTATGCTCATGGAACAAAGGGTCTGGCAGTCATCTCCAATGGTGGGCACTGGCCATCTCGAGCACGCATGTATCGCGGGCACGAAATGAACGACCGCAATCTCGTCTGGTCATTTGGCCAGGAAACCAACAATCCCTATGTTGACGAATGGAAGCATCTGATTGCGGCGATCCGCGAAGACCAGCAGTACAACGAAGTCGAACGCGGCTGCATGGCCAGTCTGGTTACATCGATGGGCCGCATGGCTGCTCACACAGGGCAGGAGATTACCCTTGAGCAGATGATGAATTCTCAACAGGAATTTGCTCCGGACATTCAGTCACTGACACTTGATTCGGAATCTCCGCTGAAAGCTGATGCCGACGGGATGTATCCGATTCCACTGCCGGGGCTCGAGAAAGACCGGGAGTACGCCAGCTGAATCCCGCTGCAGGGCTGAGTCGGACTGCACGCTTTTATTGCATCCGGGGATCTGCCTGAAGCACGCGCACAAAACCAGACAGGGTCGCTGTGGACTACACAGCGACCCTTTTTTCTTGGTACATGCCAGCAGAAATGAGCCGGCAGCGGCAGCAACCGCCAGTGTGGCAGGTCCGGACGGCCGCGCTGAATCGGCAGATCCTGCTGAAAAACAGGCTCTTTGAGAAGAAACAGGCAAATTTTGCCGGTTCCTGTTGGCCTGCGGCTGAGCAGCACAGAATCGGTCTTGCTGAAAAAGCCGGTTATCGTTGAAGTCCGTACTGTGAATGGGTCTGTGACCCGTGAACCTGCAAATTGAACGCGGATGATGTTGGAGCATGGCGGGGTAATCGTCATGCCCGTGGATTTATGGGTTTCATTCCTGCCAACTGGCTTTTCTTCAACCTGTTGTGCGGATTAAACCGACTGTATGAACTGGTGACACAGTCTCGTTGCGCAGACGTTGCAGCCTGAGATTTCCCTGAAATCTCTGCAGCTGAACCACCCCTGCGAGTGTCCCGGACCTCTCTGATCAATTTTCTGAATCAGGTAACTC
>JALQUR010000224.1 GCA_023260695.1 Planctomycetaceae bacterium
GCAGCCATGCTGGTTATGCAGTACCACTCGGCAGTGCCGGAAATCCATACTGGCCGGAAATCCGTACTGAGCGGCATCTGACCGGCATCTGACCGCCATCACTGACCGGCATCTGACCGCCATTCTGCTCCGCTTCCAGCCTGCCTGCTCGGACAATGTTCAACACCAGCAGGTGCGCTGTCAACTGCGGATTCGGCATGTCCGCGACAATGTGCTCGCATTCTGCCGAGCACGGAGCAGACCTGCGACGATACGGGCAACAGGCGTGTCTGCTGCTATTCATCGGACTGCGCAGTGACAGTCCGCAGCGACACACGAACCTGCTGCCATGACACGTGCATCCTGTCACGCTAATCTTCATCCAGCGAAGACAGGTCACCGCCCG
Source organism: Planctomycetaceae bacterium (assembly GCA_023260695.1). GTDB lineage: Bacteria > Planctomycetota > Planctomycetia > Planctomycetales > Planctomycetaceae > SXXK01. The sequence continues at coordinate 386 of JALQUR010000224.1, forward strand.
GCCGTCTGATGGTCTCCGCAGCCCTTTGCATGAAAGTACTCCCGCACATGCGACAGTCACTTCTGCTGAGCACACTCGGCTGCCTGTTTCTGCAGGCCTGCTGCCCGGCGGCAATTCGCGCCCAGTCAGCCGTCGGGGGTCCGCGCTGGAATATCGTTGTTGTCCTGGCGGATGATCTGGGCTGGAGTGATCTGGGCTGTTACGGCGGAGATCTGGTCGAGACACCGCACCTCGATGGACTTGCTGCGTCCGCGATGAAGTTCACATCCGCCTATGCGATGCCAGTCTGCTCCCCCAGTCGCGCCGCACTGCTCACCGGCCGCCATGCAGCACGTGTCGGCATGACCATCTGGTCGGAAGGTTCCCGCAGTGGCCCACAGAACCGTCAGCTGCTGCAGGGCAGTTCACGACACGATCTGCCGCACTCAGAAATCACGCTGGCGGAAATTCTGCAGTCAAACGGTTATCTGACCGCGATGATCGGAAAATGGCATCTGGGCGACGCTGACCATTACCCGCCGACTCAGGGATTTGACATCAGCATTGGTGGCACACACTGGGGTGCACCGTTTTCCTTCTTCTGGCCCTATCGTGGAGCAGGGCGGTTCGGCCCGGAGTTCCGTTATGTCCCGGGGCTCGACTACGGCAAACCGGGCGAATATCTCACCGATCGACTGACCGACGAAGCACTGCACGTGATCGATCGCGCCGCCGATGCACAGCGGCCGTTCTTTCTGTATCTGTCGCATCATGCTCCGCACACACCGATTCAGGCTCCTGAGGATGACATTCGGCGATTCGAGGAACGCCTGACCCCTGACCTCCACCACCAGAACGCCACCTACGCCGCGATGGTCTACCGGCTTGACCTGAGCGTTGGACGCATCCTTGAGAAGCTCCGAGAGCGACAGCTTGACAGTTCCACAGTTGTGGTCTTCGTCAGCGACAACGGTGGATTCATCGGCAAGGACAAAAATGGCACTATCCCTGTCACCAGCAACGCCCCGCTGCGGTCCGGCAAGGGATCACTGTATGAAGGCGGTATTCGTGTGCCGCTGATCATCCGCTGGCCCGGGCGTACTCAGCCCGGCAGCAGCAGTGACGAGCCGGTGATTCTGATGGACCTGCTCCAGACACTGCGTGCCCACGTTCCAGTTCTGGAAGAACTGCCGGTGATCGACGGAATTGATCTGGCCCCTGTGCTGATCAACCCTGCCGCTGAACTGGATCGAAAAGCCCTCCACTTCCATTACCCGCATTACTACCCGACCACGACGCC
>JALQUR010000305.1 GCA_023260695.1 Planctomycetaceae bacterium
TGTTCTTCCTCTGCTGCGGCGCCCCACATCCAGCGGTGCTTGTTCGCGAATGTCCTGACTGCCCGGCATTGTTCAGACTCCTGCCTTCGGAAACACGCGTCCCGAGTCATCTGCCGGAATCACCAGATTCCGGAATGCTGCCGCATGGCCGCCGGTGAGCCCAGCGAAAAGCAGTTGCTTTCCGGTCCTCGCCTTCACAGCATACAATGCAGGGGGCCCTGCCCCGAACGCAGGCGACTGACACATAAACGCCCCCGGCACTGTTCGCACCGAATCTGCAGCCGATCGCTCGAAGAACAGCATGAGCACATCCGGAAGTCCTTCTGATGATAAAGAGTACTCGCCCTCTGCCGTCGCCAGACTGCTGATCGCCTGCGTGCGACTGTATCAGCTGCTGCTGAGCCCCCTGCTGGGGCAGAATTGCAGATTCCATCCCAGCTGCAGTCAGTACTTCATCGCTGCCGTCACCAGATACGGTGTCATCACTGGCTGCTGGAAGGGCTGTCGAAGAATCTGCCGCTGCCATCCCTGGAACCCCGGTGGTTACGACCCGCCCTGAACAAATGCTTCTGCTGCGCGGCCCCGGATCAGCATACGCCAGGATCCTGACATGACATCTGCGCTCCGACCTGCAATCCTGCACTGCAAAAATTCGCCGTACCCGGTTCTTCTCTGAGGCTGGTGTCACACCATCCCGCTTCCCTTTCAACTGCCGTTGGTGAACTATGGCCAAACACTTTCGTCTGCTGCTTTCACTCACACCCGTCGCTTTTCTTTTCGCCACGCTGCCGATTCTGACAGCTGATGATGCTCCGCTTCCGGAGCCGGAGTTTCGTCTGCTCTGGCCTGAGGGTGCTCCTGCAGCAAACGGCAATGAACCTGCCGACCAGCCGGCAATCTGGATCTATCCCCCCACCGGGAAGCCAAATGGCGGTGCTGTCGTCATCTGCCCCGGCGGTGGTTACGTGATCCATGCCACGGACCACGAAGGTGTGCAGCCAGCAAGATTCTTCAACCGACTGGGCATGACCGCCGTTGTACTCCGCTATCGCCTTTCTCCCTACCGTCATCCGGTTCCGCTTGGTGATGCTCAGCGAGCCATCCGCTATCTCCGCCACCATGCTGAGGACCTCCGGATCGACCCTGAGCGAATCGGCATCATGGGATTCTCGGCAGGAGGCCATCTGACATCCACTGCGGTCACGCACTTCGACAGTGGAATGCTGAATTCCATCGACCCGATCGATCGCCACAGCTGTCGACCCAGCTTCGGCATCCTTGGCTATCCGGTGGTGAGCTTCGTTGCCGACTACTCCCACAAAGGCTCCGGTCGCAACCTGCTGGGTCCGGATGCCACTGAGGAGCAGTTGCGGAGCCTGTCCAACGATCTGCGGGTCACGGCACAAACACCCCCTGTATTCCTGTTTCACACGTCCGAAGACGGAGGCGTTCCACCGGAGAACAGCCTTGCCTTTTATGCTGCCTGTCATCAGGCGGGCGTTCCAGCCGAGCTGCACATCTACCAGCAGGGTCCGCACGGCGTGGGCCTCGCGTTTGGACACCCGGCGCTCGAGAACTGGATTTCTGTTGCTGGCAGCTGGCTGAGACAGAACGGTCTGCTGACCGAGAAGCCACAGCTGGCACTGGAAGGCACAGTCACACTCAATGGCGAACCGCTCCGCTGGGGGTCGATCGCTTTCCGCAGCAGCAACGCAGCCGAGCCTGTTGGCTGGGCCATGATCAACCGCGGACGCTTCTCCATTCCTGCAAAGAACGGTCCGGTCGCCGGGGAACATGAGGTGGTCGTCACGGACATGGGGCAGATTGATCCCGTACCTGTTACCGCAGACGCACGACAACTGCCGGCCGTGACTCTGCAGATTTCAGAGGGACAGCCAGCACTGGAGCTGAACCTGAGCGTGTCGGAATAACGGACGATCTGCCGGGCAGCGCATACCCGCTCTGCCGGAATTCGAATCAGATCTGCCCCCCGAAATGGACACACCAGGGGGGCAGCGGACAGACAGCCTGCGGCGCTGGCCCGGCGCTGGAACCTATTCTTTCGTCTGAGTAATCAGGCCCGGTTCAGATGTATTCACGCTGACATCTTTCATGACCTGTCCGTCAACGTCGATGCTCGTGGATACGACATCCCGGAGCAATGTCAGCCGAGCCGGTTTCTGTTGTGGCTGAAACAGCCAGGCCGTCCTGCCGCTGTAGTAATTGCGGAGTTTCTGATTGGCTGTCTCCTCCAGTTCGGCGGCCCAGACAATCGTCTGCTCATCGACGTTCGGAGGATTGTAGACCCAGTCTTCGTTGTAACCAGGCCGCCTCTCGTAGCGAACCAGCACCAGGTGCCTTCCCGGCTCCTGCAGGATTCGCTCGATCACTGCCATGCGTTCCACATGCTCCGGCATCGGACCGATCACGGCGACCGACTGTCGAGCATGCTCGAGAAAGCCGATGCCCAGAAACATCGGCAGCAGAACAGCGACCGTAGCCCCCGTTTTTCGCCTTCTGAATGGCAGACGCTGCAGCCCGCGACACCCCGCAGTGATCAGGAGCATGAGCAATCCGATAATGGGAGCAAAATACTCTGACGGATACCAGATGACCTCCTCCATCATGATCGCACTGCAGACCAGCACGACAGTCCCGGAAGAAATCCAGAATACTCGATCACGGCGTGTCCGGAATACGCCCAGCAAAGTAAACATGAATGTGGGGGGCAACAGGGTGAGCAGTGTTATCCAGACTCTTTCCCAGCGCAGCTTCAGCAACTCCAGCATCGCATCCAGCAGCGAGTTTGCTTTTCTTTTCAAAGCGGCGTCCACTACCCCATCGGAGAACATTAGTTCGGAGAATTTCTGACCTCCAACCTGATTGATCCAGACCTGATAGGGCATGACAAATGCCGAACCGGTGATCCGATAATGGTAATAACCCAGCCACGCAAGCCCCGCCAGAACCACCATTCCTGCTGGCAACAGCCCCTTACGAAGTGCCGTTTGCCGATGCTCTGAAGAAGCCCGCCAGCTGATGGTCTGCCAGAAGAGCACTGCGGCTGCCGGCAGGCAGGTAAACAGTCCTTCCAGCGGTCGTGTCAGCGCCAGCAGGACGGCACCAGTTCCAAACAGAATGCCATCCCATGCGCGCGGCTGGCGGACAATCCGGAACAGGGCACCAAAGACAAGTGCTCCCCCGGTCATCGCCGGGTATCCGTTGAACATGGCATTACCGAAGTACACCAGCAGAAACCAGTTCAACAGCGCCAGCAGTGTCCCGGTGGCAGCCCAGCGCAAAGGAAACACTGCCTGCAGCATCCAGCAGAGTCCACCGAAAGCCAGTCCTGCCGAAAGCAGCAGGCCAAAACGAGCATCGCCGCAGAGCATTCCCGCTGCAAGGAACAGCGAATTACCTGGCGGAAACTTCGACTGCCAGGTCGGTGTGTGAATCAGGAATCCCTGCTCACGAGCACCCGTGAGTGATTCGTGCAGCGGATGCGTCTGATTGGTGAGCCGCCCCTCCACGAACGTCTCGGCTGCAAACAGATACGCGAACTCATCGATCTGTGTCGCATTCGGAAACCGGAACAGCGACCAGAATGCAAGGTTGAGCACAACGGCCAGAACTGCAGCCGAGATGATCATCAACGTGCCGCCACCTCGACACACGAAAGCCATCAGCCTGCGCCAGCACAGGCGAACGATGCGCGCAGCCGGTGGGGGCAACAGCATCGGGACAAGCAGAAGGACGACTACTGTAAGGATTTCAACGATCATCTGTTCAGACCTGGACGGTATAGTTCCACGACCCGACGCCGCGAGAGGCGATGCGCACGATCGGAGCGCAACCCGGCACGCAGGCGTTGCGAGATTGCGTCTACCTTGGTGTCGCAGCAGCACCAGAATCAACAGGGATCCACTGCCTCCAGCAAGAACATTGGGGGCATGCCTGCAACATCCGCCCGAAATCCGCAAAGGCTGCAGATTCGTTGCAGACAGAGTTCGAGATCGCCATCAGGTTCCTGCAGGAGCCTCAACGCCTTTTCCTGCAGTCCCGCCGGCAGAATCTGTAAATCTGTCGACAGCGGCCGCCGCAACAGCCGCGGGAATTGCCCGGCGTACCGCTGTTTCTGATTGACCCTCCGGATCTCCGATCGTAGACTGCCAGGCATGGCACACATCTCAGGCATCCTCATCATTAACAGCAACGGCCGAATGATCATTCGCGCCTCGTGAACGCCTGGGGATTCTGTCTGGAATATCGAAACCCTCAGGTCGTCCCTGAGGGTTTTTTTTGTTGATTCCTGCTGGCTTCGTATTGCCGCCTCATCGGCCCTGCGGCCTCCGGCAGCGTTGAACCCTGTCGTCTCCTGAAAGACCTGAAAGCCACCCTGTCATGGCTCGCATCCAGCTTTACGACACTACTCTCCGTGATGGCTCCCAGGGTGAAGGTGTCAACTTCTCACTGCAGGACAAACTGCTGATTACTCAGCGCCTCGACGAACTCGGCTTTGACTACATTGAAGGCGGCTACCCGCTCTCCAATCCCAAGGATGAAGAGTACTTTCGGCAGGTGCAGCAACTGCCCCTGAAACACGCGCGTGTGTGTGCTTTCGGAATGACGCGCCGCAAAGGGGTGTCTGCAGCCGAGGATGTCGGGATGCAGGCCCTGATCAATTCCGGAGCCCCGGCCTGCACAATCGTCGGCAAGACCTGGGACCTGCATGTCACCGAAGTACTGCGAGTCTCCCTGGAAGAGAATCTGGCGATGATTCGTGACTCCATCGCGTTCGTAAAATCGCAGGGACGTGAAGCCATTTATGATGCCGAACACTGTTTCGACGGCTGGAAAGCCAACCCGGAATATGCTCTGCAGACACTGCAGGCTGCAGCCGATGCGGGAGCAGACATGATCGTGATGTGCGACACCAATGGTGGTACGCTGCCCGACCAGATCGCAGACTTTGTGACTCAGCTCAGACAGCAGGTCTCTGTTCCCGTTGGCATCCATTGCCACAATGACAGTGACCTCGCCACAGCCAACTCGCTTGCTGCAGTGGCTGCAGGAGCCGTGCAGGTGCAGGGAACCATCAACGGCATCGGCGAACGCTGTGGGAATACGGATCTGGTGGCCACCGCTGCCAATCTGTCGCTGAAACTTGGCTACGAGGTGCTCGCGGAAAACGGCATCCGTCGCCTGACGGAACTTTCTCGCTACGTTTACGAGCTGGCCAACATGAACTTTCGCAACGGCCAGCCATTTGTCGGGACCAGCGCGTTCGCACATAAGGGCGGTATGCACGTGCATGCGGTCAACCGCATCGCTCACAGTTATGAACACCTGCCTCCGGAGTCTGTTGGCAACCAGCGACGAATCCTGGTCAGTGAGCTGTCCGGCCGCTCCAATATCATCGCCAAGACAGAGAAGTTTCAGATCAGTGAAGACAAGGAACTGATGGTTCGAATTCTGAATGCCGTGCAGGATCTCGAGGCCGAAGGCTATCAGTTCGAAGCCGCTGAAGCGTCCTTCGATCTGCTTGTGCTGCGGCAGATGGGGAAGTTCATACCTGGGTTTGAGCTGGATCACTATCGAGTGAATATTGTGAACCAGCAGCGCGATCCGATGATCGAAGCAGTGCTCAAGCTCCGCACTGCAGACGGGGTCCAGCATGTGGTCGGTGAGGGCGATGGCCCCGTCAACGCGCTCGACAGTGCACTCCGCAAGGCACTCACTCCTGTCTTCCCGGAACTCAGCGAAATGTCGCTGGTGGATTACCGCGTGCGTGTCATCAACAGTACAGAAGGCACCGCCGCCCGGGTCCGCGTCGTCATTGAAAGCCGCGACCGTAATGCCGTCTGGAGTACCGTCGGTGTCAGCGAAAACATCATCGAAGCCAGCTGGATTGCGCTGGTGGATGCCGTCGAGTACAGGATTCACAAAAGTCGTGGCATTGTTGCCGGCTGATCCGACATGCCCACTGTTCAGCTGGATCGCAGCAGTCGACGAAACTCGGCAGCAGTGCGAGTATTTGCAACGTCATCGCGCGTCAGCCCGGCCCGCCGCGCCTGGTCAACACCATACTGCATCACATCGAACCCGTCCGTACTGTGCGCGTCCGTACTGATCACAATTGGTATGCCCAGATCGCGCGCCGCTGCCGCATGGATTTCGCTCAGATCCAGCCGGCTCGGATGAGCGTTGATTTCCATCATGACCCCATGATCTGCAGCTGCCCTGAGCACATCCATCATGTTCATGTCCGCCCCTTCGCGGCGACCGATGATCCGTCCCGTGCAGTGCCCAATGATATCCACATGAGGACTGCGAATCGCATTCAGCAGCCGCTGCATGATCTGATCGTGGGGCTGCCGGAGCCCGTAGTGCAGGACTGCGATCACCCAGTCCGCTTCGGCAAGCACCTCATCTGCCAGATCGAGTGAAGCATCCTCGAGAATGTCGCATTCGATGCCGCAGAGGATTTCGATTCCGTCAATTGTCTCTCGCACACGACGAATCTCCTCCCAGTGCCGCAGCAGCCGCTCCTCGTCCAGACCATTGGCCATCGACACTCGCTTGCTGTGATCCGTAATCGCTATGTATTTCAGACCGCGCTCTCTGGCGGCGATCGCCATCTGCTCAATCGATGCTGCTCCATCTGATGCCGTCGTGTGCATATGCAGATCGCCACGGATATCCGACAATGTCACCAGATCCGGGATCCGGCCTTCGTCCGCCCAGCGAAACTCCAGCCGATTCTCTCGCAGTTCCGGAGGAATCCACGGCAGCCCGATGGCCGCATACACATCCTCCTCAGTTCGTCCGGCAACCAGTTCATCGTCACGGTAAACACCGTACTCGTTGACCTTCAGGCCCTGCTCCCGGGCACGATGACGGACTTCAACATTGTGCTCCTTCGAGCCGGTGAAGTACTGCATTGCGGCCCCGAAGGACTCCTCGGGAACCACCCGCAGATCCATTTCCACCCCGTTCCTCAGCCGCACACGCTGCTTTGTATCTCCCCGCAGCAGCACACTCTCCACGGCCGGATGTGCCGCCAGACGATCCATCGCTGGCGCGGAATTCGAACACACTGCCAGCACGTCGAGGTCTCCACAGGTCTCCCGGCGACGACGACAACTGCCGGCAACCTCGCACTGAGAAACCTCCGGCAGCTGCCGCAGATCGTTCACCACCGACTCCGCAATCACGCGCGCTTCAGAAATGGAGATCCGTGACGCGTTGGCAACAGCCTGGTCAATATTCTGCAGAATCCCCGCTTCCGTTTTCTTCCCGAATCCCTTCAGCTCCGCTATCCGCCCCGCCTCACAGGCAGCCTTCAGCTCCTCCCGCGTGCGTAATCCCAGTGTGCGAAAGAAAACCGCGACCTTCTTTGGACCGACTCCGGGGATGCGGAGCATATCCAGAACACCCGGAGGTACCTTTGCGCGGAGTTCTTCGAGCGACTGCAGACGCTCTGTCTCAACAAATTCCACAATCTGCCGAGCCAGGTCCCTGCCGATCCCGGCAAACTGAGTCAGGTCCGCGCCGGCACTGGCCAGCTGCGCCAGAGATTCCGATGCCGATGAAATGGTTCGCGCCGCGCTGCGGTACGCCCGAATCCGAAAAGGATTGGCCCCCTCAATTTCCAGCAGGTCGGCCAGTAATTCAAACTGACCCGCGATCGTGTCATTCTTCATTGCTGTCGCATCCTCATCTGTGGCAGCCCCGCGGCGTCTGCCCGACTGCCTCCTGACCGCTGGCGTTACTCCGCTGGCATTACTCCGCTGGGAATGCAGTACTGACCCCGTCCTGCAGGCGATAAAGATGCTCGCCCGCCTTCCGCACCAGCAGCACGCCCTCGTCCTCACGATCAGCAAATGATTCCACATCAATCGATGCCGGATCACGATAGCCAAGATTGATCCGTTCACAGACTTCACGAGGAATCTGCGAGGCCACGGTCACCTGCACACGCGGCAGCTCAACTCCATCGGCAAATGAACCAGTGCCTCTGACATGAGTGGAATGAGCGAGTACGCCCCAGGGAAAGTCCCGGAAACGATCCCATTGCCTGGTAAAGTAATCCCGCACGTGATAACCCACTGCCTCAATACTGGCCCCGTGAGTAATTGAGATTTCCTTCATGTGCGGTGCGTAAATAATCAGCTCACCCCCGTCAGCGACCACCGGCTCCAGCTTGTACATGCACTTCCCGGCCACCCACAGCTCGTCATACATCGTCGGCGCACAGGAAAGGACCTGCCGGAACGGGCGGTCCTTCCGCTTGATGTGTACCTGTCCGGAAATCTCGGACGCCTGTCGCCACGCATCCTCCGGTGTTCCGTAAAACATGGCGTACGGCGAAGCATCTGCGGCAACAACAAAAGCAAGACAGCGACGCTCAAGGGGAATCAGTTTCGCCGCCCGATCCACAACTCGACGGACCGGAGTATCCTGAATTCCGATAATCCCCACGTTGGTGATCAAAGCACCGAGCCAGTGGAAGAAATTGAGCAGCTCAGGGCCTGAGATGCCCGGAAAGAAATACTTGTTGCCTCCGCTGAACCCCACCACCTCGTGCGGAAAAACCGGGCCCAGAATCAACGCCACGTCATAGTCGTGAATACGACGGTTGATCTGAACCGGCACTTCCATTGCCAGCACTCCATCCGAAATCTCCCTCGTCTCCGCCTCTGTCAGCACGCCAATCGTGGATAACTGTTCCGGGTCATCCCAGGCGTGATTGAACAGACCCACATCATCACAGGGATCGTCGTTCGCAATTCCCAGCATACCGCGGATCTGCTGCTCCGGCATCGGCGGATGTGTCCCCAGCGCCACCAGCACGTCCAGAGCCGCAACCTCAGGTCGGAGCAACTGCCGCAGGGCCGGAAACAGAACCGGTAACGGAGCTGTTCTGGTGTAGTCCGGAACGATGAGGAGCACGCGACGATTCCGCAGCTCAGCGACATCGACGTTGGCCGTAATCCACTGCTGCATCTGCACGACACTCATGGTGTCCATAGTTTCCCTGCTTTCCTGTGAATTCCTGATCCACCTGCAAATTGTCGAGCGAATCTGTTGCCCGGCACGGTCAGCCGATGTCAAGCAGAACCTTGAGAGTATCCTTCCGACGTGCCTGCTCAAACGCCGTCAGTGCATCCTGTAGCGGATAGCGAGCTGACAGCAATGGCTCCACGTTCACCTGCCCCTTCTGAAGCATCTGCAGAGCCACATCGAATGGCCCGCACCTGGATCCCAGAATTCGCACTTCATCAATCACAACCGGCGCCATCTGCATCGTCTGGCTGTCGGCAACGGTTGTCTTGAGCACAATTGTGCCACAAGGCCGCACCAGCTGCAGGGCCAGCGGCAGTCCCGTGGGTGACCCGGTGCAGTCCACAACAATGTCCGCACACTGCTCCGGTTGCAGCCGATCCAGCAATACGGTTTCGATCCCTGCATCTGCGATCAGCCGCAGCTTCTGCTCGTGCTTTCCAACCACCCGAACACGACAACCATGAAATGCCAGAACCTGTGCGCACAGATTCCCCAGCCGACCCGCTCCCAGCACTGTCACGGACTCACCGCTGAGCCGCAATTGCTGCGGAATTCTGCAGGCAGCGGCTACTGGCTCCGTGAAAACCGCCTGCTCTGTCGACAGTGAATCGGGCACCGGGAGCAGATTTCGCTCCGGCACCAGCAGGCTGTCTGCAAACGCCCCGTCGTGATTCAGAATTCCGATCACCGTTCGGTCTGGGCAATGATTCTGCAGGCCCTGAGCACACAGGTCGCAGCTGTTGCAGGCACAGTTGATTTCGCCGACGACGCGCTGGCCGGCAAAGCGACCACTGCGAGCCACCCCTACAAATTCATGGCCGAGAGTACCGCGAAAACCCATATAGCCGCGGCACAACTGCAGATCCGTTTCGCAGATCCCCGCCTGCAGCACATCCACCACGACTTCCCCGGGACGCGGTTCCCCCAGGACAGCATCCTGAGTAAATCTCAGCTCATCCTGAAATATCACTGCTCGCACGTTGCTGCGTCCCTTCCGGTTCGCCCTGTTGCCATCAGACCTGGCTGCAGTGTAACAGATGGCGAACAACTGGCATCAGGACTGCTGCCGCGATTCTCAGCCGCAGGTGGCGTTTTCCTGTGGCCAGCCTGACGCAAGCCGGTGATATCTGGCAGTTGCCCGCAGAACTCGGTACGCTGTCTCTCGTCACATTGAGGGATCAGCCCGTTTCTGGCCCCGCAGCCACGCAGCCATGGAATCACTCCGGATGAACAGTCTCAGCAAATCCTTCTTCACCCTGCTGTCCCTGCTCTGCAGCCTTTCCCTCGCAACTGCTCAGGAAACAGAGGATGATTTCTTTCCGCTTACGCGGTTTGAAATCCCCGCAGAAATCGTGCTTGAAGCTGGTGCTCTGGAACCGCTGCCGGATGGCACACTGGCCGTCGCAACTCGCCGAGGAGATATTTATCTGGTCTCCAGTGCCTGGGACGACGATGTCAGTCCCGCAAAGTACCATCTGTTCGCTCAGGGGCTGCACGAAATTCTTGGCCTGACCTGGAAGGACGGCTGGCTCTATGCCACACAGCGCTGCGAAGTCACTCGGCTGAGAGATTCAGACGACGATGGACTGGCTGACGAAATTGAAACCTTCTGCGACGGCTGGAGCATCAACGGAGACTATCACGAATACGCCTTCGGCTCCCCGTTCGACCGCGATGGCAATCTCTGGGTGGTGCTCTGCCTCACCGGTTCCTTCGGCAGTGACTG
>JALQUR010000368.1 GCA_023260695.1 Planctomycetaceae bacterium
CCCTTATTGCCTGTTGGGCGTAAGCATGCCGACAAGACTGTGCGCATGGTTGCTGCCATGGTCATGCGGGACTTTCCCGGTGCAGAGCGAGTCGACTGGCTGCACGAACTCATCAGCGACTATCACCTCGAAGTCCGCAATACAGCTCGCCGTATGCTGCTTGCTGTTTCGGAGGAGCAGCCGGATCTGAAACCTCAGATTGTGGGGCTGTGTGCTGATGCTCTGAAACCCGATTCGAAGGACTGGCAGGGCATTGAGCAGAGTCTGGTACTGCTCGGGCAGATGCGTTCCACTGAATACTCGGCGCTGGCCGTGGAACTGCTCAATTACCAGCGTGACGAAGTCATGGTCAGTGCAGCATGGCTGATTCATCTGTTTCCTGACCTGGCAGTCCGCACCCCCGTACTCAAAGCGACTCAGGATGCTGAAACCTGGCTGTATGATCCGGCAGAGTTTGAACGTGAACATGGAATGAAGCAGGCATTCCTGTTTCAGTACCTTGCAATCATGCGTGTCAAGGAAATTGAAGAGGTACTGGTCAAGCAGTTTTCCAAGACTGTTCCCGGGGTACTGATTCGCCGCAGTGCGGCAATGTGGACGCTGGGTCTGCTTTATGAAAACAATCCTGACCAGAACATGGTCAGGCAGATGCATGCACGAATTCAGGATCGCAACTCCCCGGATCCGGAGCGATTTCCGGTGCGTCGATTCTGTCTGCTGGCACTTGGAATGATGCGGTCTACCGGCTCACAGGCCGTTGTTCAGGAGGCCTGGGAGGTTGACGATGCCTCGGAAGGACTGCGTGGTGCAGCGCGCTGGATTCGCCCGCTTGTCGGTATGGAAATGACCGAACCGATTGAGCCGTTTTACCTGCAGATTGGCGGCTGGCGTCTGAATCCGATTGACGACTGAAGGGCTTCAGCGTGACATCAGCGACATCGCAGGATTCAGGATCCGGGAATATCAGCCCGGCAACGGCAACCCACAAGTTGAGCGACATGACCACCTCGCAAAATGCCCGGCGGAATCTGTTACGGGCCCCATGCTGGCAGGCCGAGGACCTGGGCGCTCCGATGCCCGATTCCATCCATGCTGCCTCCGCCTGCCTGCCGCTGTGGCAGCACAATATCGACTATGAAGAAGGCAATCCGGAGGTAGTGGATCGCCTGCAGGCAGCCTATCCAAGATTCTGCCTGCATCCATTGGTTCGCAGACTGTGTGAAGAAGTATTTGGTCGTCCGGACAGGGGCCTCGTGTTTCCCTCAGCGAGGGTCGCGCAGCGTGCGGCTGATTACGTGAACTCGCGAAATGGGCATTCCGCACAGTTGCTGCAGCTTGACCAGGGTGGCGCAACTGGTGTTCGCAGCGAAGGTGATTCGTTTCGTGTTCTGCGAGAATACTGGCAACATGCCGGTGAGATTCTGAGTTCCCGTGCTGCGGAACTGCTGCTGTCCCGCCGCACTGTGGAAATCACAGAATCTGCAGCCCGACTGGAACTCCGTTCACGCCTTGCAACGTTCAGCAACTGCTCCCCGGCTGATGTCCGGCTGTTTCCTTCCGGTATGTCTGCCATCATGGCCGCGTATCGGGTGGCGCGGCGTCTGGACGGAGATTCTGCCAGTGTCCAGTTCGGGTTTCCCTACGTCGATACGCTCAAGATCCAGCAGCGATTCCCGCCGGCCACATATCGATTTTTTCCAACAGGTGATGGC
>JALQUR010000505.1 GCA_023260695.1 Planctomycetaceae bacterium
CGCGCTCCTCGCGCTCCTCGCGCTCCTCGCCCTAAGGCTAAGGAGTCTGCTTAAACACGAGCAGGCGGCGGAACCTGATGATCGCAGTTAAGTCTGAAATTCGAAGGGACTGTTGCTGATCAGCAGCCACACTCATTCTCAAGACCACCGGCACTGCCCATAGCAGCGGGCAATGCCACAGCAGGAGCAATACTCGATTGAACGCAGCCGTTCCCGACAACCTTCAGACCGTACTGGGCGCGACGCTCATCATCTATCTGCTTGTAATGTATGCCATCGGCTGGTTTGCTCAGAGTCGGGTGCATGACACGGCCGACTACCTTGTTGCCGGCCGACGACTACCACTCTCGCTCGCCTGGCTCACCATTCTCGCGACGTGGTTTGGAGCCGGCACACTGCTGACCGCCGCCGACGAGGTCTATGATTCCGGACTGCAGGCAACGGCTCTGGATCCCCTTGGTGCCGGCGTCTGCCTGCTGATCGCCGGCTGGTTTGTGGCCGGGCCGATCTGGCGTATGCAGCTGCTCACCGTACCTGACCTGTTCCTCAGAAGATACGGGCCCCGCGCAGAACTGCTCGCCGCGATGATCCTTGTGCCCAGCTACTTCGGCTGGATTGCTGTCCAGTTCACTGCACTCGCCGGGATCCTGCAGATGTTCTTCGGGATCGATCCGGAGATGGGAATCCTGCTGGTCGCTGTGGTCGGCACGGGCTACACACTGATGGGTGGCATGTGGTCCGTCACCCTGACTGATGCTCTGCAGATGTCGCTTGTGCTCGGTGGGCTGGTACTGCTCGCAGTCACCGTGCTGCAGGAGATTGGCTCCGGAGCGGTGGTGGGTGGATTCGAACGGCTGCTGGCAGAAACTCCCGACCCACAGAAAGTGCTCATCCCCACTGCAGACCTGCAGACGTTCATGGAGTGGTTCGGGCTGTTTGTGACCGGCGCTCTGGGAAACATCCCGGCGCAGGATCTGATGCAGCGAGTTTTTTCGTCGCGCAGCGAACAGGTTGCTCGCCGCGCCTGTCTGATTGCCGGCAGCATGTACCTGATCTGCGGTGCCATGCCTCCTGTGCTGGCCCTTTCGGCACACCTGCTCCTCCCCGAAAACGTATCTCAGGCCGTGCTGCCGGCGCTGGCTGGTCGCCTGCTGTCACCAGCAATGTCCGTGGTCTTCCTGCTCGCCGTCCTGTCGGCCATCCTCTCCACAATCGACAGTGCCATTCTTTCGCCAGCCGGCGTTCTGGCACAGAATGTCTTCCCTCGCTTTACCTCCGTCCCCTCCCTGAAACTCAATCGTATCTCCGTTCTGCTTGTGGCCGGGTTCAGCCTGCTGGTTGCCTATGCCGGTGAAGGTGCCTGGTCGATGCTGGAAGAGGCCTACCTGATGACGCTGGCTGGACTGTTTGTTCCGGTCATGTTCGGAATCCATACTCTGCCCCGCAGTCAGTCTGCCGGTATTGCTTCCATGCTCGCCGGAATCGGCAGCTGGATTCTGCATCCGCTCTGCGGCTGGGAAGAATTCCTGATGGGCATGCCAGTCTTCTCCTCGCTGCACTGCCCGGTGGCTGTCGGCACAACGCTCTGCAGTCTGCTGGCGTATCTGATCGCCGAACCGCCGTGGACAATTCGTCCGGCTTCTGCCGAGACAAAATGATCCTCCGAGAAGCAGCCCGCAGTCGCAGAACACTGAAACTGATGCAGAGTGTTGACTGCAGATGAAATTCCCGGTGGTACTCAACACAATGCGACGCGTGCCTGAAGTTTCCCGCAACTGTGCCAACCCTCCAGTAATCACGATTCGGATCTGCAGATGCTGAATTCCCGCACAAAACTGACTTCTCTCCTTCGCCTGCTTCTGATCATTACATCGATCGGCAGTTTGTATGCCGTGAGCGCGATCAGGGCGGACGGGCCGAATATCGTTGTGATCCTCGTGGATGACATGGGTTACGGAGACCCGGGCTGCTTCAATCCTCAATCGAAAATCCCGACTCCCGCAATCAACTCACTGGCCCGGGATGGCATGATGTTCAGCGACGCTCATGCCCCCGGACCGCTGTGTCACATGTCCCGCTATGGACTCCTCACCGGACGCTACCCGTTCCGCACAAATGTGGGCGTCTGGCCGCGACAGCCACTGATCGCGGAAGACCAGATGACCATCGCGACACTGGCCAGGGATGCCGGCTACCACACAGCGATGGTTGGCAAGTGGCACTGCGGATTCGCTGAAGACGGATACGACAATCCCCTGCCCGGCGGTCCGGTGGATCGAGGTTTTGATTCTTACTTCGGAATCAGAGCATCCACTGATATCCCCCCCTACTTCTACATTCGCAACGATCGCGCGATTCAACCACCGACGCTGCAGATTGATGCGAACAACAGCTCAGACTGGTCACCGATTCAGGGAGCATTCTGGCGTGCCGGAGGAATAGCTCCGAACCTGCAACTGCCACAGGTGCTGCCTCGATTCACAAACGAAGCCATTGCAGTAATTGAACAGCACGCAAGGACACGCACCAGGGAACAGCCCCTGCTGCTGTATCTGGCCTATCCCGCTCCCCATACACCATGGCTGCCCGCTGAAGAATTTCGCGGCAAAAGTGGAGCAGGCATGTACGGCGATTTCCTGATGATGGTGGATGCGGAAATCGACCGCGTGCTGCAGGCTCTGGAAGCTGCGTCCATGACCAATGACACCCTGCTCATCTTCACATCAGATAATGGACCCGTCTGGTACGACGAAGATGTTGACCGCTTCGGGCACGATTCTTCCGGAGGTCTTCGCGGAATGAAGGCCGATGCATGGGAAGCTGGGCATCGAATGCCCTTCATCGTCCGTTGGCCTGCCCGCGTGAAGCCAGGCACAACATCCGGTCAGCTGGTCTGTTTCACCGACCTGCTGGCAACGTTCGCTCAGATCATGAACCTGCCGCTTCCCGACACCGCTGCACCGGACAGCTTCAGCTTTCTGCCTGAACTGATCGGCACCGAGACACGCAACACACCCAGACGGACACAGTTCGTCATGCGGCCAGGCAGCGTCCAGTCCATGGCCACCATCCGTTCCGGCCCCTGGAAGCTGATCACGGAACTGGGGTCCGGAGGATTTACTCGCCCCAATCGACTGCAACCTGAACCCGGTGGGCCAGCCGGGCAGCTGTACCGCATGGATCAGGATCCGAACGAAGAGCAGAATCTGTATCTGGAACATCCCCTGGTCGTTGCCCGACTGCAGCATGAACTGCAGCAGATCATGGACGCTCCCGCCAGCCGACTGACAGACCCAGAAAATTAGTTCTGCAGATATGTATCGTGCAGCTCCGTCAGCTGCCTGACGATTTCCGGATGCTGTTCGGCCACGTCTGCTGACTCACCGGGATCCCTTTCGATGTTTACCAGCACGTTCTGCAGAGTCTCCCATTTGCCGGTGGAATTCCCCGTGTCGCGAGTGCGCCCGATCAGTTTCCAGTCACCCAGACGAACAGCCCATTCCGGGCTGTTCCCGGCGCCGACCTGCCAGTGCAATGCTGTTCTCTGATGCGGCGATTCCAACGCGGCATCTCGCACAACACCGACAAGACTCAATCCATCCAGTGACGCCGCAGGCAGCTTTACACCCGTCAGCTCCGCGACAGTCGGCAGCCAGTCGCAGGCGTGAGCCACCTGTCCGCGAACTTCGCCCTCCGGGAGTGTACCCGGCCACGAGATCACGGCAGGCACGCGAATCCCGCCTTCCAGCAGACTGAACTTCGCCCCGCGATGCTGACCGGCACTGCCGCCGCCAAAATGAGCCCGCTCTTCAGTCGAGTGACCGTTGTCACTCTGATAGATCACGATCGTACGACGACGCAGATCGAGCTGCCGCAGCAGGTGCAGCAGTTTCCCGAGTCGCTCGTCCTGCGCTGCAAGGAATGCCGCATACAACCGGCGTGGATCTTCCATCTTTTCGAAATGCTCCAGCCAGTGCGCATCACCCTGATACGGGTAGTGGGGTGTATTCATGGCGTAATACATGAAGAACGGCCGCTGACTGTGTTCGCGAATAAAGTCCGACGCCTCGCTGAGCATCAGATCCGGGAAGTAACCACCATCCCGATACACCTCCTGCCCATTCTTCCACAGGTCGTGGATGTTCGGGCCGGACCAGTAGAAAAAGTGGGAGTAATTATCGATGCAGCCACCCATGTGGCCAAAACTGACATCAAACCCCTGCCGCTGCGGAATCGTCTCGTCCGTATAACCCAGATGCCACTTTCCAATATGTGCCGTCGCGTAACCTGCAGCACGAAACATCTCCGCCATCGTCTGCTCAGAGGGTGGTAACGCACCGCTGCCACCTTTCCGGGAAGCACAGTTACCCGGCACGCCTGCCCGTACCGGCCACCGGCCAGTGAGTGCGCCAGCACGCGATGGTGAACAGACAGGCGCTGCAGAATAAAACTGAGTAAACCGGATACCCGTCTCTGCCAGCGTATCCAGAGCCGGTGTCACCAGATCACCCGACCCGAAACAACCGGCGTCCACTGTTCCCTGATCATCCGCCAGAATCAGTATCACGTTGGGCGGTAACTCAGCCGCCGCTGCCTCAACAACAGCCGCAAAAATGACACACCCGAACAGCACCGGATTACACAATCTCAGTTTCATTGCACTCACCATTTCCAGAACTACATAACAGAGTCTGCTGAATGCCTCAGCTCTCAATTGAATGCCCGGTTCCACACGACAATCCCTGCTTCAGGCAGCCGCGAACCATCTTCCGGCAATTCCACAAAGGTGCTAGGATTCAGGGCTGCGGTCACTGGACCAGTCTCCAGTCGGCTCAACAGTCACAGAGTAACAGGAGTGATTTGATATGGCTCGCCGACCACAGGCCCCCCGCGTCACGAGCGGCAGCACGGTCTATCGAGTCGAATGGACTGAAGATGTGCCCGCCGTTGTGCAATACAAAGTCACTGCAGCCACACCCAACAGTCTGCAACTCAGTTGCGACGACGGGAGTATTGAAGTTTCCGGCGCGGAAGAACTGCAACTCATCGCAGCATCCTGGAACGATGCCATCGACCGTGCCTTTGTTCTGATTTCCGATGCAGTTGCTCGCAGGAAGACCGATTCCCTGACCGAACTGCGAAAGACAGAACAACTGGCACTGCTCCTGAAATCCTGACCCGCCAGAAACTCAGACCGGTCGCGACGCATCATCAGCGTCATATCACAGCTGCAAAACAAACAGCTGCAAAACAAACAGGGGCTGCCTTACCGGGCAGCCCCTGAATCTTCTGAGCAGGCGTCTGTTGAGTCGGCGCTATGACGACCCGGTCACTCGCAGGATCACTCCGCCAGTGTGCGAATATGCACGTTGCGGAACTGGACTGCATCGCCGTGACCGGCAAACCCGAAGGCACCACTGGCAACGTCCTTGCCAGGATGAGCACGCCCACCCATGTATTCCGTGACCTTGCTCAGATCAGTGTCCAGGATCACGCTGCCGTTCAACTCGACATGCAGTGTGCTGCCCCGAACGATCACCTCCTGGAAGTTCCACTGCCCCGCCTCACGCAGGAACCCGCGTTCAGCAGCAACCATTCCGTAGGCCGAACCGTGATACTGGCGAGCGTCAAGGTTGGCGTACTTCGGATGCTCTGAATCCAGCACCTGCAGCTCACACATTGCGTCATAGGCAGGGTCGCCCTTGCCATTGGTGCGAATCGCCAGACCGTTGTTTCCACCTGGTGGTGTCAAAAACTCGAGGCGAACCGCAAAGTCTGAATACTGCTGTTCCGTATGCAGAATCCCACCCTTGCCCTGCTTGCAGCGAATGGAACCGTCGACTACCTCATAGTTGTCAACCGCACCGCCCCAGCCACTCAGATCCTTGCCGTTGAAAACAGATGCAAACCCGTCTGCTTCACGCGCTGCGAGAATGCTGTTGGCTTCCTCCGGAGCAATTTCACGGATGTAAATGTTCTTCCAGCGGATCTCACCCCCGTGGGTCTGCAGACAGATCGGACCGGATGGATCCAGCGGCTTCTTGCGATCCCAGTAGTTTTCCATGATCGCATTATCGACAACCATCTCGCCGTTGAGCCAGACGCTGGTGCGAGCACCAATCTGGCGAATCCGGAAACTGTTCCATTCCCCAAAAGCCTTGTCCGCCCTGACAGCCGGATCCTTGCCCGGTGCCCCGGCGCTGTTGTTCCACAGTCCTCCGCTGCCCTTGTCAGCACCCAGCTTGAACTTGGCTTCTTCGGTGTAGTCCCAGATCTGCACCTGAGGCGTTGCTTTCAGGTAGATCCCACTGTCGGCTTTGGGAACCGTTTTGTAATCGATGAGCAGTTCGTAGTCGGTGAACTCTTCGTCAGTCACCAGATAAGCACCATGACCATCATTCACCAGTTCGGCGTTTTCCACAGACCAATGCATGCGTGCATCTTCGGTCCACTCGGAAATCTTCATCGCTCGCATCTCTTCCGACATCTTGGCCAGATCGCGAGGATTGAAATGCGGCATCCCATGCCAGCCACTCAGGTCGCTACCGTTGAATATCGCCCGAAAACCCTCCGGAGGTTCGGCAGCAGAGAGCACGGAAAATGATGTGACGAAAACTGTCAGGAGCGCAAGCAGACGCAGTTTCATAAGCGATCTCCGGAGTGGGATTGGCGCGGAGCGCGGAGGCGGGACTCAGGTCAGAACGGGCCGGAAGTGTAAACTATTTTGTCGCAAGGGAAAACTGTCAGAACCCACCTGAGCCAAAAAATTCCCGTGAGTCGATTGACGATCCAGACTTGTTTTGCTTCACCGAATTGCAGACCCAATATTCGGATTTTGACTCACTGCAGTTCGTCCGCCGCCAGTGGCCGAGCAAATACGGTCAGGCCCCGCGATTCAAGCTCCGGATCCACCTGCTGACCAGGGACGGGTGGCGTCCCCACCACCACGATGAGCACAATGTCCCTGCCTTCGTTGTCAATGTCGCGATCCTGAAATACACCGCCGGTCGCGATCGCCCTCCGAATCAGCCGGTAAACCTGACGCTCCTGTTCGCTCAGCTCTTCCTCCTCAGCCGTCGTGCCGTTCAAACCACCAACCATGCCTGGCCCGCCGAACCCCATGCTCCAGTAATTGTCCAGCTTCCGGAAAAACTGATGAATCCCCGTCCTCTGAGACAGCAACTGCAGTTCCCTCGTTTCCGGATTGACGCTTAATCCTGTGATTTCATCGCCCTCCAGTATCCATGCCGATACGACGTCACCCCAGGGAAATTGCTCGCCCGCAGTCAGTCGCAACTGGCTCAGACGCCCGTCGACAGCCGCTGCCTGCGTGACTGCAAGTCCCCAGTCAGCAAACTGTCCCTGGTACCGAGACAGATATAACGCACTGCTGAAGGGGGGAATTGTGCTGCGAAATTCGGCCTGTTGGCCCGATCGAGCCGTCGCGAGCAGTAATCCACCGGTATCCGGTCCGGCAAACAGCGTCTGCCGCTCCACATCCGAAACCACATAGTCCCCGCTCGATGTGACAAACAGATGCCCGTAATTCAGACACTCCCATTTTGTCCCGTCGACATGCCGAGCCACCACCAGACTGCGAAGTACTGCCGTCTCCTGATAACCCCGGTGCCCCAGATACATAAACAGCAGCGCAAACGAAACAACAATCCCCAGAACCGCCAGATGTGTTCGCGGAAATTGCCCCTGCGGAGATCGTGACAACCACCAGCAGCCTGGATAAAGCGCTGCAATGTAAACCAGTGAAAGCAGTGCCAGCAGCGCCGCATTGTGCTGCGGACGCACCTCTCTCAACAAACCCTCGACAATGTCGCCGTCCCCGTGCAGGTCCACTGGTGTCCGGTTCTGCACCGCCTGACTGCTGGTATCCTCCTCGTCCGACTCCGCTGGAGTACGATCAATCTCCAGTACTTCATTGACCATACCATTACTGAGCCCCTCACGCTGCAAGTCCAGACGAGACACTCGGCCATGCCCCACCCGAAATTCCTCAAATGGCTCGTTCAGCGGCGTCAGATCTCCCGAGAATTTCAGCTGCTGCCCATTCGCATCCCGCAACAGGAACAGATTTCCACCGCACTGGAGCCAGGTAAGCAATGCCTGCTCCTGAGGCTGATCCCACTGCGGAACCCGATCCAGATACAAAGCGTGCAGGCCATGCATGGCTGAGGAATACGGCGGAAAGACCGACTCGTCGAGATGCTTGATGGACGTCGGCTGCCGCGTCAGCGTCTCGGGCGGGTCCAGAATTACCCCCACGCGACGCACCCGCTTCTGATCCGACATTGCATTGATGTCCGAAACCAGTGTCGGTGGCGCCAGTTCCTGCAGAGACAGCGCCTCGTCTTCCAGCTGCAGCACAACCTCCCAGTTTTCGCTGTTACTGCCACAGTAAGGATAGAACTGCACCCACCTCCGCGAACGTGGACCAAGAAAGATGTCCTGCTCCAGCACCACACCAGTCTCACGCACAAATCCCCGGAACTGCTTCAGCTGCAGGCGGCCCTCAATCGATTCACCGCTGAGATTATCCAGCAGCAGTGACAACGGCTGGAATTCCCCTCGGACGACACGACCGTCGAATCCCCAGATCGATTCCACAACACGAATGCGGTCTGACTGCTGCGCAATTACCGACTGCTGTCCTGACAGACACAACACGACAAGCAACAGACAAGGCAGTAGTCTGCAATGTCCGCCAGCCCGCGCACGCCCGGATACTGCGAGACATCTGCTCATGACGTCCCTTCCATCAATACCGTATGATCGCGCTGCAACTCACCAGTCCCGACACCAACATCATTCCGTTCCAGAATCCATGGCGACATCCGTAGTGTCAGCCAGCGAACAAAACGATACAGCCCCCAGTGCCAGCCAAGCACCACCGCCAGCACCAGCCCCTCCAGCAATATGTTGCTGTCCGTTCCATAATCTGAACCGATGCTAAACTGGCGGTAATTCCCATAAGTCGCGGCCGAAAGAAACTGCTGAGCCGCATCGACCGCACCATCCAGACGAAACAGCCGCTTCTGCACACGCCAGAACTGCACCGTCTCGTACGCCTCATACTCGCGGTCGTATGCACCGTATCCGCCGTATCCGCTGTATCCACCGCGATACCGGCCACCCTCCGTCTGCAGAAATAAAGCCGAACTGACACCCCATATCGCCAGCAGTATCGTTGCCAGCAGAACCGACTTTGTCTGGCTGCGACTACGTCCCCCCAGCAACAATGACAGCCACGACATCAGATGCATCAGATTCCATGACGCCACCATTGCGATAACAAAGTACAGCAGCAGCAATCCAATGCTCACCAGCCCGGCAGCAGTATCCCAGCCCCCGAAATTAACGTGCATCAGAAACAACGTCAGATGCACACTCATTAATGGCGTCCCCATCACCAGCATCAGTCGACGCATGCCGACAATTTTCTGCTGCAGCAACTCCCGATTCGTAAGCGATGTCGACAACAGTGCGTCGAGTGTCTCGCGAGTTCGTTCAGACGAAATCAAAGTCGCCGCCTTGACCGCGACCATCATCCCGGTGATGGCCCACATCAGATACAATACTCTCTGCATATCTGTGCTGTTCGACGCATTGCCATACATCACAAACATGATGCACAGAAACATCACCGGGAATTCAAAGACCATCAGTACCCGTACCAGATAACGGGCCTTTCCAAGGGTTTTCTTCTCACGCTCCCGCCAGGCCACAGGATCCAGCCCCGGAAGCGAAACTCGATCAGGAATGATCATGACTCCTCCGGCACGATCATTCAGCCGCTGAAAAACACCATCCACCCTGCGAAATATCCGCAGCAGCATCGATGAGTGTCCGACGAATGCCCGACGAAACAGCAGCGATCGAGTGAGCAGGAGCATTCCTGCAATCGCCACCATTACCGGCACAGTGGCATAGACCAACCCCGACAGCGTACTGCTGTCGATGCTGTACAGAAACGCTGTACGGCCGCGACCAGGTCCAATGCCTCCCAGCTCACCCGCCCGCCAGATCATCTGGGGCGTTGGCAGCGGCAATTGCATCAGGAAGGTCAGAAACACCAGGAATCCGGTGAGCACATACGAGGCCACAAATGCAGCCACCGTTGTCGAATACCAGGCACTGCAGAGCAGACCGATGGACGCATACAGCACAGATTCCCAGAACAACAGCCAGACCGCCGAATACAGCCGTGAACTCTCAACGCCCCCCAGTGAATACACAAACGCCAGCACCGGAAATGTAAGCAGCAGAATGGTCAGCATCGGCACCAGTCGACTGCCCAGTTTCTCAAGGACGATCGTGAGAGGGGATAATCGCGTTACAAACAATGTCCCCAGAGTGTTGCGTTCCTTCTCCATCGCAATCGCACCGCATGTAAACGCCGGCATCAGCAGTTCCACTGCCAGAAACAGAACATTGACAATTTGAGGAAATGCGACGCTGCCGATCCCCATCAGCTGGACGTTGAATACTCCAGCCGACATGCCGCCAGCCTGCACTCTGCTGCTGGCTCCTTCGAGCAGGACCAGTACTGCAGAAAGAATGACAATCGCACCTACGCTGCGAATCACATACGTACGCTTCCGTGCCGACAATTCGGTGAGCTCTCGCCAGAGCAGCGGCAACTCCGGAATCAGTCGCGGAATCCTCATATCGTGCGACCTTCCGTCAATTTCATGAAGGCGGTCTCCATGTCCATTGCTTCCGGCTGAAACATCGTCAGACGCGTGCCGGCTTCCACAAGCCCCGCATGCAGCTCCGCCAGTGACGTCTGGTCCTCATGCAGCGAAATTGCCCAGCGATCGACCTGCGTCTCCAGTTTCGCCACACCCGGAATTGCGCGCACACGCTGCTCCAGTTCTGCACTGGCGTTCTCCACCCGAATGTGAATCAGACGCATGACCTGCAGTCGACGATAAATCTCCTGCAGCGATCCCTCCGCAACCAGCTGACCAAGTTCCACAATTCCGATTCGAGTACACAGCTGCCCCAGTTCCGAAAGAATATGACTGCTGATCACGATGGTCTTACCCATCTCCTTCAGCGCCTTGAGCAGTTCACGCATCTCAATGCGAGCCCTCGGGTCCAGCCCGCTTGATGGCTCATCCAGCAGCAGAACCTGCGGATCATGCAGCAGCACTCGAGCCAGTGCCAGACGCTGCTTCATGCCGCGACTGAGACCATCGACCGGTGATTCCGCCTTGTGAGACATGTCCGTGAGCGTCAGCACGTCATCAATCACGCTCTTTCGCTTCGCCGTTGGCACCTTGTAGGCCGCCGCAAAAAAATGCAGATACTCCAGCGATGTCAGGTCCTCGTAGACGCCAAAAAAATCAGGGACAAAGCCCATCACGTCTCGCACCTGCTGTGGCTGCCGCAGAACATCAAGTCCACAGACATACGCCTGCCCGCGAAACTTCCTCTGCAGTGTCGCCAGAACGCGAAATGTAGACGACTTGCCGGCACCATTCGGACCGATAAACCCAAACACCTCGCCCTGCGGGATATCCAGGGAAATCCCCTTCACCGCATCAAATTTTCCGTAGCTGACCCAGAGATTTCGGATTGAAATGGCGATTCGGCGTGTCCGCTGCCCTGTTTCCTGCGCCGGCTCTGCAGGTTCCCTGCCTGTACTCATCGTGCGTCTCCATCTGCCACCGCACCAGTTCCGGACGCGGCCCTACTGCCAAGTGGCGGCAATGCCTCCGCCAGCAAGTATTTGCGTCGAAAGACTTCAACAGTCTGACGCTGCACTCTGGCCACCACCAGAACACATTCCGTCTCGTCTGTTGGATCCGCCATACTCAGATCCTCCAGTGTTGATCCCCCCTGAGGAGAAAACTGAGCGATGATCGCCGACACTCCGGGCTGTGAGTCATTACCTGCCGGGATTGCCGATATCAGCGGCAGCGCCCAGGAACTGATTTCGGTCCCCTGCTGCTTCAGCCACGAACGTTCCCCATTGATGTCCAGATAGCTCAGATACTCGCCGGGCTCTGACTGCGACATACTGGTAAGCAGTTCACGCAGTCGCACTCTTCCCTCCTCTGTCGATACGAGGGAGACATCGTCCCATGGCACCGACGGCAGTTCGGCCACGTCGGGAGAAAATGTGAGCGACCGGAGTGTCACCGGTGACCATTGCCGGACTGACTGGTCCGCAGAAAAACTCTGCGGTGGATTGCCGCGATAAAACAACGGCTGATCCCTCGCCACAAGTGAAGGCGTGGTGAGTCGAAAGTTGACGAAATCATCGATGGCACTGGCATTACCCGCCTGCGCAAGCAGACTGCGACGATAGTCGTTCCTGACCGTCGTGCCGCTGCCATAGAACAAGGTCTCCAGTCGTGTCTGACGCAGCAGCTGACCGTTTTCACCCAGATCCGTAATCACCAGCTCACCACCGGTGTCTTTGCTGCTGAGGTACTTCTGCGCCACCTGAACGGTAATCACCGTAAACACGGCTGTCACGATCGGAAACAAAAACCATGTATAGCGGCGGCAGCGGAATCGCCCCAGCACCAGATAATCCAACGGCCCCACGGCCAGCACATACCCCAGCATGATCAACGCGATGACGCTGACAGGAACCATGCGAATATCACGCGGCAGAAGATCCCGCTCCGCAACAGCCAGCAACTCGCTTTCGCGCGGCCAGAGCTGCTGGCCAAT
The DNA here is from genome assembly GCA_023260695.1 of Planctomycetaceae bacterium. Lineage (GTDB taxonomy): Bacteria > Planctomycetota > Planctomycetia > Planctomycetales > Planctomycetaceae > SXXK01. The sequence continues at coordinate 12,700 of JALQUR010000505.1, forward strand.
CTGCGTTACCTGTCTCAGTCGCGGCAGCCGACCAGGATCCAGATAGTAACTGCCGTTAATCATGACAAATGACAGTCCCATCTGAGTTCGGTTCAGAATTGAGCGACGATTGAATGAATCCGACACCCTGATGCCATACTCATCAATTTCTGCGTCCGGAAAGTACCTTCTGAGTGCCCGCAGCAACGCCTGCGGTGAATCATCTTCATCACCGCCGGGCTGATAATCCTGCCGAACCTTCCAGAGGAAACGGATGACACTATGGGCGACATCCCGGTCTGCCAGCTGCTGGCGGTAATCCTGCTCACCAGTCAGCAGCACCACTCGGCCCAGTTCACGTCTGGCCATGAGAATTCCCGTCTGATCCGGATCGGGCAACAGCAGCTGTCCGTCCGCGTCAAGCAGTAAATCCGAGTCCTGCTGCAGTCCATCTCGCAACACGTCGCGAAGAAACTGCAGCTCCCGTCCCGTGACTGCATTCCGCTCACAGATGCATAAACTGCCGCCCGCAAACAGCCAGGTACGCAGGCCCTGCAGCTGACCATCCGACATCTTTCGGAGCACACCGCTCTGGAGCAGAATCACATCAAAGGCACAGTGAGTAATCGGATCTTCAGAAAAAACACGAATATCCCACTGCACACAATGATTCACAGTCCGCGTCCAGTCTTCCTCCAGTGACTCAAGCAGCAGCCGCTCCTCCAGATATTCACGTTCAGGATCGATCTGCGTGGCCGGCGGCTGGTCGCCCACACTGCACATCAGAAAACAGCGTTCCAGACTGCTGGTCAGCAGAAGATCAAAGGGCTCGGCGGGATCACGGAGTTCAGGAACTGATGACAGCGCAATCCGATCACCGTTCTCTGGACGGAACCAGGCTCGCACAGCCCAGTTCCGAGCGTCTGATGTCTCCAGCGGAGGCAACAGCAGGATCGTTTCGTAATCAGCCCCCGCGAGCACGATTCCCTCACGGTGAATTGTCGCAATTCTGTCCGACTCCTCGGGAAACTCCAGAGCATCATAAATCTGCAGTTCCAGTGTTCCCTCCAGATAAGTCGGCTCGTTGTACTCCAGCCGCAGACGTACCGGTACGGGAGATCCACTTCGAGTACGAATCGACATCAACTCCAGCTTCATCCCCAGCCGCGGCTGCTGCGCCATTGCCGCGGAAGATGCAATCCCAGGCAGCACCGCAGCCAGCAGCAGGGCAACAATCCGCATGACTGCTGCCCTCATGGCACAACTCCTCGCATACGCTGGAAATACCACCACTCCAGCAACATCACCAGAAATGCTCCCAGGGCCAGACCCCACCAGAGCGGGCGGTCCGTATCCAGCACAACCGTCGCCTCAGCATCCACACTGACTTCCGCAAAACTCAGCTGCTCCACGGCGTCGAGCGATGTTTCCGCCAGACTCAGCAACCCCGTACCAATCACCGCCACGACATCGCCACCTTCCGACACTTCGTACCGCCCCACGCTGGCTGCACCAATTCCCGTCAACAATCCCGTCATCCCGGATCGCCCCCGCACTTCGTCACCCTCCGGAGTCAGCACCGTATACTCCGTCGCAGGTTCCAGCTGGAGCGGTGGGAGTACACCGGTCGGCGCAGCTGAGACTTCCGACAACGATGCCTGCCGCAGGGAAGAATCCACCGCATTGGCCACCAGAATCGGAAACGCAACCCGATGCTGCAATGTCGAACGCTCCGTCTGAAACGTAAACCACCACGAGGTCTGCAGCCCCTCCCGTTTCTGCAGAATCAATGGCCCCGAGCTGCCCTCTGCAAGCACCTCGTAACCACGCTCCTCCACATCCCCCACACCGGCTCCTTCAGCCCAGGCCGGCAATTCACCAATCTGCACCTCACCCAGACTCACATGCTGCAGCAGAGGAGCTGTGCGATTCCAGTCCGTCACCAGACTGATATCTTCTCGCTTCTGAATCAGTCCGGCCAGATCATCCGGTATGACATCCACAAACAGCTTTTGTCGAGCACTGATGCCGTCCGGGATCGCTCGGTCGGAAATGATCAGGTCATACTCTGACTGCTCCGGCACCCCGCTCTCTGTCGCTTCCTGCTCAACGCCCTCCAGGACACCCACAGCCCGCTGCCATGCCGAAAGTCGACCGTAGGTGAGCACCTGCAGAGACCTTGCTTCCGGTAACGAAAGCCAGCAGCGATTGTCCGTCTCAAGCGCATCGTCATCACCTGGCACCAGCCGCGCTTCCAGAATCGCGCGACCAGCGGAAACCACCGGAAATACCAGCCGCTCGCCGTCCCCGGCAGATGCACTGATCGGTTCCGCAAAGACCTGTTCGCCGTTCTGAAACAACTGCAACTCCGCAGTGAGCAATTCCTCGGATGATCCGGAAACACGCACGAAGAGATCCCACTCCTCCGGACCACTACGGCGAGCAGACATCTCTGTGATCCCCAGATTTGCCGCCGATAACTGCAGACGGCGTACATCCAGCCGAAACGGGAGTTCAAAATCCACACTCGACGGCAGATTTCCGTCAGTCAGCAGCAACACCTCACGAATCGGAAATGAGGTCGTGTAGGCTGCCGCCATCCGCAGCACATCGTCCAGCTGAGCAGGCACGTCGGTTGCCGCAAGACTGTCCAGCGCCTGCAGCAGCGTGCGGCGGTCATTGGTGAATTCGGTGAGCCGTCTGCCAGTGGATGCAAATGCAAACAATGCCAGCTGCTGGTCGCTGCGAAGATTGTCAATCAGACCGCGCACCTCATCCTGCACGAGTTCCAGTCGAGTCTTTCCGGTTGCCGGATCGATCGCCGCCATGCTTGCCGAACAGTCAATCAGCACGGGCGTAAACTCCGCACTGCCAGCCGATGAAGCAATAAACGGCTGTGTCAGCGCGAGCACCAGCAGCGCAAGCAGAATCAGTTGCAGGAGCAACAGCAGATTGCGGCGGAACTTCTGGAACGGTGAATTCACTCGCTGGTCATTCACAACGCTGTGCCAGAGCACCAGCGATGGTACCTCCAGCCGCGGTCGACGCAGCTTCAGGAAATAGAACACAATCAGCGGGATCGCAGCCAGAAATAACCACGCTCCGATCGGATTGATGAATTCGGGCCACGTCATCGCAGCACCCATCCCTGCCGACAAAGCCGGTCCTTCAGCT
>JALQUR010000560.1 GCA_023260695.1 Planctomycetaceae bacterium
AATCCCGCTTTCCACCTCCTCCGGAATCCACGACATGATTCGTATGGAGGCATTCTGTGCCAACGCGATTTCAAATGCCTGGTCCAGTGACAGAGTCAGCAGCTCGGGCGAGATCGGGATCGCGGCACTCTGATCATCCGCCATCGCTGCTGTGACAGTCGCGCCTGCGGCCGCCTGCTCCTCCCCGGGATCCACCACACCGGCGTCCAGATCCCGCACTGGCATGACTTCCGAAGAAACATCGAGAGTATCAGCACCGGGTTCCGCGAACAGCCGCTGCATCACTGCCGAGGTATGCATCGGCAGTTGCCCATGCTGGCAGCCTGTCAGCGACAACAGCAAGCTGAGATAACACGCAGGCAGACCCATCCCCTGTCCGCGGCAGGCGGCAGTTCGACGCGGCGGACAACTGCCGGCAGAGTTTCGTTCACGGCAGGAACGATGCGCTGCGGGCTGCCTCCGGAGATTGGCGGCAGGGAAAAGGGACATGACGTGAGAAGTCCGGCGAAGCGGATTTGCAACAGCACAACTCGAATCAGATGTTTCCGAGCAGCCAGTTGCTGAGAGGAGCTGAGACAGGAGGGCTGAATTGTTACCGAAACGCCCCATTCAGGTCCAGACTTTATCGCCCATCCCGACCCTCGCCATGCCGGCGAAACACGGAAGAATACAAGACATCTTGCGGAATTCCGGACTCCTCAGATAGAACTGAGCCCTGTCCTTTCTCTCTGTCCCCTCTCCAACCCGGCGTTACCCCCCTGCAGACGGCCGCGCGTTGCTGTTTCCAGCTCCCCTGAGCAGCCTGTTCCGGGCTGCTGCTGTCGTTCTGACCGGGTCCAGTCCGGTGGTCAGATCCTCCCAGGCCACTCTCTCATGGCCACTGTTCACGCCTGCTGCATCCCCATGCAGCAGTTGTTACTGCAACTGACTCTTCTGACGGTAGTGTTGCCGATTTCATTGTCGGCACAGTCGCCGAACAACGCCGTTGCGCCTGCAGATATCCCGGAGTACCGCAGGATTCTGCAAACCCTGCAGCAGGGTTCAACAGAACAGAAACGAGCACTCCTGCAGGGACTTCCGCAGCTTCCCCGGACATGGCAGGCACCGCTGCTGCTGCGACTGCTTAACGATTCCTCCGAGAAAGTTCAGATTGCTGCTCTTGAAACTGCACGGCGGCGCCCCATGGAGCCACGGCTCTACAGCCGCATCGAAGTCCTCGCAAGGCATCCCGACAACATTGTCGTACGGGAACAGGCGCTGATGACGCTGCTGGAATGGGATCGCAGCAGCATTGCCGGATTGCCGGCGCTCAGGAGCATTCGACAGGTGGGCATGGAATCGGATACAGCCGCAGCGATTCGCCCCGATCGATCCCTGCCACGACAACCGCTTTCCCCGGAAGACCCGTTCGTGGCTGCTTTCGAGCAATCAGTCCGCAACTATCAACAGCAACAGCCATCTCCGCTCACAGACAGGAACATCCGGTACGACGAGTTACCGAACATTCTCCGCCTTCCGGATGAATCGCAGCCTGCTGACCTGCCGCCGAACGAGGATCCACCGGAGACGCATGAGGACAGAGAGCCACCCCAGGCACTGTTCCCCAATGGCTTCACCGGTCCATCAGGAATCCAGCCCACGGAAACTCAGCAGTCACCGCACTTCGAACCCGTCGTGGACCGCTGGCGACTGGGGTTCCCGGAGTGGAATCGTCTACAGGCACCGGACGATCCCCAGGACAATTACCCCTACGCCAAAGGACACTGGTGGGATCCATACAACCAGAACGTGGTGGCAATTGCCTGCTTGCAGGCATAGTAAAGGCCATAGGAGGTTTCCGAAGTACCAACCGCGATATTGCCGTCG
>JALQUR010000631.1 GCA_023260695.1 Planctomycetaceae bacterium
AATCACGCACTGAGCAATCACGCACTGAGCAATCACGCACTGAGCAATCACGCACTGAGCAATCACGCACTGAGCAATCACGCACTGAGCAATCACGCACTGAGCAATCACGCACTGAGCAATCAGACAATTGATCGCCCCCAGATCCAGCTCCTGCTCCACCCCGTCCCCTGTACTGCGGTTTCGGCCAGCAACGCCGCACACCACCGGAAACCTGGCAGCGGCGGTCCCAGGCGGGAGCATCAACCTGCTTGAAATCCACGCAACTAAACCGATTCACACAACGGAATCGGTGCAGCGGAACAGGTCAGTCTTCCATTCCGGCAAACAGACCGCCCAGCGGCTGATCACCTGAGGCCCTCTTCTGACGTCGCTGACGACGCCCCCGTTGGCCCCCGCCCTGATCCGCCGCAGCCCTGCTTTCCCCGGCTGCAGAAATCTCCGCCCGCCCGTTCATCTGCTCCGCCGATGCAGCCAGCGACTGGAGCGATTGCAGTGTGTCAATATCCGCTACCCGCTTGTCACGCCGCCAGCGCACGATGCGCGGAAAACGCACCGCGAGTCCGGATCGGTGTCTGTCTGAAACCTGCAGCCCCTCAAACGCCAGTTCAAAGACCAGCTCAGCCGTCACACTCACAACCGGACCGAATCGGCGGAGCGTATTCTGACGAACAAACTGATCCACCTCCTCAAGCTCACTCTTTGTCAGTCCTGTATACGCGCGGGCAATCGGGACCAGATCATCACCGTCGCGGACACCAAATGTGAAATCCGTAAATCGCCCACCGCGGCGACCATGCCCCCGCTGGGCATACAACAGAACCGCATCACAGTTCCACGGATCGGCTTTCCACTTCCACCAGACCCCGGTGACCCGGCCTGCAGAATACTCCGCGTCGCAGCGTTTCAGCATCAGGCCCTCCACCCGACGCTCACGACTGCTGTCGCGAAGTCGAGCGCACTCCTGCCAGTTCGTCGGTTGCAGCCGTTCGGCAATGACGAATCGCTCGGCAGGCCCTGCTCCAGCCTCCTGCAACAGACCCTCCAGCAGTTCCCGCCGTACGGCCATTGGCCGCTGCCGAATATCCGCACCAGCCACTTCCAGCAGATCAAAAACGACAAACTGCACAGGTACCTCCTGCTGCAGCCGCAGTCCCACCTTGCGCCGCTGCACGCGCCGTTGCAGCTCCGTGAATGGCAGAATGCTGCCATCCCTGACGGCAATCACTTCCCCGTCGAGTACTGTTCCGTCGGGCAGACGTCTGGCGAACTGCTCCAGTTCAGGAAATCGTTCCGTCATCAGTTCTTCGCCTCGTGACCACAGGAACACCTGCCCAGCGCGAAGAATCAGCTGCGCTCGAATCCCATCCCACTTCCATTCCAGCATCCAGTCGCGGAGTTGCCCCAGCCTTGCGGGAGCCGCGAATAATTCCAGCATCTCTGCCGCTGGGATCAGGGCCACGGATGCCGCCGCTGATGATTCCGCTGCGGACGCCAGCGATTCTTCGCCGGAAACATCATCCGTAACGGATTCACTCTCAGGCCCCTGCTGCAGTGCCTCCATCGTGTCTGCCGGTAACGGATGCGCCAGGCAGAACGGATAGGGACGACTCAGGTCAGTGTCAGAAGTATCTTCACTGAACAACGCCAGGAACCGTTCCGCCGAAGGCTGCCACTTTCCCATCAGCCGATGCGCAATCACTTCCGCCGGAACCCCGCTGAACTGCGACAGGCTGCGAATCACCAGCTTGCCTGAGACGCCAACACGAAATCCGCCGGTCAGCAGTTTATTGAAGACCAGCCGTTCCGGCTGTGTGAGCTGATTCCATGCGGCAAGTATCTGTACCTTTCGCACAGAATCCTGTTCTGCCGCCAGGGGCAGCAGACGATCTTCCACCCACTCCGCCAGACCTTCATCGTGCGTCTGCTCCGGATCCGGCAGCAGCAGTGCGATGGTCTCTGCAAGATCGCCGGTAAATTCGCGGCACGCCTCAAATAACCAGTCCGGCATGCCAGCCTGCTCAGCGCACCATTGCTGCAACAGCCCCATGCGAATCACTCGCCGCGGTCGATTACCACTCAGAAACCATGTCGCCCAGGCGGCATCTTCCGGAGCGGCCCGGTGAAAATACTCAACGAGCGTCTGTACACGCTCGTTTGTCGAGGTGGTGCTGTCGAGTTCCTGATACAGCCGGGTAAATTCACGCATTTGCCTGCATCATAGAATTGCTGCCAACTTCGACCAGTCTGCCGGACACAACGCCGAGTAACGGCAATCCCGTCGCTGACGTAAATCCCGCCTTGCCCAAACACCTGCGAAGCGAAATAATCCGGCCAGCAGGACAGCCAGTGATCCGTGGCATCTGTGGCTCTTCGCAACTCCAACTTCCAGAATGTTCTCCGCTTTGAACGACTCGCTTCCACAACTGCCGGACTCCGGGTGCAGCCCGACCGCGGGCGCGGCCGTGTTTCAATGCATCGTGTTTTTTCGTCGTGATGAGGAAACCGGAAGAGTTGCCGGTCGTGTGGCCAATTACCCTGACATCAGCGGAGCCGCCAGCGATGAACGTCAGCTGCTGATTCTGCTCACCAGAGAGTTCCGCGACGCTCTCCGCCGCTGCCAGGCCGCCGGGGAGGAGTTTCCGCTTGCAGTTGATGAAGTCCTTCCCAGCGCGGGAGAACAGCAGCGATTCATTCCAGTCCATCTGTAAAATCGTCTGCAATTTGTGCACAATCGCGGCGCGGACGCGCAGCCATTCAGAATTCGGCGGGCTCCGCATTCCCCGGTAACGCAGATGCGGAATCCCTACTATGTCGGCACAGACCCCTGCCCCACATCGCCAGTTCAGACTGGTCAAGACGCGCATCGTTGCCACTGTCGGCCCGGCCAGCGAAAGCCCTGAAGTTCTGCGGGAACTGGTTCTGGAAGGTGTTGATATCTTTCGCCTGAACTTCGCGCATGGCAGCCGCGAACATCTGGCTGACCTCGTGCGTCGAATTCGGCGAATCTCAGCCGAACTTGATCGGCCGATCGGACTGCTGGGTGATCTGTCCGGTCCAAAAATCCGCCTTGGTGATCTGCCCAACGGCGAAATTCGCTGCCAGGATGACCAGAGATTCCGTTTCATTCGAACACAGGAAACGACCGCTGCCGACGAATTGACCTGCAGCTACGAATCTCTCATCGACGACGTCAGCGTCGGCGACAGAATTCTGCTTGCTGACGGAACGGTGGGCATGCAGGTTGAAGAGAAGGCCCCGGACGGACAGTGGATTTCCTGTCGCGTAATCCAGGCCGGCAGGATCCGCAGTCGCCAGGGCATCAACCTTCCCGGTGTCGCTCTGAGCACAGCTGCAGTAACGGAAAAGGACGAGCAGGATCTGCATTGGGCGCTGCATCAGAAACTTGACTTCATCGGCCTCAGCTTTGTTCGCAGAGCCGCCGATATCGAACATCTGCAGCAGCTGATCCATGCCGCCAGCCCTCGCAGCAAGCCGCTTATCGTCGCGAAAATTGAAAAGACGGAAGCCATCGACGACCTTGAAAACATTCTGTCGGTGACGGATGCCGTGATGGTGGCTCGAGGCGATCTTGGTGTTGAAACTGACATCAGCCGCATTCCCGTTCTGCAGAAGCGGATCATTCGCCGCTGCAATGAGCTACGGATTCCTGTGATCACGGCCACACAGATGCTCGACAGCATGCAGACCAGCGAACTGCCGACCAGAGCCGAAGCGACCGATGTCGCCAATGCGATTCTCGATGGCACCGATGCTGTGATGCTCTCGGGAGAGACCGCTATTGGCGCACATCCCGTCCTGTGTGTGCGAATGATGGAACGCATTGCCCGGGAAGCAGAAACCCTCGTGGCAGCCACCGTTACCAACAGCGGCAAAGCTGCCGAACCACGTCTCGCACGTCCTGTTACGGAAGCTGTTTCCCGAGCTGCTGTCGTGGCTGCCGAAAGCCTGAATGCCAGCGTGATTGCCGTTCCAACCGTCACCGGCCTGACGGCTCTGGCACTCTCGGGGATGCGTCCCTCCGTTCCCATCGTCGCATTTACGGATCGCGAAGAAATCTCCCGGCGGATGTGCCTGTACTGGGGTGTCACCTCACGGCTGGAAGTCTCGTCACAACAGTCTGCTGACCAGCTGCTCAAATCGGTAATGACGTGGGCTCACCGTGAACAGCTTGTGGAATCAGGCAGCTCGGTCATCCTTGTGGGACATGCCGAATGGCTGGCCGAGTCGCACGATCTGATGCTCGTTCACACCGTCGAGTAACGAAATCAACGCAGCTGACCGCGAAGCGCAACTGCGGTCGCTCCACGCCCCTGCAATTGCAGATCAGCGGGTGTTCCACTGAACATCAGCTGCCCCCCGGCTGACGCTGCCTCCGGACCAAGATCAAGCACCCAGTCACAGCTGCGAATGAACTCCACACTGTGCTCCACCACCACAACTGTGTGCCCCGCTTCCACCAGCCGTCGCAGATGTCGACTGAGCCGATCAATATCGGCGATATGCAGCCCGTTGGTCGGCTCGTCCAGAACATACAGCGTATGCACTTCGGCAGGCACCGCCAGTTCCCCGGCAATCCGAACTCGCTGCAGCTCCCCTCCCGAAAAGGTGCTGGACGGCTGCCCCAGACTCAGATAACCCAGTCCAATCTCACGAAACGTTTCGAGGATTCCGGCCAGATCTGCGAATGAGGAAAAAAATTCACAGGCCTCATCCACCCGCAGCTGCAGCAGCTCAGACACATTCCGCCCGCGGAACCGGATGGCCAGAGCCTCTTCACTGAATCGCTGCCCGCGACAGGCCGGGCAGGGAACGATGGCCTGAGGTAACAGGGCCATGCGAATCTGCTGCTGACCGGAACCGCGACATTCACGGCAGCGACCACTCCCCGAATTGAAGCTGAAGTAGCCGGCCTTCAGCCCGCGTACTCGAGCTTCACGTGTTCGCGTCAGCAGACGCCGCACTTCCTTCCAGATCGGAGTCAGCGTTGCCAGACAGGATCTTGAAGAACGACCAGCCGACCCCTGATCCAGACTGACGATTCGCCCCACTGTTTCATGACCTGAAATTGCGCCGCAGTCCACGTCCGCAAGAGCAACTTCCGGAGTCCGCTCATACTGCAGCATGGCACGCAGCAGTGGCACCAGCGTGGACGTCACCAGAGAACTTTTCCCGGATCCACTGACACCGGTGACAGCCGTCATCCGCCCGAGTGGAAATGCAGCATCCACACTCTGCAGATTATGCATACGCGCTCCGGTCAGCCGTATCTCTCCCTGTACCTCAGCCGCTGCCGGCATCACAGCTGCCGCCGCTGGAGCTGACATCTGTCGCAGAAGTTCGCCCGTCGGTGTCTGCAGATCAGGCGGATAATCGGCAACCGGCCCGGCGTACAGCAACTGGCCCCCGTCACGACCAGCTCCCGGCCCCAGATCGATCAGCCAGTCAGCTCCCCCTACAATCAACGGGTCATGTTCCACCACAATCACCGTTGCGCCGGTATCACGCAGTCGCAGCAGAAGCTGCAGCAATTGCTGAGTATCCCGGGGATGCAGACCCGCCGTGGGCTCGTCCAGAATATAGTGCGCCCCATGCAGTTTCAGCGCCAGACAGGATGCCAGTCGAGCCCGTTGATATTCTCCGCCCGAAAGTGTTCTTGAGGAACGATCCAGCGTCAGATAGCCAACACCCGTATCGAGCAGGCACTGCAGCCGCGCCAGCAGGTCCGGCAGCACACGCTCCGCAACCAGCCGAGCTTCCTGAGTCAGACTTCCGCCAGCAGACACCTCACGTATCCAGCCACGCACCTGCTCCTCCGCCCCAGCAACGGACAACTTGCAGAATTCCGGCAGGGTCACGCCAAGAAACTGTATGGACGCGGGGAACGGCTGCAGACGCGTTCCCTCGCAGGTCGCACAGGGGATTGTCCGGAATACGATGGTCTCCGCTCCCTCCATTCCCTCCGCTGCCCCTCGTATTCCCAGACCACGACAGTCTGGACAGGCACCTCGAGCAGAACCAAAGCTGAGCAGCCGCGGTTCTGGTGTCGGAAAGTCCAGATCACACGCCGCACAGGAATTGCGAGTGCTGAACATGGTGTCCTGCCAGCGGCCGTCCTGCTCGTGGCAGACAATGCAGGTTCCGTCACTCTCGCGGCAGGCCAGATCAATTGACTCACGCAGTCGTGCAGCAACGCCGTCGCGAATCACCAGACGGTCCACGACAGCTTCTATGGTGTGTTCGGTATCTGCCGCCAGCAGAATCTCGCCATCCACCTCCACTGTCTCTCCATCAATGCGAGCACGAACAAAACCGTGACGCACGATTCGTTCCAGCACCTCCTTATGACCGCCACGAGCAGCCCGCACCAACGGCGACAGCACCAGCAGTCGAGTACGTTCCGGGAGCTGAAGTACGCGGGCAACAATTGTCTCCGGGGCCTGGCTCTGCACAGCCTCCCCACACTTCGGACAGTGTGGCGTGCCCCCCCGCGCATACAACACACGCAGGAAATCATGAACCTCGGTGGTGACCGCCACTGTACTTCGAGCCGGAACACTGGCCGAACGCTGATCAATGCAGACGGCCGGAGCCAGCCCGCTGATCTCGTCCACGTCCGGTCTCGGCAGCTGCCGCAGAAAAACTCTCGCTCCCTCTGAAAGACATTCCAGATACCGCCGCTGGCTTTCAGCAAAAAGAGTGTCAAAGGCGAGTGAACTTTTCCCGGATCCACTGACCCCGGTGATCACGGTGAGCAGCCCGCATGGCAGGTCCACATCCACACTTCGCAGATTGTGAGTCCTTGCGCCGCGAATGCGGAGCATACCCGCCGCAGAAACCGCAGCCTCCGTTATTGTCTCACTCTCAGATCCCGACACAGCCGCTCCGTCACACTCGGGGAATGCACTCGACAATCAGCAAGTATCCAACGCTCGGCATCAGAACCGATTCAGACATCCTCCGTCCCGGCAGACTCAGCTTCCGACTCCTCAGTCTGAAGCACCGGAGTGTACCCGATGCCACCGAGGTCCGCGATTGCCCTCATGATTGTGTCAGTTGCCTCCGCCAGTTCCTCATCGCTCAGCCGGCGTTTCTGCCAACGCGAAAGATCAATCGGTTCCCCGTAGCTCAATGAGGCTTTTCCGCGCATCAGAAAACAACGCACCATCGAGAGAGACCTGGGAGCATCATGGATGAAGACAGGAATCACCGGAGCTCCAGATTTGAGCGCCAGCCATGTCGCCCCGGTATTGCCGACACGCAACCTGACATCCGGATCCACTTCATTCAGCCCGCCCTCAGGAAATATCCCCAGCAGTTTGCCGTCCTTCAGGCGTTGCAGAGACTGCCGCACCGACTGCATGTCCTTCCCGTCCCGATCCACCGGAATGCACTGCATCGCCCTGGAGATCCAGCTGATGATCGGCGATGCTTCAAAATACTCGCGCGCCATCATCCAGCCAATCACCCGCATTCCCGGGCTGCGAAAAGCGGAGAAATGATTTGACCACAGCAGCATGGGATCCATCGGACTGGTGTGGTTTCCCACAATAATCGCAGCCCCCTCCTCCGGAATTGTGCACGCGTTTCGCTGACGGCAACTGGTCATCAGCAGACGGTGCACGGAGGCCACCTGATAGCAGGCCCATGCCCTCCACCCGACATTGCTTCGCCTCACCCGTAACGCGATGAACACAACCAGCGCCGCCAGCAGAATTGCCGACCAGAGCAGCTTCTCCATTGCAATCCGTTCTCCGTTTACGCAGCAACCCCCGCTGAACACTCAGATTCTGAAGAGCCCTCACCTGGAATCCGCTGTGGCGGAACCGCAACACACCCGACCTGAACTGCAGGCAAATCCTGAACAAAACATCATTTTCTGCGGAGTCCGTCATCGCGTCAATTGAGCCACCGCGGAAATGGCTCCGTTGTCGGGATCCGCCAGTGCCTGCCCCCCGCAGCCTCGATCGGAATCAGACGCCCTGCGGCTGCTCCCGCAGCACTCGAATTCCGCTGAATCAGGCAGGAAATGCCGCAAAAAAAATTTTTTTTTTAATGCTGCGCCGGCTCGCCATTTCAGCCCTTCATCTGTGTGGACGCCCATTCCGCCGTATGCTAACTTTTCGTGAGGAATGGGATGGTCAGGGATACGATCGCCCCGTTTAACTGGAACAAGCTCAGTGAAATCGCTGTAACGGGACACGACGTCCGCACCGCAGTCTTCCTGAGAAAACCAGGGTCAGACACTGCATAACTGGCACTGCACAACTGGCACTGCCCCACTGGCACTGCGCCACTGGGTAGTTGAACAGCCGTGCAAACGTCCGATCTGTTCACGTGTTGAGTGATCCTGTCACAGGTGATCTCTTCGGCATGGAGGCCGAAATGGAACAACATTCGCACGACTTTGACCCGCAGCATGATGAGCAGCGGGAAATGTCTCTGCAGCCGTCAAGGATCCAGATTCGCTGGCTCATTCGTCGCGACATGGATGAGATCCTGAATATTGAACGGCAAAGCTTCGGACGCCCGTGGTGTGAAGACGGTTTTCTGTCTGCCTTGCGCCAGCGTAACTGCATTGGCACGGTCGCGGAGCTTGACCACCAAATTGTCGGGTTCATGATCTATGAACTCCACAAATCCATGCTGCGTATTCTGAACTTCGCCGTCGCTCCGGATGCACGCCGCAAAGGAATCGGGCGGCAGATGGTGCAACGACTGGTGGACAAGCTTTCTCAACAGCGACGCAATGAGATTGTGCTCGAAGTAAGAGAAACAAATGTCGCGGCGCAGCTGTTCTTCGCTTCCGCAGGATTTCGCGCTGTCACCGTTCTGCGACAGCACTACGATGACACGTACGAAGATGCCTACTACATGCGTTATCGTATTGCTGCAGAGATGTCCGGGCACCTGCCGACAAATCGAATCGCCGGCATTGATGCAGCCTGAGTACTCCCCTGCCGGATTGCCTCAGCAGCCAGCGGGCACGAATTCAGTATTGTTGCTTTCCTCGAGCCGATTTCTGCAGATAATGCGGGTGTACGATTCGCAGTGTTTGCAACACTCCGCAGGTTCTGCATACAGCGCCTGTCACACAGCGACTGTCACGCATTCTCAGACAGGTATTGCAGATTCTGCTGACTGGTTGTTCTGACAAGGCTCGGATTCAGCAGATGCCTGCTCTGATTGAACTTCACAACCTCACCAAAAAGTACGACCGCTTCACCGCGCTCGATTCCATCACGCTGAGTATCTCGCCGGGCGTCACAGGTCTGCTTGGCCCCAACGGTGCCGGCAAAAGCACACTCATCAAAGTCCTCCTGGGCCTGGTCAGCACAACCAGCGGAACTGGTTCAATTCTGGGTTTGCCGCTGGGCGAAGAAACGCAGCAGCTGCGCAGCCAGATCGGCTATATGCCGGAAGATGACTGCTACATCAACGGACTCACCGGGATCGAAAGCATGCAACTGGCGGCGCGACTCTGCGGGATGGATCGCACGGAAGCTCTGCGTCGAGGCCACGAGATTCTGGACTTCTGTGGAGCGAGGCAGGAGCGTTATCGCCGCGTCGATACCTACTCCACCGGTATGCGGCAGAAGCTTCGCTTTGCTCTGGCACTCGTGCATGACCCGAAGCTGCTCATTCTCGATGAACCAACGACAGGGCTGGATCCCGAGGAGCGGGACGCCATGCTCAACCGCATCAGCATTCTCTCGCGAGATTTCTCCATTTCAGTTCTGCTCTGCACGCACATTCTTCCGGATGTACAGGCCGTCTGCGAACACGTACTGATCCTGGGCGCCGGGACCGTCCGGATCAGCGGATCCATGCAGGACCTTTGCCGGGTGCAGACCCCTCGGTTCGAACTACGCGTCTCAGGTGCGGCAGAAGAGTTCAGCAGGCAGCTGCAGAATCGAGGAATTTCCGTCCTCGAATGCAACGGCGACTCCCTCTCTGTACTCGGACACCCCGAAGAACACACAACGCAGATCTGGCAGGCGGCTGCTGAACTGGGTGAGATTGTTCGCTCCGTTGTCCCCGCAGCGAACTCGCTTGAAAAACTGTTTCTTGAAGCCGTGCAGGAGACTGAGCATGGCAATTCATAATCTGGGTTATCGACACTGCGAGGGGCAGCGAGGGTCACACCGAACCCGCTGGCTGGTGCTCACGGAAAATGGCATCCGACGCGCCTGGGCCAGTGCGTGGCTGCGGCGCATGCTCTTCTTTGCATGGCTGCCCAGTGTACTGATGGGGTTCATGATCTTTCTGTACGAACAGTCAGAAAGCACAGACGATCCATTCACCAGAGCATTCATCCAGATGGGGACCGCGCTTCTGGAACCAGGCGGACAGGGAAACATGCAGCCGTCGGGAATGCTGGGATTCCTGCGGGAGAAGGACGATCACCCTGGCGAAACCCGACACCTGTTCTGGTCATCATTGCTGCTCACACTGTTTCGCCGGTCACAGCCTTTCATCCTCATCCCCATGCTGGGAGTCATCACGCCACCGATGGTTTCGCAGGACATTCGCTCGCGAGCATTCCTGCTGTACTTTTCGCGCCCACTTTCCCGGACGCAGTACATCGTGGGAAAACTTGCAACCGTCATCTTCTACGTACTGCTGATCACTCTGATGCCGGCTCTGATGCTGTTCTGCACGGGGCTGCTGCTGTCTCCGGATCTTTCAGTGCTGACATCCACCGGCGATCTGCCCGGCAGAATCCTGCTCGCCTCGCTGCTCATCGCTGTCCCGGCAGCCAGTCTGTCCCTGATGCTGTCCTCACTGACAACGGAATCTCGGTTTGCCGGGTTCGCATGGTTCTCCATCTGGATATTTGGAGCATTTACGGCCGCCATACTTTCCAACAGCACCTGGGGCGATGCCAGTTCGCCACTGAAATACCTGTCACTGTTCGAGGTCTTCAGCGAAGTTGCCGGCTCCATTCTTGATCCGCAGCTCGCCAGCAGCAACCTTGAGGAACCCGTTTCCATTCTCGCAGTAATCACCGCCGTTTCGCTGGCTGTTCTCTTCCGTCGTATCTCAGCACCGATGCAGGTCTGAAGGAGCAGCAGATGGAACCCATGATCAGACTGCAAAACGTCACCAAACTCTACAACACCGTACTGGGCGTCAATGACGTCTGCGTGGAGCTTCCGCCGGGCGGTTACGGCCTGCTTGGCCCCAACGGTGCCGGCAAAAGCACGTTGCTGAATCTGCTCATCGGACAACTCAGCCCCACCCGCGGCACCGTGACCGTCCTCGGCATGAATCCACGCAACAATGGTGCATTGTTAAGCCGCATCGGATTCTGCCCGGCATTTGAGGGTATGTATGCACGGGTCAGTGGGCTGGAGTGGCTGACCTACCTGCTGCGCCTGCAGAATTTCCCGAAGCAGCGTGCCCGATCCCGCGCCTCCGAATGCCTCGCACAGGTCGGCATGCAGCATGCCATGCACAAGCAGATTGCCAGCTACTCCCGGGGAATGCGACAGCGCACGAAACTGGCACAGGCCATCGCACATGACCCGGAACTGCTGATCCTGGACGAACCGCTCAGCGGTCTTGATCCGATCGGTCGAGCCAGCATCAACAGACTGCTGCAGGACTGGATTGGCAATGGCAGAAGCCTGCTCATCGCCAGCCACGTACTTCACGAAATTGAAGCGTTGACGAAGTCCTTCCTGCTCATCTCCGGTGGCCGACTGCTGGCGTCCGGTACCGCAGAAGATGTGCACCAGATGCTGCTGCAGGTCCCGATGGAATTACAGATCCGCTGCAGTGACCCGCGACGACTGGCGGCTCGTCTCCTGCAGGATGGACAGGTTGATCTGGTGAGACTGTCCGGGAGCAGCTCGCAGGATCCGCTCACAGTCAGCACTGGTAATGCCGCAGAATTCTCGCGAAGTCTGATGAAGTCGGTTCTGGAGGAGGAAATCTCCGTGAATCGACTGGATACAGCAGACGAATCCCTGCAGTCGTTGTTCAACTCCCTGATGCGAATTCATCGAGGTGAACTGTGAACAAACTGATCGCCGTCTATCAATATGAACTCAGACGAACAGCCAGTGCAGGTCGCATCATCTGGTGGATCGCACTGGCCTCATTTCCGGTACTCATCACCCTCCTGCTGCAGTCGCTCTGGGCATCAGCTGAGCTCCGATCGGCCGCCGCCGACAACAGCCCCCCGGGGATCACAGAACAATCCGCTGCAGATTCCGTCTCTGCTGCAGACAGTACTGAGTCTCAATCCGGGCCCGGACGCAGAGGCTGGGGCGGACGTAATCGCCGCTTTGACCCGCAGGATGACTCCGGCCGCCGACGCCAACGACGTTCCGCACCGGAGATGTCACAGCGACCGACCATCTGGAGCATCATCTACTTTATTACGACACCATGTGTCTGCTGCGCGATGAGCGTGCTGCTCACCGCTGCGCCGGCGATTGCCAGTGAACTGGAACAGAAAAGCTGGAGCTATGTTGCATCCCGACCGCAGGGAATCCTCTGGCTCATGCTGGGGAAGTTTCTTGCCGCTGCAACCTGGGGAATCACAACTTCAATCACTGGTGTCAGCATTGCACTGTACATTGCCGAAACCGACATGAAATCTCAGATCTGGACCACCATCGCCTCGCTCAGTGTTCTATCCGCATTTGCCTACTCCGCGATCTATCTGTTCCTTGGAACGCTGTTGTTCCGCCGAGCCATGGTGCTCTGCGTGATGTACACCGCCATTGCGGAAATCATGATCGGCGCCTTTCCAGCCGTCATTAACCGGCTGACTGTCCAGTTCCGACTGCGAGCCCTTGCTGTTCAGTGGGCACCTCTCTCCGATGATTTCCGTCAAAGCGACGATGTCTCATGGTACTTCGGAGAAGCGTCATCCAGCGAACACATTTTCTGGCTTGGCATCATGACAGCAACGTTACTGACTGCTGCAATTCTGCTGGCGCGCGGGCGAGAATTTACGGCAGCGGCCGAGAGTGATCTCTGATTGCCCCGCAACAAACCACCCTGAAGAAACTCACCCCCACTCGGAATCCTCGTTGTCGCTGTCAGGAATATCGCCGTCATCCGGCCGTTCCGACGGCCCCTCGTCATCGGTTCCCGCCATGTAACGCGACGATTGCCAGACAACACCGGCGATCTCCCGATAGGAATCGCCGGCTTCGATCACCTCACGCATCTCCGCAGGGATGTCATGACACAGACTCTGGTATCGCAGCGCAGTTTCAACAGCATCGTCTTCTGATCGGGCCAGAACGCCCCATTCCGTGTAATAGCCTGTCCAGTCCTCCTGCTCACTCAGACGATCCGGATCCAGCAGCCAGTTTTCGTCCAGCGGCTGGTAGATCAGACAGCGATACAGATGCAGATCATCCTGAGGCTGCTCGCTGCTGTTTTCACGCTGGAAGTGAAACCACGTATCCGGCATCAGACCGGCTCGCAGCAGCCTGCGCTCCACGTGCTGGAGCAACGGAGAATCCGGATACTCGTCTTCCAGCACGGAGCCAAGTCGCTGCAGCAGATCGGTCAGCCCCGTCGTGGACAGAAAACCGATTTCAAACAAGGGCGTCTCTGCCAGTTCGCGAATTGTCTCCAGCTGCTCGTCGCTCTTCTGCAGACGCGTCTGACTGATCACCTCCACAACACGAAGATGCCAGCCGTCTTCTCCGCGCAGTTCGCGGTCCCGAACCACGTGCTGCAGCGCACCTGCATAGTCACCCTGTTCATAACTGCACAAGGCAAGGTAATAGTGCACCCAGACTGTCGGCCCCTCCAGCTGCTCGTACCGCATCAGGCAGGTGCGAGCCACGTCAAACTGTTCCATCTGGTAGGCCAGCATCCCCGCATCAAATGCCACCTGAGCGTCCTGACAACCCTCGCGAAGACAAAGGTCCAGCACATGCAGTGCATCGCGAGGTCGATCTGTTGATCGGTACAGCTCAGCCAGATAACGCGCAATGACTCCGTTTTCACGCTGAAGCCGAAACGCACGTGCCAGGCAGCGTTCCGCTTCACCCGCATTGTCCGCAGCCAGAAAATGCTGACCGGCACGCAGAAAAACAGGAGCGGAATCCGGAGCCAGATCCATGGCCTGGCGATGCAGCTGCTCAGTCCGTTCGTCCGTGATTCGCTCCAGCATCTGCTCGTCACCACTCGCTCGGAGCGAATCCCCCAGAATCGCCAGCGCTGACATGGCCGCAGCTGATTCACGACGACCAGCAATCAGAGCATTCCCCCAACGCCAGATCAGATCGCCATCCTCACCAGAGCCACTCAGAGCAACCATCAGCTCCAGTAGTGAACAGGCATCGGCAGTATCAGTCACTGCCGCCGGGCTATACTTCAGTAACTCCGATCGCAGCGCGTAGTATTCTTCCGGAGCCGGACTTCTGGTGAATTCGGAAATTCGCTCATGCAGCTCGGAAATCCTGCCAGCAAGTGGCGTTGCAGGTGCTTCCGCGACAACTGACTCATCCTTAGACTCATCCTTCACAGCAACGGACAGTTCTGCTCCACCGCCATCCGCAGCGCTGTGACTCTGAAATGTCTCCTCAGCTGCTGCAGTCGCTTCGACATGCCCCTCCGCTGGCCGCGTCACGCCTGTCCCGGAAAGTTGTCCGGCTGTCACATGTCCGCAAACCCGGTGCCGCGGAACAACCAGAGCAATCGGTGACGGATCATCTGCATCCATCACCAGTTGCAGACGTCGCAGGGTAAGATAATCATGTGCGGCACGAGCCCGACGCTCCAGCCCTCGCGCAAGCCGCTCCGCCTGGCCTCGTTCCCCAGCCAGAACACGCACCGCCGTCAGCCGCAGCCGCGTCTCAAACCACAAGTGCAGCGCCCCCGATCGCAGCAGACGCTGATCCCACGGATGGAGCAGCTGCACGGCACGCTCCCAGCTCTCCTCGAGTGCTGCAGACAAAGCTGCATTCAGATCACGATGGTGTTCAAAAAACGGCGACTCGCCCGCTGCCGGGAACAGGCCATTTGTTTCAGATCCGACAAACTGAGCATTCAGGCCGGAGGCAAGCAGTACCGTGTCGCGGAGCAGCCCTGTCCGAATGGATGCCTCCAGCGGTACCGACACTGCAGGCTCTTCTGCCAGTACCAATGCGCGAGAACTGCCCTCAACTGCAGCCTCAAAACGACCGTGCAACGCATCCAGCCACGACAGCCGCATGACCGCCAGCCAGCGACGATCCCCGCGATCCGACCAGTTGCCCGACTGATCTCGCACCGCGCGACATTGATGGGCAGCAAGTTCCACATCGTCTGCTGCCGTATACACGTCACACGCGTACTCACGAAAACAACTGACACAACTTGTCTTGCCCGTCCGACGACAGATCTGAATCCCGTCAGCAATACAGGCGTGCATGCCCTCCGAGTTATACCCGCCCAGCTGCCCCGTCGCTTCCGCAAGATTCTCGTAGCCGCAGGAACTCATCGAATACGTCAGGTAATCGTACTGAGCCTGACTGAGGTCCGACTGAATCTGACGCGCCCGTTCCTCGTGCTGCAGCAGAGCAATCAGTTCCACCGCTCGCTCACGCATCTGCTGGAAGTCGAGCAGATACTGGGCAAGATCCATCTGGTGAAATGTCGCCCAGATATAGTGCACAACATGTGCTTCAGCACGTGCACGTCGACGGAGTTCACCGAACAGCTCAAACGCACTCGCGAAACGACACTGAGGTATCAGTCGGGACGCCTTTTCCTGCAGAGCATTGAGTTCCTGCTCTGCGGCAGACTCTGACTGTGGCGACATAAATCTCTTTCAGATGAGCAATCTGCTGCCGCTCGACATTCTCTGTTCGCGGAGCAGTTCAGAAGCGGGCGGCTCAGATCGTTGACTGCCGGGGCTCCGCACCAGAATCGAATGAAGGCTGCAGAGCGACCAGTGCGGAAATGCTGCAGCGATAAGTACCAGAAAACGGGTCGTCCGTTGAATCAGACCTGCCGGAATCCAGCGCCACACGAAGTCGCAGTGACACGGAAATGAATCCCCTTCAACTCCATGCCCCCCCCGTCATTCTGCAGACAGCGATCTCAGCGAACCAGAAACCGCTTCGCATCACTGACAGTGCGAGGATCCTTCTCCTCCAGCTCTGCAAGTGCCTTCTCAGCAAGAACGACGTGCTCCGGCAATGGATCGCCCTCTGCCAGCTCGCCCTTGTCCTGACTGCAATAAAACAGAAATCGGACGATCGCTCGACGAATCGCCGGAATTGCAAAATCCTCGTCCCAGTACAGCTTCATCAGGCGATCCTGCACACTCCAGTGCTTCCAGCGAGCCAGATCGGTGATCACCAGATCTGCCAGCTCCTGACGTTCGAGCAGAATCTCCATCGACTGTTTGAGCCGCTCACGGGGAATCCGGTCCGGCTCGTAGGTCCACATGAATCGCAGCGCCTGCATGACGGCGTAGGTTTCACTGAACGGGAGCTGCACCTCTTCACCAGCTGCGTTCTTCGCGACCCGTGCTCGCATCTTGGCATCTTCCAGAACCTCCAGCCCCGCTTCTCCTCGCAGGAGCAGGTAACCGGCCATCACTCCCTCAATCCCCAGCCGAAAATCCGCGTCCAGAACCAGAATCTTCTTTTCCAGCAGAGCAGCATCGTCTGGCTCACCGCAGACACCGGCCAGCAGACCGTAGAAACCTGTTCGAGTAACTGCGACATTCGGGTCCTGCAGCCAGCCCAGAATCTTTTCCCGCGGCATCTTCTCTCGCAGCGGTTTGATCACGCTGTAAGGAGCTGCCGCAAACTCTGCAAATGCGTCTGTGGAAATCATGGCGTCCGGATGCTCAAAGTACGGCAGGAAATACTCCAGACGTTCGATCTGCTTTGCGGCATCAGTCACCGGCAAAGGCATTTTCGCCAGGTATTCCCAGCTGACTTCGTTGATTTCCTTCGGAGCATGCCAGTCTTCCAGCCGCTCTTCCGGCCCCATCAGGGTGTACAGAGTCGAATTCTTCCCGGGGACATACAACGGAATCTCGATCGTCTGTCCCTTCTGAAACTTGTCCTGCTTCGAAAAGGCAATATCCACGATTTCAAATCGTGAGAACACCCGGGGGCACCGGAATGACCGCCGCAGAGATCGATGAAGAGGCCGTGATCGACGACGCCGGGGATGACGCTCAGGAGCGTCGCGAGGCGCACCGGATCGGGAATGGCGCCGATCGAGACGTCGATGATGGCGTTGCCGCTGTCGGTCACGAAGGGCTTGCCGTCC
>JALQUR010000590.1 GCA_023260695.1 Planctomycetaceae bacterium
GTCCAGCTGCTGGCGGAAGGCGTCTTTGGCACACGACGTTCGCTGTTCAAACGAGTCGCCGAGTACAGCCTGTTCCACGAAGAAGATCTGTACCGCAGCCTGCGGCAGAAATCATGGGATGACCTGGTTGGCCTTTCCAATCGCGTTGGTGAACGACTGGCCGCAGCCGCCGGTGTCAGCTTCGTTCCCCTGTCGCTGCTGATTGACGCTCCGCCGCAGCACCGCGAAGTCGAATTTCGCATCGATGTGTTTTCGGAATCAGAATTGCAGTTTCGCCCGTTGCGGGAAGTCAGCCCGATCGTGGACTCCATGGCACGAACGCAGTTTGATGACTGCGTCAAACGAGTCCGCCTGTTTGCCGAACCGGAATTCCGCGACACACTGCGGAAGCGGCTTTCGCCCGCAGCCATCGACGAAATCCTCCGCAGTGAAGCGGAAGATCAGCCTGCCCGCACGCACTGAAGCGGATCTGCTGCCCTGTGGACAGTATCAGGCTGATCCACAACCGCAGTGTGTGCGGTTCACCGCTGAGGCCCAGCAACCACAGCTTAACAGCTCTGCAGTTTCACTCAGTCCTGCGATTCGGCACGTCGAATATGCAGCATGACCGGCAGCGATGTGATCTGACCACCAACGTCAGACTTGAGGTAGAACGGACGACTCTGCTCGGGAACCCAGTCCGCCACCGTGATGAACACTTCGCGTTCGTTCTGCCCTTCAAGCAGCATCAATCCGTTCAGACCAATGTTGTCCACGAACACCCCGTGCGGCATGTTGCGTCCGGAATCCTCATTGCCGAATTTCACCAGTCCGCCATGGTTCAGGCGATCCACCTGCAGCCAGGCTCGTGTTGTCTGTCCGGTTACCACCGTCAGCTCCGCGACCTGCCCCGAATTCTCTGCCGCATGCAGTTCTTCACTCAGCACTCGCACCAGCACTGGCGGATTCGGCTCAACCTGCAGCGACTTCAGCTTGCCAGCTTCGTGCTCAATCTCGCGTTCACCCGAATGACCGCGAGCAACAAAACGAATTGCCGCCACCTGTTCTTCCGTGGGTGAAACAGCGTCATTGGCAGCAATCAGAATCCCCATCGCCTGTCGCTGCTCCCGCTGAATCACGAGCGGCGAAGAAAACTCAAACCCCGCCGGCAGATTCTCTGCGGAGATTTCAATCTCCTCCTCAAACCCGTCCAGTCGTGTCGCTGTGAAGACCAGCTCGCGGCCGGTTCCGGGATGAATCTTCAGCTCACCACCACTCATGCCCACACTGAAGTCCGGAGCGGGAAATCTGACTTTCAGCTGATAGCTGTAATCCGCTCCCTGAAATCCGCGTGCGTCACGAATACGGACGAGATAATCGCCAGCTTTCGGAGCTCGGAACATCAACCGCGAATCACTCCCCCACTGACGCATCGGATCATCGTCGTTTTCTGCATAGACCGGGAACACCGGCAGACCCGTATCGGTCAGCACCTGCTCAGGAGCATACGGCACAACAATGAAACTGGGTCCCTGCAGAGGATGAGTCACGGGCGTGGTGTTGAAGTAGGTCTGTCGCGATCCGAATCCGGGATAAACCTTGAACCCGGAGTCGGGCCCGCGCGGATAAAGCCACAGCTTCACCACTTCACCATCGGCATACAGGTACTGATTCAGGTCCATCTCCTGCCAGTTGAACAGGCGGAAGTCATCGCTGGTACTGGAATCCTTGCCGCGAAATGTGAAGTACGAATCGCGGACCGCCTGCAGTTTTGCCTGCAGGATCGGCTGCCCGGTTGTTGTCAGAATCTCCACAACCGAATCAAGAGGTGAATTGTCTCGCGCTGCCTGCACTTCCACCAGAATTGTCTGGTCCTGCTCTGCATGAATCAGGAACAAATCTTCGTCAGCCTGTTCATCCTGTTCGCGATGAATCACCCCGCGGACCACTGCCGGCAGCGTCAGCTGCAGCGGTTGCTGCACGCCCTCCGCCGGCTCTTCCTCGGTGTACTCCTGCAGCTCTCCGACTGCCTGCGGAGCCACGACTTCGGACAGCATCAGCGGATTCGCGGATGCAGACTCTGCCAGTACCGGAAAGTCGAGTGATGCAGAAGTACTGCTCGGAGACAGCAGCAGCACGCGTCGCCGCTGTTCATCAACAGCGAGGCTGCTGATCCGGTGCCTGCTGGTATCCTCGGCAGCCAGCTCCGTCAGCGTGCCTGCATCCCAGTACTTCAGAATCCCTGATTCATCCATCGTCACCAGCAGCTGGCCATCGCTGGTGATTTCCAGTTCACGAATTGTGCCTTCATGAGCAAAGCGGGAAACCTGCAGCGGGTTGACAACTGCCTGGGTGCGGGACAACAGTCGCCAGCGGCGAATTCGGCTGTCTGCACCAACGGCATACACAGCATTGCCATCAGGGCTGAAGAGCAGTCGCAGCTGCTCCGACAGCGGATTGCCCAGCGTGTCCAGTCGTTCTCCCGTGGCCACATGCCAGATCTTTCCGGTGGCATCAGCACTGGCCGAACCCAGCAGTGATCCGTCCGGACTGAAGTCCAGATCGAAGACTGCACCGTTATGACCGGTGAGCGACTGCTGCAATTCGCCGGTCGCAGTGTTGTACAGTCGGATCGTGCGATCATACCCGGCTGTTGCAACAAGACTTCCATCGGGAGACATCTCAGCCGCATACAAAGCATCTGCAGCCCCGGCATATTCCTGCACCACCTTCAGCGTGGCAGCTTCAAGCAGCAGTGCTCGACCACTGAGTCCCGGTGTGCCGGTTGCCACAAGCACACGTTCATCGTTCTGACAGAAATGGACGTCGGTCACTTTTCCATCGGGAACATCCAGTTCTGCAAGCACGTTGAAATCGGTCGTCGCAGAGATACGAACTTTGCGAAAGTGCCCGGTCACCAGCAGCTGCCCATTGCCGCTGACTTCGGCGGCCAGAGCCCCGGCTGTGAGGCCGGAACGAGTCTGCATTGTCGGCAACTGCGGACGGACAGCCGACTGCATGTCGAATGCGGCTCCACCCAGCAGCCACTGCTCCAGAATGTGCAGCTCCTCAGCACCAGGCTGTGGCTGATCTGCCGGAGGCATCTGGTCGTCCCCCTTGCTCCGCAGCACCTGCAGCAGACGACTCTGCTGCGGATTTTTGGCATCGATCACCGCTCCGGATTCACCGCCGCTGCGGATTTCCGCAGGCGTCTGGAGTGAAAGCCCACCTTCTGCCTCAGCACGCTGATGGCAACCGAGACAATACTTCGAGAGCAGTGGAGCCACATCAACCGAATAAAGAACGTCGGCGGCGGCAACGGTCCTGCCGCAGCTCAGCAGTGCCACCATTGCCAGCACCCACTGGAGACCTGCACGCAGACACCACTGATCAATAGAATTCCGCACCATCATTGACCGAATTCCCACTGCAAGACGTTGGGATGACCTCAAAGCAGCAGCGATTCTGACGATGCACAGAACAGTCCACAAGTCAGCACGACCACACCGTCGCCGGACAATTGCCTGCAATCCCTCAGTTCCGTTGCTTCGAACTCTTGTTTTTCCGCTAATATTTACCGGGAATACATGATTTCAGAACACGAAATCGTTCCTGTCAGAAGAATCGGCCAGCACGCCTGTTCCCTTCGCCCAATGGGGCTGAAGTTCACCTGCAGGAAATCCGAATCAGCCAGTAAAACAGTCCGACTGCAGTGCCAGATCCACCGTCGGACTCCGGCAGTTTTTTGATCCCATTTTCGATCCCACCGTCAGCAGTGATTACCAGCCGGCCATGAATTCACAACGTCAGTCCACAGGAATTGCATTTCTTGATGAAGCGCTCGGCGGCGGACTGATTCCCGGCACGCTGACCGTGGTCATGGGCGCCACAGGCATTGGCAAGACACAACTGGGTATCAGCTACTGTCAGGCCGGGGTTTCGCAGGAAGGACAGCACGGCTGCATCTTTGACCTGACGACTCGTGGTGACTCGCAGAACCAGATTGAGTATGCGGAGCGAATGTGTGGCTGGAGAATTCGCCAGAAGGTATTCGTCGATCAGTTTGACCCGCTTTCCGTCTGGAATGCAGCAGAGTCCCGGTCCGACTATCTGCACGTATTCACACGTGGAGGTCGCCGTGTCACAATTGGAGATATGCAGCCGGAGGAATGGCAGGAATTCAAATCTGATCTGATGCGACGGCTGGATCAGACCATCGCCTTCTTCTATTCCAACTTCATTCATGGCGTTCGACGCTGCGTGATCGACGGTGTAGAACCGACAACTCGGGATTCCGATTCCTTCCAGTTTCATCTGTTCGATTACGTCTATCACCAGATCCTTCGCAAGGACCACGACTGGCTGGCTCGTGATCTGTTTCGCGTTCACTTCCGATCGCAGCAGGAACAGATTGCAGCCCACGCCTACAAGCATCAGGACATCGGTGGAATGTTCATGTATACCAGCCACGAGGTCATGCTTGACGATCTGATCTGTCGCCCGATTCAGACCGGCGATCTGCTCAGCAATGCAAACACGATTCTGATGCTGGGACGAACTCGGGACGGCAGCAAGATGGGCCGGGCAATGTATGTTGCCAAGCACCGAGGCAGTGCCTGTTCTGAACAGATCCTTCCGTATCAGATTACCGAGACAGGAATTATTCCCGCGTGAACCGCGGCTGGTGTAAGCCCTCCACATCCGCTTTCATCCGCCCTGACGGGACCATCCCGCCTCTTCCAGAATCCTCACACAAGCCCGAAACGATGACATCAGCATCCCTCCCGGAATCTCTGCAGCAGTCACTGGCGAACAGTCGCTTTATGAAGGCGGTCCGTCGTGAACCTGTGGACACAACGCCATTGTGGATCATGCGTCAGGCCGGACGGTACCTGCCGGAATACATGGCGGTACGAAATCGCGTGACCT
>JALQUR010000679.1 GCA_023260695.1 Planctomycetaceae bacterium
GTTCTGTATTTCGCCGCTTGCGGTCTGATTATGATGCCGACAGGGCAACGCCCGCCTCTGGTCGGCTCACTGAGGTGCATCGACTCCACGCATGCTGCAGTTGCTTAGTGCCAGCAGGTGACTTGATAGTCGTCAATCCAGGCTCGGGAATCCGTGACAGTGGCGCGTTTACGGACGCAGGAGATATGGCAGCCCGCACGTTTCGCAGTCCCCGTCGAACGCCGCCGAGCAGCGGGCAGGCCGGAGGCATTTTCGCCTTGCAGCCTGAGCAGGCTCAGTCTCTGGCGACGGACCATAGTTGCTCCAGCAATTGCTCCATTTCCGGATCATGCTGGTGCAGCTGATTGCGGTTGAAAGGAAAGAAATCGTTGGTGCTGAAGAAAGCTTCGGAGGATTCCGCGAAGTATTCCATCGGATTCGTCAAGGCGTATGCGGATTCTGTTCTGGAAGGCCTGTCGTTCCCAAATCTACGTTCGACCTGTTCGTAAGTCCCACTGTCCTTCATCCGGGCGAAGGCCTGTTGCAACTGCTGATTTCCAAATCCAGCGTCAAGAAACTGATCATGCCATGCATGGGCCAGTTCGTGCAGTGCAAAGTTGGGCATTCGACTGAGTTCCCGCTCAAAGATCGCAATATTGGTGAATTCAATCCCCTTGACCATGAGCGGATCGCGTCCATTTTGTTTCAGCCAGCCGGCCCCCGGATGGTATTCGGCTCGCGGACCACTGCCGGGATAGGTGGGATTGAAATAGAGCGGAACTGTCTGCAGCTTTTTGACAGCAGCCTGAGGCACAACCCGCTGTACCTCTTCCAGTTGCTGCTGCAGTAAATGCACCGCCTTTTCGGTTTCCACCTTCTGCTTCTGGAGCAGCTCTGTGGAAATCAGCAGTTTCCAGCCACAGACCTCACGAACTTCGCGTGCAACAGTACTGTCCTCTGCCGCGACCGAAGATTCATCACTGGCGGCGCGGACGATGGACTGCATCCCGGAATGTTGCTGCAAAGCCAGCAGGAAGAGCATCAGAAACGCTCGACAAATCAGCTGATCAATGGGGCGAGCAGATGCAGTCATGGAACCGACCTTTCCAGGCGAAGAGGATACACAGCGGGGGTATTGTTGCAGACCCACGCTGTGACACAAGTTGCTTTGCATGTCCGCGAGCAGTTAAACTGGCGGTTCGCTGCGGCAGCGGTCAGGGGATTCTTTGGCAGCGCTGACCTGCAACGCGTTCACCGACCACGTTGAGATGTGCAACTCAGACGACCTGCAGAGAAACAACCGAACGTGCTGCTGACCTGGCGGTTCCAGACATTCGTCGTATAGACTGCCCCCCGAAGATATTCGCCACCCCAAAGCAGTCCGGATTGCTCATGGCTCCCTGCCCATTGCGTGATTTTTCTCGATTTCGTTGCGTTGCATTTCTGCTGGTGTTGTTGGCGCCCGTCCAGCCTGCGACAGCACAGTCAGACCCGAAGTCCCCTGCAGATCGCCTGTTCACACTCCAGGTACTGCCGCTGCTCGAAGGTCGCTGTGGCGGCTGCCATCAGGACGAGCAGGAAGGCGGCTTCAGGATCACAGATCGCGACAGCCTGCTGCGCGGAGGCGAATCAGGAAAACCCGCAGTTATCCCTGGAGAAACTAACGCAGGAACTCTGCTGAATGCGGTCCGCTGGCTGGATCTGGAAATGCCCCCGAAGGCAGCAGATCGCCTGACCGCGGAGGAAATCAGGGTTCTGGAGGAGTGGATTGCCGCTGGAGCTCCATGGCCGGACAGCGAAACACAACGGTCAATCCGAACCGCTGACGCCATGGAATCCAGGAATGACAGGGGAATTCAGCTGCGAACCAGCGGTGGTCTGGCAGACTCATGGACCAATCGCCGCTACTCCCCGGATGCAGTATGGGCCTTCCTGCCGCTGCAGGATCTCTCTGCTGCTGTGCCTGCGGGGACAAACGATGTGGACACGATCGACCTGCTGATCAGGCAACAGCTCAGCGCAAAGGGTGTTCCTGCTGCAGTGCGAGCGACGCCTCGCGAGCTGATTCGTCGAGCCACCCTGGATCTGCACGGTTTATTACCCACGCCGGATGAAGTTCAGGCCTTCGAACAGGCCACGGCTGCAGCGCCGGAACAGGCATGGACGGATCTGATCGACCGCCTGCTGGCAAGTCCGCGCTACGGAGAACAATGGGGACGGCACTGGCTGGACGTGACGCGTTATGCAGACACAGGGGGGATGTCAAACGACTATGAACGATCCAACGTCTGGCGTTATCGCGATTACGTCATCCGAAGTTTCAATAACGACAAACCCTGGGATCAGTTCATCATCGAGCAGCTTGCGGGGGATGAGCTGGCGGATGCATCTGTTCGTCGCCGGACCAGCGGGAAGCGAACCGATGTGGAACAGATCCAGGCTGACGGAAGTTACACCGCCGAGGAAGCGGAACAGATCATCGCGACGGGTTTTCTGCGGCTCGGTCCGTGGGACAATGCGATGGTGAAGGATGAGGAGGCCCGGCAGTTGTGGCTGGATGACGTCGTGAATATTACGGGACAGGCGTTTCTGTCACAGACAATGCGTTGCTGCCGCTGCCATGACCACAAATTTGACCCGATCCCGACTCGCGATTACTACCGCATCTATTCCGCCTTTTCAGCAACACACATGGCGGAACGGGCAGTGCCGATGCTGCCTCAGGAAGACCAGAGTCTGTTTTCGGAGGCTCGTGCGCATGTTGAAACACTGCTGAGCTATGCAACAGATCGCAAGCATGAACTGCTCGAAAAGCAGGAAGCAGCGGCAAGAGTCTGGTACGAGCAACGTGGGCTTCCCTACCGCAGCGAAGAGGAACGTAAGAACGACCCGGATGAGATCAAACCACCTCGCTTCGTCGGGCTCTCGCCGGCAGAGCAGGGTCGCAGAAAAGTGCGTGAGCAGGACGAGTGGATCTGGACTCGTCGGCTGGAACGCTATCAGCCGCTGGCTCAGAGCGTCTACAATTCCGGCCCGCAGACGCTGGCATGGAATTCTGCAAGAAAGCTGCGGATCAATAACCGCAAGCGAACTACCGACCCAGGCGTTGATTTTATTCTGCTCGGCGGCTCGCTGCAGGCCCACGGTGATCAGGTAACACCAGGTGTGCTGAGTGCGTTACCGGTGCAGATGCAGAGTCCCGAGCCGGACCCGTGGGCAATTCGCAGCACTCTGAACGGACGCCGCCTTGACCTGGCACGCTGGATTGCCAGCCCGCAGAACCCTCTCAGCACACGCAGCATCGTGAATCGCCTTTGGCAGCATCATTTCGGGACCGGGATTTGTGCTACGGCGAACAACTTCGGCGTCAAAGGAGCTGCTCCAACCCATCCGGAACTCCTCGATTTCCTTGCCTCTCGCCTCATAGATCAGGACTGGAGAAGCAAACCGCTGCACCGCATGATCATGCTCACGGAAGCTTATCAGCGTTCCACCCGCAGTCCGACGCCGGATATCCTTGCGGAGCGTGATCCGGACAATCAGCTGCTGTCGGTTTATCCCCGTCGTCGGCTTACATCCGAGCAGCTGCGTGATTCGATCCTGATGCTGACAGGGGAGCTTGTGGATTGCGAGGGCGGCCCGCCGGTGATGCCGGAAATCAACTCCGAAGTGGCGTTGCAGCCGCGGATGATTCAGTTTTCTCTGGCGCCTGCATGGCAGCCTTCACCGCGACCGGAATTGCGGAATCGCCGCACCATCTATACTTATCACGTGCGTGGACTGCCCGATCCATTTCATGCGGTCTTCAATCAGCCGGATTCCGCAGAATCGTGTGAAGTTCGCGAATCGGCCACGGTAACACCGCAGGCACTGACACTGCTGAACAGTGACCAGATGACGGATCGATCCCTCGCGATGGCCGTTCGACTGCAGCGCGAAGCAAACAGCTCACAGGAACAACTGGAGCTTGCATTCAACCTGATGTTTCAGCGTTCCGCCGATGCCGATGAAATGGAGCAGCTGACGACTCTGCTGCGCGAATCTCTGGAGTATCATCGCCGAGTCGTTCCGGCAGCGACTGTATTT
>JALQUR010000689.1 GCA_023260695.1 Planctomycetaceae bacterium
CAGCTGATCACAGCCAGCTCTCATTGCTGAAGTGCGCTGACCGTCACGGCATCTGCTCCGCAGCCGAACTTCCCGAATTCCACCTCTGTCACGGATTCGACGCGGAAATCCATGTCATCCGTAACATGCTTCAGGCAGACGAAGTGCATCCGCAGGCCAGGCACTCGGCACCGCTCCTGCTGCTCGGCGATGAACGCATCAATCAGTGGTGTCTGTTCCCGGCAACCACACCGCCGAATCAGCTTCTGAAATACTTTCAACAACATCGCACTGCCAGGAGTGAACCACTGCTTACGGCCACGCAATTCTGAAGCATACGCTGCAGAATTGCAGATCCTGTTCCTGAACCACGCTCCGGCCGCTCACGCTCTCAGTTGTATTTCACCCTGCAGATGATGCAAAAAGTCAACATGTCGATCTGACTGGTGCAATCTCAGTTGTCGCACGCCGCAATTGCCGCTTTTGTGCTTCTCCGCACTGAAAACACGAGCAAGACTGAGGGGTAGTGTCTGAATCCATCAATCGCTCCCCGTGCTGCAAAACAGCTGCGTCTGCTCACGGCTCCGGCTCATGCCTCAGTATTCCTACAAAGCAATCGACAGTCACGGTATCCAGGTACCCGGTACACTGGTCGCCAGCTCACGTGCCGATGCGCTGCAGCAACTGGCAGCACGTACATTAATGCCGTTGTCACTTTCCGAGCAGAACGCTGGCGGCAGACGAAGCGAGCGAGTTTCAACGGCCGCAATGTCTGCAGCCTTCAGTCTGCTTGCGGATCAGCTGGAAGCCGGTGTCCCACTGCTTCGTGCGTTGCAGGTCATGTCCGAGCAGTCTTCTGATCCCGTGCTCCGCAGTCAGCTTTCATCCATTGCCAGTGAAGTGGCTGAAGGGACCTCCCTTGCAGCGACGATGCGAACACGGTCGCGAATCTTCTCAGAGCTTGACGCCAGCATGGTTCAGGCGGGCGAAGAAGGCGGTTTTCTGGAACAGTCGCTGCGTCGAGTTGCCGCGGTGCGAGAACGCCAGGATCAGATTCGAAATACGATTCTGAGCGCCATTGCCTACCCGGCACTGCTCGCAGTTGTCTGCATCATTGTGGTTACCTGCATGCTGATTTTCTTTGTTCCGCGGTTTGAGCCACTTTTTGAATCCCTTCGAGAAGCTGGCCGTCTGCCCGCTGCCACTGTGCTGCTGCTCTGGCTCAGCGATGGCATCCGAGTCTGGGCTATCCCCGGTGCGGTGTGTGTCTTCGCAGCCGTGCTGCTCGCCCGCACATGGGCAAGTACTCAGTACTGGAGACTCACTCGCGATCGCCTGCTGTTGAGCACAATCGGCATTGGAGCTCTGGCACGAACGGTCGCTGTCGCCCGCTTCTGCCACGTGCTGGGCTCACTGCTTGAGAATGGCGTCCCGATGCTGCGAGCTCTGGAAATTGCCAGACATGCCACTGGGAACCAGGTACTCAGTGAAGCTGTTGCAGACGCGGCGGAAAATGTAGGCGCCGGGCGGAGTCTCTCTGAACCACTTTCACGCAGTGGGCTGTTTACTTCAGACGTACTTGAAATGCTGCATGTCGGAGAACAGTCCAACCGACTGGAATCCGTACTGGTTCGCCTGGCAGAACAACTTGAAGTTCGAGCTCAACGGCGAATTGATGTACTGCTCAAGCTGATTGAACCACTGCTGATGCTGATCATGGCGGTCGTGGTGGGCTTTATTGTCATTGCCCTGCTGATGCCCGTCTTTGAGGGCAGCGGCCTCAACTTCTGACTCACTGAACCCGTTCACTCCCGCTGAGATCAGCGACGCATACAACGCTGTTACACACACTCGAAGCCTCCGGAACACCGCTATGAAGAAACATCGCTGTCAACACTGCAATGCCCGCCAGCTGAAGGCCTGTCGTCACGGCTTCACGCTGATGGAGGTGCTGCTGGTTCTGGGCATTCTGGGCGTCATCATGGCAATGGTCGTTCCCCGGGTGCTCGGGCGACAGAAAGGGGCCTATGAAGACGTGGCACGAGCCAGCCTGAATGGGCTTTCAGATGCACTCAAACTCTACGCCCTTGACCATGCCGGTGACTTTCCCACCACCGCCCAGGGCCTTGCGGTCCTCACAACACGCCCCACAGGCAGGGATCCTTCCTGGAAGGGCCCATACCTTGAGAAACCTGCGCTGGATCCGTGGGGGACTGAGATGGAATACCGTTATCCGGGAAACCGCAACACGGATTCCTTTGACGTCAGTTCCGCCGGACCAGACCGCGTGCATGGAAACCAGGATGACATTGGGAACTGGCAGTGATCATGACTCAACGACGTCATCACAGGTCTCCGCAGCAAAACGGTTTTTCGCTGCTGGAAATACTTGCAGTCGTCGTGCTGTTGTCCGTTCTGGCGATGGTCACCGTGCCTGCAGTGGTGGGCTGGCAGCAGAAACTGACTCTCGAACAAGCGGTCTCAGAGCTGCAGTTGCAGGCGTCCGAAACGCGTAACGAAAGTGTTCGCAGCGGAGCAACCTGGCAACTGAATCTGATTCCGACAAGACAGGAGGGATTTCGGTCCCTCAGTTCAACGAACCAGAAAATCAGACCCTTTCGCATTCATCGCGACGTGCGTTGTGTGCGTGTTTCCGACACAGGAACTCTGCTGCCCTCTGAGGTACTGCAGATCCGCTTCTTTCCGGATGGCACCGTTGAACCGACAATTCTGCGAGTCTCCGACGCAAGAGGAAATCTGCTCTATCTGAAGTTTGATCGACTGACGGGACGACCGGTCGTTCGCACAACTCTGCAGCCGTTACGAAGCTGAACACAACAATCCAGGACAAGTACCACACAGGGGCAGGAACGTTCATCATGAGCCAGCACATGTCAGACAGCGACACAGATGCGGCGATCAGCAGATCGCGAACGGCTGAATCATTTGCAGCAGTCAGAGCCGCCACTGCCAGTCCACGAAGGAAGACTGCGGCCGCCAGTGGATCCGCCAGTCAGACGATCACCACTGTCGACTGGACAGCCACGGGAATCATTCTTTCCTGTGTTCGCCGCGGCAGCAGCCGTTCAGAAGATTCCGAGTTCTTCCCGTGGCCGGAAGGATTTGACTTTACAGGTAACTCAGAGAGCACTGGCGATTTCCTGCGTCAGGCGGCAGAACAGTGCTCATGGAGTGTCCGCAACACGGCCGTCTCCGTTCCCCGCCAGTTCGTCAGTCTCCGCATGTTCAGATTTCCCAGAGTGGCGGATTCAGAACTTGCCGGACTCATCAACCTGCAACTGGAATCACGCCAGTACTCACCGGGAACAACACCGGTCTGGGATGTCCTGCTGCACCCTGAGGAAGCTGGCGATCAGCGAGTCGTATCCGTGATCTCGGTCCCCGAACAGACGGTGCAGCAGATTTCCGCAGCATGTCGCAGAGCTGGCTGGAAAACTCAGCTGCTCACATCCGCCGATCTGCTCATCGGTCGCGCTGACGAACCTGCAGGCTACGTCAGCATCACCGTGCAGGTGAACCGGGCAAAGCTGGAAGTAACTGCTCTGCGATCCGGCCTGCCCGTTTCTTCGATTGCGACCAATGCGGCGGCAGCGGACACCACCCCTGCACTTGCATCACTCACAATGGCCCTGATTCATCGCGTCCTCGCCAGTCTTCCGGATGAATGGCGTCCGGAGACAACAGAAACAAGCGTGATGATCTGCGGCTCCCGATCATTCGAGCTGCTGAATTGTCCGCAACTTCAGCACCTGCAGCTGCGATCAGGTGCCGACGATGAACGATCACCCAGAGCAACAGCACTCGCAGTCGAAACAGGACGCAAGAACCAGCTGAACTTCCTGAAGCCGGGGAGTGCTGTGCGACGCGACGGAATCTGGCAGCAGACATGGTTTCGATTGAGCACAGTGGCTGC
>JALQUR010000090.1 GCA_023260695.1 Planctomycetaceae bacterium
CCGCGGCAGACCACTTTCAGCAGCACCGATATCGCCCAGCCCCCATTTGCCCACAAGGGAAGTGCGATAACCGTGCTGCTGGAGCAGATCAGCCACGGTGAAGTCGTCCGGCAGGAGTGCCTGAGCCCGCGGATTGGTGCTGCCAGCATTTCCACGGACACGCGTGTGCCCATGATGTTGTCCCGTCATGAGTACACTGCGAGACGGCGCACAGACAGTCGCGCCGGCGTAAAAGTGTGTGAAGCGGATCCCTTCAGCAGCCATGCGATCCAGTTGCGGAGTCTGGATCAGTTCCTGCCCATAACAGCCAACTTCGCCGTAGCCCAGGTCATCTGACAGGATAAAAATCAGATTAGGTCGCACCGGATCCGCCGCCATGCCAGCGATGGACAGGAGTACCATGGCTGCCACGATCAGCAGGATTCCGGTCAGACGCAGACCGGGGATGGAGGCATGTGGGGCATCAGCAGGCTGCTTCATATGACGGGGAGCACTTTCCGGGGAGATCGCCAGGAGTGCCGGAGCGATCTGCTGGGGGGAGGTATGGTGGGAAGAGGAAGGTGTTGCCGGCAACGGCGCGCCGGGTGGTTCAAACGGCAAAACCGTCCGAAACATGCACCGGTCTGCAGCCCGACAGGTTCTTCCTTGCGAGGTATGCAGGTTAGGCAAACTGCACCACACTGAAAACTGCGTCACCACCAGGAAGCGAAACATCTCAGGATCGGTGATACACAGCAGCAGGGGCGGCCCGGCTGCCGGGCTGGGTCAGCAGGCAGTAGCAGGCAGAATCTCGCTATCGCTCGGCCGGCTGACTTTTTCGGCTTTTCAGCCGGCCGTCGTTTTCGGCTTAACAGCCGGCCGTCGTTTTCGGCTTAACAGCCGGCCGTCGTTTTCGGCTTAACAGCCGGCCGTCTTTTCCGGCTTCACGATGGCATGTTCATTGTCAGCAACCGAACATTCTGGCAAACTACCGCGAAGCTATCCGGCTTCTGCCGATATCACTTTCTGCAGAATCGAAACTCTCTTCGATTCTTCACATCGTTGGGGTGCAACGACATTCGTTTCTCCGGGGTGTGATCTGCACAATACCTTTGGTGACAGCAGTACCTGTCTGCACCGTCGTTTTCAGAAGGCTGAGGATCGAGATGAAGTTTGTTGAAGGTGCTACCGTAGGAATCGATCTGGGAACCACATACAGCGCAATTGCTGCCCTCAATGAAGATGGCGAACCGTATGTGGTCAAGAATCAGGACGGGCAGGCAATCACGCCCTCAGTGGTTCTGCTGGATGACGAACGAGTTGTCGTTGGCCCAACATTCGAGCGCATCGCCATCGCGGAGCCGCACTCGATTGTTGAAGCGATCAAACGAGAAATGGGCAACAAGGACTTCTACACGGTCTATCAGAACAAGAAGCTCAGCCCTGAATTCATTTCAGCTCTGATCCTGAAGAAAATGAAGCAGGATGCAGAAAAGACCATCGGGCCGATCGCTAATGCCGTGATCACAGTGCCCTACTACTTCAACGATGTCCGCCGCAAGGCGACTCAGGACGCCGGTAAGATTGCCGGCCTGAATGTTGTGGACATCATCAACGAGCCAACTGCGGCGACTCTGGCCTATGCCTGGAACCGCAAGGAATTCGGACGCACCGACCTGAACATGGCGGAACGCACCATCATGGTTTATGACCTTGGTGGCGGAACGTTCGACGTGACGGTTGTCCGTTACACACCGACCACCTTCCGAGTACTTGCTACCGACGGGGACGTGATGCTCGGTGGTCTGGACTGGAGTAAGCGACTCGCCGACCACGTGGTGGAACAGTTCAAGCAGAAATTCGGCAAGGATCCGGCAGAGGATCCCGAAGTGCATCGATCCATCCAGCAGTCTGCAGAAGATGCAAAACGTGATCTCAGTGATCAGCTGCAGACCACCATTGAAGTGTATCACGCTGGTGAGCGTCTGCGGGTCGCAGTGTCTCGAACGGACTTTGAGCGCATGACGGCAGATCTTCTGCAGCGAACCAAGGACACCACCGAACTTGTACTCGCTCAGTCCGGCGTAGACACGGAAGCACTGGACGAAGTGGTGCTGGTGGGTGGTTCCACATACATGCCGGTAATTGAGCAGATGCTGCGAGAAGTCTGTAAACGTGAACCGTCTCGCGAACTGAAGCCGGAAAGTGCTGTTGCTGAAGGCGCTGCGATCCACGCGGCAATTCTGCAGGCTCGCCACGGAGTCAGTACGGGCGATACCAGTGCTCTGCAGAAGCGACTGCAATCGGTCCGGACCATCGACGTTAATTCGCACTCACTGGGCATCAAGATCTCCGATCCCAATGATCGCTCGCGCAAGATCAATCACATTATGATTCCCCGCAATACGCCGGTGCCCCATAATGTCTCACAACGATTCGGCACCAACTCCGTTGGACAGCAGCGAATCCACGTTGAGATTCTCGAAGGGGATGCGGTTGATCCTGCGGCCTGCGAACTGATTGGTGACTTCCGTATCTTCAACCTGCCTGGTGACCTGCCCAAGGGCTCACCAATCCAGGTCACCTACGCCTATGATTCTTCCGGGCGTATTAATGCAACCGCAAAGGAACTTACCGGAAACACCGAAGCAAGCGCTGAAATCGTACGTGCCGGCGGCATGGACGACGCTCAGATTACCCAGGCACTTGACACGATTACTCGAGAGTACGACATTGAGTGACCCGGGCCGGATTCAGCAATTGCCGACAAATTGCTGGCAAATTGCTGACAACCTGAAGAACAAAGCGACCAGCCACTCGGCTGGTCGTTTTTTTTCCGCTGCAATTCTGCCGCAGGGATTCGCTCATTGTCAGCGACTCCGGGGCAGTACAACGCCCACTTTACTCAGGAACCACCGCGGCGTTCAGCCGCCTTTTCGAGCGGCCGCTTCATTCGAGCAATCCGGTCCAGCAGCTTCTCACTGCTCAGACGTTCTCGCAGGCGCGCCACCACAAGGGGAAATGCCAGCGGTGTCAGACGAGAGGGTTGACGCAGAATGACCTGCATCTGCTGCATCTGCTGCAGCGTCGCCACCATTCGCGAATGCTCCAGCTGACGTTCCAGCACCTCCCGCGATGCCTGATGCAGCAGTCGGTTCTGCGGATCGTAATTTGTAAAGACATCGTAGAGCAGACTGCTGCTGGCCTGCAGCTGTCGGGCAGTCTTCTGCTGCCCGGGAAAGCCCTGAAATACCAGACCGGAAATTCGAGCAATCTCGCGAAACTGCCGCCGTCCCATCTCTGCTGCATTCAGACACTGCACCAGGTCTTCGCCCAGAGTCTGAGTCTGAAACAGATCAGCCTGCAGCGAATCTGAAAGCGGGGGCGGTTTCGCCGAAAGCAATTCGAATCCATAGTCATTGACAGACATCGTGAATGTCAGCGGCATCAGCTGCGCAAGTCGCCAGCCGATCAGTGTGGACAAACCCTCGTGCACCAGACGACCGGCAAACGGATAAATCAGCAGGTGCCAGCCTTCTCGTGAATGAATCTGTTCGATGAGCAGTTGCCCGCGACGAGGGATCACTGACCAGTTCGACTGCAGTTCCAGCAGCGGCTGCACGGCACGCATTTCCGGTCCGTCAAAAACTCCGTCATCAGCCTGTTCCAGCTTCAGACGCACTGCATCAGCCAGTTCGCTGGAGAGCGGCATGCGCCCGCCCATCCATCTGGGCACTCGTGCATTGCGGGAACTTTTCGCCCGCCGCACCCACACAGTCAGGTCATGAATATGCACCAGCTCAACAGCGCGGCCTGCAAACAGGAAGCAATCGCCCGGCGAGATCTTTCCGAGGAATGACTCTTCAATTGTCCCCAGCTTCGGACCATTCAGGAACTGCACCGTCAGTGCAGCATCGCTGGTAATGGTCCCGATCGACATGCGATGCTGTCGTGCCGAACGAGCCGATGCGATGCGATAGCGTCCGTCTTCCAGTTTCAGACGGTGGTAATCAGGATAGGCCCGCAGTGCTTCGCCGCCGGACGACGTGAACTCCAGAGCCCATTGCCAGTCCTCCTGAGAAAGCTCGGCGAAACTGGCCGTGGTGCGGACCTCGCGATACAGATCCTCCGCATCAAATCCCTCACCAACACCAATGGTAACCAGGTGCTGGCAAAGCACATCGATGGGGCAGAAGTGCGGTTCGCGTCCCTCCAGCTGCCCCCGAGCAATTGCATCGCGGGCTGCCGCAGCCTCCACCAGCTCGAGTGCATGAGTGGGCACACAGGTCACCCGACTGATCGCCCCGGGCTGATGACCACTGCGACCTGCTCGCTGCAGCAGCCGGGCCACTCCACGCGGCGAACCAACCTGCAGCACCCGGTCGACCGGACTGAAATCCACCCCCAGATCCAGACTGCTCGTACACACCACTGCCCGCAGACGCCCATCACGCAGACCATCCTCCACCCATGTGCGCGTTCCCTGTTCGAGCGAACCGTGATGCAGTGCAATCTGGCCCGCCCAGTCAGGCCGAGCCCTGAGCAGCGCGTGGTACCACGCTTCCGTCTGCGACCGAGTATTCGTGAAGATCAGCGTGGAACGAACTTCCTCCACTGCAGCGATCACTTCCGGCAGCTGCGCCATTCCCAGATGACCTGCCCACGGGAATCGCTCGATTTCTTCCGGGATCACCGAATCCACAATAATTCGCTTGCTCGATTCTCCTGTGACAATGCAGCCGGGAGCAGCGGCTGACATGGGTGAGTCAGCGGAGTCGTGAACAGCTGGCGAGTCTGATTCTTCCGAGCAGTGACGATGCCCCAGCAGTACAGTCAGCGCTTCGTGCAGATTCCCCAGCGTCGCCGAAAGCCCCCACGTCTGCAGTTCAGGACGCCAGCGACGCAGCCGCGCCAGAGCCAGTTCCACCTGGACCCCGCGTTTGCTCGACAGCAGTTCGTGCCATTCATCGCAGATGACAGCTCGAAGTTCGCGAAACTGCACTCCGGCGTCGCTGCGTGTGAGCAGCAGCGAAAGACTTTCCGGAGTTGTGATGAGAACTCGCGGCAGCCGTTCTCGCTGGCGCTGTCGCTCTGCCGCAGAGGTGTCCCCCGTACGACTTCCCACCTGCCAGCGAATCCCCAGTTCCTCCAGCGGAAACTGCAGCGACGCTGCCGTATCCGCCGCCAGCGCTCGCAACGGAGTGATCCAGAGAATCCGAATCGGCCCCTCAGCCAGAACCGACGGATTTCGCTCCGACTCGGCCAGAGTTTCCACAAGCGGGCCCATCCAGACCGCTAGAGTCTTCCCTGTTCCGGTGGTGGAATGAACAAGGCCACTTTTTCCCCGCAGGTACTCCTTCCATGTCTGCTGCTGGAAGCGAAATACGCTCCAGCCCTGATGCCGGAACCAC
This sequence comes from Planctomycetaceae bacterium, assembly GCA_023260695.1. Classification (GTDB taxonomy): domain Bacteria; phylum Planctomycetota; class Planctomycetia; order Planctomycetales; family Planctomycetaceae; genus SXXK01. The sequence goes on from JALQUR010000090.1 coordinate 5,391, forward strand.
TCCCTGACCGAAGTGGCAGCCCGACGTTCGGCTGCCTGCGAATATCGCCGCACGCGACTCATCGGATGCCTCCGTCACGCAGTCTGCGGCAATACCGATCACGTTGATCTGCGGGCTGTGCTGCACTGGTGCCATTCCGCGGCCCCGACAGGAATGAAGCCTGCAGCATCAACGGAATCGGACAGGAGGGTTTCCGGAGAACTGAAAAAACGCAGATCCGGCCTGTGACGCCTGTCCTGACCTGGGGAAGACTGCCAGAATTGCGACCGCAGGCAGAACCCCACAACCCCGTTTTCTGATAAGCTCCGGCTGTCGGCATGCGGTTATCGCCTTGCTGGCGAAGGACGGCAGCAGCTGGTGGCGAAAACTCTGCTGGCGGCTGCACGAAATCCCGTGAAGTGTCTGCGGGCTTGCACCGCCACTGCGGTTGTTGCAGCACAGGAAATCTCCTGCCGGTTCGTTGCAGATCTTCCCGGATGAAGGATTCCGCGACGAGACTTCCGGGAATGATTCCGATCGAAGTCACATTCAGGGAAGTTACAGTTGCTATAGTCATCGTTGCTGCAGTCATCAGTGTGGCGCGGAATCTGTGGCACGGAATCTGTGGCACGGAATCTCCCCCGAATTTGCATCAGGTTACTGTTTGATTTACTGTTTCATTCCGTTCACAAGAACCACTGCTGTGCCTGAAAGAACTGTTCCTGCAGCTTCGCAGTCACACACACATCTGGTCCACGCGATCAGTGCAGAATCTCGTGCAGAATCTCGTGCAGAATATCAGGGTAGAGGCCTGATCAGGTACTAACCAGAGACGCTGTTCTGTCAGAGACGCTTTGCTGTCAGGCAGAGCATCCAGCCTGACAGCGCCGCTTTTGAAACAATCCCTGTAATCCCATCACACTCTTTTCATCAGTTCGTCTTCTCGTTCACTCTTCTTGGAACAGCCCAGTTACTGAAGGACTGGTCAGTCGACTAAAGGAATTGCAAACATGTCTCGTTTCTTCTTCACCAGTGAATCTGTCAGCCAGGGCCACCCGGACAAGGTATCTGACCAGGTTTCCGACGGCATTCTGGACGCATTGCTGGCACAGGACCCCATGTCCCGCGTGGCATGTGAGACCATGTGTACCACCGACCTTGTTGTACTTGCCGGTGAAATCACTTCGCAGGCAAAAGTTGACTATGTCGATGTGGCTCGGAAGGTGATTCGAGACATCGGTTATACCTCCGACGACATCGGCTTCAATGCTGACTCCTGTCGAATTTTTGTCGCACTGCACAGCCAGAGTGGCGATATCGCCATGGGGGTAGACCGCGATGGTGCCGGTGACCAGGGTCTGATGTTCGGATACGCCTGCAACCAGACCGAAGAGCTGATGCCGGTCCCCATCGCCTTTGCTCACCGTCTCATCAATCGACTCACCGATGTGCGTAAGGAGGGCCTTGTCAACTGGCTGCGTCCGGACAGCAAAAGTCAGGTCACTGTTGAATATGATGGCCGTAAGGCAATTCGTGTGGATGCCGTGGTGATTTCGACCCAGCACGCAGACACGGTCAGCCAGGAAGAAATCTCTGACTTCATCAAGGCGGAGGTCATCAACAAGGTGATCCCCGCTGAACTGCTCGATGAAAACACGAAATACCACATCAACCCGACCGGTCGATTTGTGGTGGGTGGTCCCCACGGTGACTGTGGTCTGACCGGCCGCAAGATCATCGTTGACACCTACGGTGGCTGGGGCCGCCATGGTGGCGGAGCATTTTCCGGAAAGGATGCCACCAAGGTGGACCGATCCGCTGCCTACATGGGCCGCTACGTTGCCAAGAACATTGTCGCGGCCGGTCTTGCCGAAGAATGTGAAGTCCAGCTGGCATACGCAATCGGGGTTGCCGAACCCGTCAGTATTCGTGTCGACACGTTCGGAACCGGCAGCATTGATGATGGCCGCATCGCCGAACTGGTTCGAAAACACTTTCCGCTCACACCGAAGGGAATCATTGAGCACCTGCAGCTGCGTCGTCCAGTCTTCCTGAAGACTGCCGAAGGCGGACACTTCGGACGCAGTGGCGACTCATTCACCTGGGAAGCAACTGACATGGCAGCAACTCTGAAAGCTGCTGCTCAGTAATATCTGCTGTGGCTGGTGGTACCGGGATGGTTTCGGTACCACCAGTTCGAAGTTTCAGACCGCTGCGGCTGGCAGCGGCTGACGACGGAAAGCTGATGTCGCCCTGAGCAGATTCCCCGCAGGCGCATGGATGCACTTTGATGCCAAATTCCTCCGAACCAGAACCCGCGAGCAATCGCCTGCGACCTGAGATTCAGCGAATTATCGCAGCCGGGCAGGTCACTGCTGCTCCCCGCGAAGGCCGACTGCGTTCCTGCGTGCTGCTGATCCTGACCAGTTGTCTTCTGCTCTATTGCAGCTTCACACCACTGGAACTGGCTCCGGCCGGCTGGATTGCCCTGACGCCGCTCACCATCTGCGTCAGGCTGCGTTCGCTCCCGCGAGGCACACTGCGAATGTCCTGCCTGCTCGGATTCGTCTGGGGACTGTTCACACTGCAATGGATGCGACTCGGTCATCCCGCCATGTACGGTGCACTGGCAGCACTCGCTTTCTGGCTGGCTCTGTATTTCCCCGGCTTTCTGTGGAGCAGCCGTCGGCTGGTACAGGCGGGATGCCCTGTCTGGCTGGCCGTTCCTGTCACATGGACAGCACTCGAATACTGCCGCAGTTTTCTGCTCACCGGATTCGCCTGGTATTTCCTCGGACACAGCCAGTACCTGTGGCCGGAAATCATTCAGATTGCAGACATCACTGGCGGTTACGGTGTCAGCTTTCTGCTGGCTCTGGCGGCAGCTGCCGTGGCATGTCAGATTCCCGCCAACCGGATCTGCAGCTGGCAGCTCTCCTGCGATGAACTTCCGGCCGGGCAGCCACGCCGATCCGCGGTCACGACACTCCTCTGCGTTACGGTTGTCTGGGGCTATGGCTGGTTTCGCCTGCAGCAGAATACAGGAACAGAGAAAGGACCTGTCATCAGTCTGGTGCAGGGCAATTTCACCCCGGAACTGAAGCATGATCCGGCCCTCGCACTCAGCCGATACCGCATCCATGATGCACTCACGCAGTCGGCTCGATCCTCGCAGCCGGACCTGATTGTCTGGCCGGAAACCATGTTTCCATGGGCCGCAAGAAGTGTGGATGACGGTGTCACCGATGACGAAATCCTGGCTCAGTTGCCGCTCCCGATGGTTCGTGACGCCGGCAGTAATCGAGAATTGCTGGTGCAGCCTTTTCGCGACCGGGAAGTTCAGGACGCACTGACAGCCCAGTCACAGTCACTCGGCTCTGCGCTCGTGATCGGCCTGGAATCCGTGCATGCCGGGAAGACCAGCACTCGCATCTACAACTCCGCCGCCTTCATCCGACCGGACCTCGGCTACAGCGGCCGTTATGACAAGATCCATCGTGTGATCTTTGGAGAATATCTGCCCCTGCGAAATCTGCTTCCCTGGCTGGAACAGCTGACTCCCTTCGGTGCCGGCTTCGGAATTGAGGCCGGCAGCGATGTGCAACTGTTTGAGTATGGGCCGTGGACGTTTGCCCCGCTGATCTGTTTCGAAGATACCGTACCGCCACTCGTTCGCCGCATGGCTGCGCAACGCACAGAATCCGGTGCCGCTCCGGATGTGCTGGTGAATCTCACCAATGACGCGTGGTTTCACGGCAGCAGCGAACTGGATCAGCATCTGGTGACGGCCTGCTTTCGCTGCGTCGAAAACCGCATCCCGATGGTTCGAGCCGTCAACGGAGGCATCTCCTCATTTATCGACGGCAACGGACGGGTGCGAGAACCGGCAAGCATTCAGAAACTGCAGGAACCCATGCAGGGCATCCTCCCGGCGCTCGAAACCATTCCTGCAATGAAGGATCCTCAGACCGGCCGCTGGCATCGGCAGTTTTCCGGACTGCTGACCGCAGAGGTTCCACTGGATAACCGTACTTCCATCTACACGAGTCTCGGAGATGCCTTCGCCGGCAGTAATCTGGCAGCCAGCATTGTCCTGCTGCTGCTCTCGTTTCGAGGGCAGCGGACGGCGAAACGTCCGGAAGCATCGCCCTGACGCATTCCCCGCGGAGCAGACTGAAGTCCACCCTGCACAGACGGAAAAATCAGGGGCTGGCCTGATCCAGCTGATTCAGCACACCGCGTACGCCTGGCTGCAGGCGAATCAGTCCCGCTGCAAGTCTGCGTGTTTCCGCATCCTTCACTTCACCTGTCAGAATTACCACGCCGTTGCTTTGCTGCTGCAGAGTCACTCCGGACAGCTCCGGTCGACGTGCCAGGAATCGCTGCAGGGAGATCTGGTTGGCAGCCGCCCGCCCGATATTGCTCGCACCGGCCTCGGGGAAGCTGAAGTTGACTCGCAACGCAGAGCGAATGGATCGTGGTGTGCCGGTGCTGGTTGCACCCCCACGGTTGGTTGTCTGGGTGTTCTGGACAGCCTGAAACTGGCGATTGGTTCGGCCCCCCTGACCACCACCAGCACTGGTTGCTCCGACAAACGTCGAAGTCTGATTGCCACCAACGAAAGTCTGAGCTGCAGTGCTGCTGCCGGAAGGCACCACCAGACCAGACAGCCCGCCGCCGCCGGCAGCAATACTGCCGCTAGTACCCGCTCCCCCGGTTCCCCCACCGGTTGTGCTACCGGTTGTGCCGCCGGTTGTGCCGCCGGTTGTGCCGCCGGTCGTACCGCCGAACTGACCAAAGCTGACGTCCGCCAGCAGACAGAAACAGACCAGGCAGGTGACTCGCAGCAGTGTTGTCTTCATGAACAGGGCTCCCCTCGGAAGCATTCAGCAGAATTGTCCGACGGACGAATCCGTAGAGAACTCAAATGGGCTGACCGGAGTTGCAGGCTGACTCGGAGCGGAAAAACAGGTTCGACCCGAATACACATGCAGCTGGCAACTGACCAATCGCTTTCCACAATAACCGCCAGGTCTATAACCGCCAGGTCTATAACCGCCAGATCTGTAACCGCCAGACCTGTAACCGCCAGATCTGTCGTTGGCAGATGCAGCTGCGCAGGATTTTCAGGAAACATAATCCCTGAGTCACCATCGGCAGTCGCGCGACCATTCAATCCGGAAAAACCTCGGTTCCAGCATCACGGGACTGCAATTCCACAGCAGATGTACCGGTGAACCCCGACAATCGTCCGGATGATCCGAAAAATCTGCCCAGATTACCAGCGGTTCTCCGCAGAAAGACATGACAGTAAAGGGCAGCCGGCGCGGCTCACATCAGACGGTTGTAGCCATTCAATGCCGCCACGCGATATGCCTCCGCCATTGTTGGATAGTTGAATGTCGTGTTGATGAAGTACATCAGAGAATTCTGCGGAGCTGGCTGAGCCATGATGGCCTGGCCGATGTGTACAATCTCGCTGGCATTTACTCCAAAGCAATGCACCCCCAGTATCTCCAGCGTTTCCCGATGAAACAACAGCTTGAGCATCCCGATGGGGCGTCCCATGATCTGGGCTCGAGCAAGGTTCTTGAACATGGAGTGTCCCACCTCATAGGGGATACAGGCTTCGGTGAGCTCCTTTTCTGTGCGTCCCACACTGCTGATTTCAGGACTGGTATAGATCCCGGATGGAATATCCAGCAGCCGCAGCTGCTCCGTTTCCCCGTTGGCGAGATGACTGGCCGCATATCGCCCCTGGATGTAGGCGGCACTGGCCAGCGCAGGTACACCAATCACATCACCCACCGCATAAATGTGCTCCTCGCTGGTCTGCAGATGTTCGTTCACGGGAATCTGTCCGCGGTGATTCGGCTCGATGGATGTGTTCTGCAGCCCCAGTTGGTCGGTATTTCCAGTCCTGCCATTTGCCCAGAGCAGTACATCGCTCTTGAGCGCCTTACCGGACTTCAGATGCATCACGACATGATCATCATGAGTCTCCAGATGATCAAACGTCTCGTCATTGCGAATACGAATACCCGTATCACGCATGTGATATGACAGCGCGTCACAGATTTCGTCATCAAGGAATTCCAGAACTCGCGGCCGCGTATTGATCAGATTCAGCTTCACTCCAAGATTGCGAAACATTGATGCATATTCGCATCCGATCACTCCCGCACCGTAGATCGTCATGCTCCGCGGTGTTTCAGGAAGATTCAGAATGGTGTCGCTGTCATAAACACGGGGATGCGCAAAGTTGATGTCGGGAGGATGATACGGTCGCGAACCTGTCGCAATCACTATGAACCGCGTCTGCAGAATTGTGATGGAACCATCCGCATGTTCGACCTCAACCTGATGCGGTGAACGCAGTGAAGCCTGACCATTGAATAACTCCACCTCGTTCCGCTCGTAGAAACCGCCACGCATCCGCACCTGCTGCGAAATGACATTCTGAGCACTGCGGCGAAGATCCTGAAAGCTGACCTCCGGCTGGCTGCTGCGAGGAATCAGTGCACTGTTGTCCAACAGCCGGTAGATGGATGTGCGCAGCGACTTTGATGGAATCGTCCCCAGATGAGTGCAGGCTCCGCCAATTTCTGCCATCCGCTCCACAGCACAGACTGACAGGCCTCGTTTGGTAGCCTCCATCGAAGCTCCCTCACCTCCCGGGCCAGTGCCGATGATGACCACATCAAATTTGCGAGTTGCCTCGTTCTGCATGATCGATTCCCGCTCTCCCGCCGCCAGCGTCTTCGTGGCTGCAGTCAACCTGTTGCCGAGCGTTCAGCTGTTCGAACTGTCTGCCCTGATTCTACTCTGTACCCGGTCTGGCGATGCCTGCGGAACTGCTGGTGGAGCAGGGTGGTGCCGCAGAGCAACAACAGCATCAACATCAACATCAACATCAACATCAACAATTTCCGCAGGCCTGTTCTTCCGCAGGCCTGTTCAGTCTTCTCCGCTCAGTCATGCCCCCAAACCCGCAGATGTCCGTCCGGACTTCCGGTCAGACGGCCAGGCTGACTGCGTCAACTGCAGTCAGTCAGGAATCCGCGGCGGTAAACCGGGACCCGGCTGCCGGAGCAGAATTCAGCAGTCCAGAGTGCCGCAGCAATGCCTCTGCATCCGGTTCACGCCCGCGAAATTCGCGAAAAATGTCCATCGGGTGCCGGCTGCCGCCCTGAGCAAGGATGGTGTCGCGAAACTTCCTGCCGACCGACTGTAGTGCGGCCTCGTCAGTCTGGTCCACCTCCTCAAACGCCCCGTAAGCATCTGCACTGAGCAGTTCTGCCCACTTGTAACTGTAGTACCCGGCTGCGTAACCGCCAGCAAAAATGTGCTGGAAGGAGCAGAGGAAGCGATTCTCCGGAAGCAAAGGCAGCAGACTCGTAATGGACAACACCCGCCGCTCAGCATCAAACGGAGTTTCTGCGCCGTCCGGGTCATAGCTGGAATGCAGCATCAGATCTGTCATTCCCAGCTGCAGCTGACGCAGCATCTGAGTCGCCGCACGGAAGGTCTTCGCCTGCCGCAGCTTCTGATACAGCTCTTCAGGAAGCGTCTCACCTGTCTCGTAGTGCTTTGCCATTGCCATCAGTGTCGGACGATGCAGACACCAGTATTCCATAAACTGACTTGGCAGCTCCACGGCGTCCCATTCCACCCCGTTGATGCCGGCAGCATCACGATCGTCGATCTGTGTGAGCATATGCTGCAGACCATGACCGAATTCATGGAACAGCGTTTCCACCTCACGAAACGTCATCAGCGAAGGCTTGTCTGCAACCGGAGGAGTGCTGTTGCAGACCAGATGGGCCACCGGCAGTCGCGTTCCCGACGCCGAAACCGAACGACCAATACAGTCATTCATCCACGCCCCGCCACGCTTGGTCTGCGGTCGGGAAAATGGATCCAGGTAAAACCCCGCGCAACGCTGGCCATCTTCCCCAATCACGTCGTAATAGCGAACATCGTCATGCCACCGTGGTGCCTGCTCGTCCGCACGAACGAATGTGATTCCAAACAATATGCGACAGATTCCGAACAGGCCATCCAGCACACGATCGAGCGAAAAGTAGGGACGAAGTTCTTCCTCGGAAAATGAATATGTCGTTTCCCGCAGACGCTCCGTCCAGAACGCGACGTCCCAGTGAGCCAATCGTCCCTCGTGCCCCTGCTCGGCAGCAAACTCCGCCAGCTCTTCCATCTCAAGACGCGCCGGCTCATGAGCAGCCTGCAGCAGCCGATCAAACATCTGCTGCACCGCAGCCTGGTCTTCCGCCATCTTCCGGGACAGACTTAAATCCGCAAAACTGTCATACCCAAGCAGCTTCGCTTTCTGCTTCCGCAACGCAAGAATCTCTCGCAGCAGGGGACTGTTGTCCACATCTCCGGTACTCGCTCGAGTAATCCATGCCCGATACACCTGCTCACGCAGCCCGCGGTCACGACAGTGCTCCATGAACGGCCCGAAACATGGGTAATCCAGAGTGATTCGCCAGGGGCCAGCGTCGGGGTCTGCGGTACCACCCTCGTTTTCTTCAGCCTGAGCCCATGCTGCCGCGGCAATTCGCCGCAGACTTTCCGGAAGTCCCTCAGCTGCCGTCGCGTCAGTCAGATCAAGAAACCACGCCCTGGTAGCATCCAGCAGATGATTTGAAAAATCTGAACCAAGCTGTGCCAGCCGCTGTTCAATCTCATTGAATGCTTCACGCTCGGCACCAGTGAGAGAAATCCCGGCCTGTTCCGCATTGCGAATCAGACGCGCCAGAATCCTGCGTCGAGTCGGACTTAACTGTGTTGCATCAGCAGCGGCTTCAATCTGCTTCAGGTGACCATACAACGGCTCACTCTGACGCAGTTCCAGCCCCATCTGCACCATACCCGGCATCACACTGTCGTGAGCCTGCCGCAGTGGTTCGGAGTTGGCTACGCTCATCAGGTGCCCCACCGGAGCCCAGCCATATTCCATCAGTTCATCGATCTGTTCCATCGGCTCAATCGTTGCCTGCCATGACGCCTGATCACTGCCTTCCACCTGCCGCAGAATCTCGCGACAGCGTTCCAGAATCACCGTCGCGGCCGGCTCAATCTGATCCGGAGTAATCTCATCGTAGGCCGGCAGACCGGTGGTTCTGAGCAATGGGTTTTCTGATCTGGTCATCGTCAATGATTCTTTCCGACACAAAACAATTCAGCAGCCCCCGCAACATGGTTGCTCAGGCAGAGCAGTGATGTCTCACAGCATTCGCAGTGTGATCCGCACACAATTCACAAAGGCCTTAATCAGTTTGTTGTACCGCTGCCGGAAAAAATTGCGTAGTCCAGCCACGGGTGATCGAGCGTCTTCTCGCAACGAAAAACAGGGCTAACCCTCAAAAAATCCGCGACTTCGAAAAAGCTCCACGAACATCGAAACTCAGGCGTGTCGCATTTGATGATCCCCATTTCCATCTGTATAAATGTCGCAGGCCAAATCACATCTTCAGGAAAATTTCATCCGGTCTTCACGCTGGTTTTTTCCATGGCCGCCAGACGCTCTCCGTCTGAATCCCCTTCTGTTTTTTCCGACTCCTGCGTTGGTCAACTTCATCAGACTGCTCAGCGGCTTCGCAACATACCTGCTGCATTTCTCTCGCTGTCCGTCTGCTGTCGTTGATTCACCACGGTCTCCCAAAATCTATTGCTCGGAATCAATCGCAATGTTGCAGTCTGCTGAATTCGATCTGCTGCCAGGACAGACACTCGTCATTGGTTCCACACGCGTGACCGTCATCAGTACCGAAAACGGCGAAGTACAACTGCAGATTGATCGACCGGACGAAGACAGCGACACGCCGATGCCATTGCTTTGCAGTGATGATGAACTCGTGCTGCAGGCAGTCTGCTGAAAAGCCTGCCACATTCCCCCCCCAACAAGATGCAGTGCAACTTCTGCATGACGCTAACAGCGGCATCCGATTTGCGTACTCCTGCAGGCGCGCTATTACGGGTGCGATGTTCTCTGGAAATTCCCCGCTGAATGAACTTCTCCATGCTCGCTGGCACTGGCGGTTGACATGCCCAGCCGGGACGCCAGCGCGAAGCGGCAGATCCGCAATCGCATCGGCGAAATCCCTGCACACACAAATAGTTCACACACAAATAGTTCGGGCTCCAGGCATGCTCCGCACAGGTCGCATTCTGCCCACGTGTTCAGCTTGTCCGAGTTCAGCCCGCGCGCGGTCAGCCGGCCCGTGTTCAGGTGCCCACGTGTTCAGCCGGCCCACGCCACGTCTCAATGCGGTCCGGCTGGCTTTTCGCAGCAACTTCGATACAGCAAAACAGCCGACACGACCAAAAGCACCCATTCTCCGCCGGCCAGGTTCAGGGTCAGCGGAGCAAACCCGGTGTACAGAAAAAAACCAGCCGTGCGAAAACTTACCAGCCCGGCGTGAATCAGGACGCAGTGGAGCAGACCGCTGTGCTGCAATTTCGGCGTCAATGCAGACGCAAGAAACACGAGACTCAGACCTGCTTCGAGCCCCCCGTACACGGTGAGGTATTCGGATTGCCCCGAACCCTGCTGGATCGCCAGGCCCACCGACTGTGATGTTCCCTCAGGATCGACGGAACACCATACAGCCAGCACCCCATAAAGCACTCCCACTGCAGCCAGAAACAGTCTGTTCATCACACACTCGCTATGTTGCGTCGGGGCCTGAAACGTCCGAAGTACTTTGCCCCCAGCGACGGCTGAGCTGATGTGGTACATCGAGGTGATCACAGATGCGGGCAACAATGAAATCGACCAGATCACCCATCCCCTGAGGACCATGATAAAACCCGGGCATCGCCGGAAGAATCGTGGCCCCCGCCTGACTCAGCCGGACCATGTTCTCGAGCTGAATCAAACCCAGAGGAGTTTCTCGGGGCACCAGAATCAGTGGCCGACGCTCCTTCAGCTGCACGTCGGCAGCCCGATGAATCAGATTTGAAGAGGCTCCGCAGGCAATGGAGGACAATGTTCCCATTGAGCAGGGACAGACGACCATCCCGGCAATCCGCGCGGAACCACTGGCCGCGGACGCTCGAAAGTCAGCCAGCCCGTATTGCCGCAGGCTGCCGAGCTGCCCCGCATCCACGGTCCCAGCCTCTCGAAAGTTCCAGGCGACGTCAGATTGCTGCTGAATCTGCTGAAACATCGACAGCCATCCGGAAGCCCCCTGGTCGTGCTGCGGTGGCGTCACGCCCAGTTCTTCCTGGAAAACCTGCTTCGCCGCATTGCTGATCACGACATGCAGCTGACAACCTGCACAGAGCAGAGTCTGTACCAGCCGCAGAGTATAGATGGCTCCACTGGCACCGGTGACAGCCACAACAATCTGTTTTCCTGAATCACTCATGCTTTGCATCCGCAGAAGATTCTGAACCGAATGATTCCCGCTTCTTCACTGCTGGCGCCACGTTGTCCACCGCAGCCTGCCGTTCCAGAAGCGGCAGACGGAAGATGACTATCAATCCAGTCGTCCCCGCGCCCAGGACCACAACCTTGATCCAGTTCGGAACACCTGTCGACATCAACGTGATAGACAATCCTGCCGCCACGGCAATCACCGCAGTATTACGAACGCGGCCGCGAATTGCCCGGTATTGCTGCCAGTCCCGCAAATACGGACCCAACAGACGCGAATTCAGCAGCATCCGGTGCAGACGTGGCGATGATCGAGCAAACAGGGCAACAGCCAGGAGCAGAAATGGAGTAGTCGGCAGACCCGGCAGAACTGCCCCCAGCACAGCCAGCCCCGTGAGCACCAGACCACAGACGACAAACAGCCAGCGTATCGGCGCAGAAGGAGACTGCTGACAATCTTCCTGAAGACGATTGTCGCCACTGTTCGCCTGGCCGTCAGCGGAAACTGAATTCTGCCTGCCTTGTAGCCCGGATTCCTGCATTCGCCTGAAGTTGCCTTGCTGCCTGCCTCGCCGTAGTCCCTGCAGACCACAGTTGTTTTTCGTGGATCGTCACCAGAAGTCCAGGACGACACATTCCGGACTTCCGCATTCACCGGTAACTAGCGGACTGAAGGTCACCGTGTCACCGTGTCTCCGTGTCTCCGTGTCTCCGTGTTCCCGTGTTCCCGTGTTCCCGTGTTCCCGTCAGGCGGTTCAGCTGGCCCAGTCGGGGATCCCCAGCGTCCTCCCGCCAGGAAACAGCTGACAGCAACAGACAGAACTGTTCTCTGAATGGAAATCTCAGGAACAGGACGTTGACCAGTCCCGATCTTAGCTTACACTCGCTGCACCATGGCTTCAGATTACAGCCGAAACTTCAAACATGTTCTTCGTTCAGCCGTCCATCTGGCTGAATCGACAGGTTCGTCGGCTGTAGTACTGATCGCTGAACAGCCGCTCGACTTCGGACGCATGCGTCAGGATGCTCCGGAAGTTCGCTTCATCGTCGGGTCCGACGTTCCGGAAGTTGTCGAAGCTGCACGCAATGCAGATGTCGATGTGGTTTCCATCCCGAACGAACAGCAGACACGACAGTTTCAGGTCACTCAGGTACTGCTGGAAGCGATTGCAGACGAACTCCTGCAGACCGGCGACGACGTCATCGTCGTCTACTCCGCCTTTGAAAAGGACAGTCTCGACACCGTCACGGCTGTACGCCTGGGGGATCAGCTTTCCAAATTGACCTCCCGCGACCTGCAGCGACTGGAAACAAAAGTTCCGCTCGACACCCTGCGAATTGTGGTCGACCTGGCCTGCGAAATCGGCCGGGAAGGGCGGGAAGGCAAGCCTGTCGGAACCCTGTTCGTCGTCGGCAATCACCGCAAAGTCATGGAATTGTCTTCTCCCACGATCCATGACCCGTTTCGTGGTTATCCCAAGTCAGAGCGTGCATTGCGGGATGCGCGCGTTCGCGAGAGCCTCAAGGAATTGGCGCAGATCGACGGCGCATTCGTGATCTCGTCCGATGGCCTGGCTGTTGCCGCCGGACGTCATCTCAGCGCCACCGCCGACGGCCTCACCCTTTCCAAAGGACTGGGCTCCCGTCACTGGGCTGCTGCCGAAATCTCGAAGGCCACAGGCGCGATCGCGATCGCCGTCTCAGAATCAACCGGCACCGTTCGCGTCTTTCAGGACGGGATCATCGTGCTCCGCATCGAACCCATGCGAAATGCCATGAAGTGGCACGACGTCAGCGCAGACGGACACGACTGACCGTAACCTGTCCGGTTTGGACGCCCGCTGATTGCCTTGCCCGACGCCAGCACTGTGGTTGTCCACCACTGTAGTTGTCCAGCACTGCGGTTGCTCGCCACGCTTGTCCGCGGGCATCCCCAGGTTCTGTCCGCAGCCCGCCTGCACCGTGACGCCCGTGGCAGACGTAGCACTGATTCAATCGCGCCGGCACATCTGAACCGCGCCAACAACCACAGGAACAATCACAGCACAGGGCAGGGCAGCTTTGCAGATGCTTCCGCGCACTGCCCCCGGTCAACAACCGCAGTCAGCTTCTTTTGAACTGAAGGTCTTCAGCCATCCATCAGCGGTCGCAGCTCATCAAGTATGCGGGGAATCTGTTCGAACGGTGATTCACGTTCCTCGTACTCCAACGCCACGTAACCGCGATATCCGGCGTCTCGCAGGATCTGCACGATCGCCTTGAAATCCGTGGGCTGCTTTTCTCCTGCGACCGTCATCGTGACTTTGACCTGGGCGTTCACAGCGTACGGAGCGATCTTGCGGAGATCCTCCAACGGATGCTCTGTACGAAAATTGCCACTGTCAAAATTCACCCCAAACCAGGCAGAATCGTCGACCTGCTCAATAATCTGCAGCATCCGCTCCGAAGTCGCAGTAATCCCACCGTGGTTTTCCAGTGCCAGAAAAACACCTCGAGCAGCTGCGTGCTGCAGACACCGATTGATCGCTGCTGCACAGCGTTCCACCGCTGCCTCCTCTGCATCCCCCTGGGGTACGGTCCCGGCAAAGATTCGAATACAGGGAGCACCCAGCACTGCCGCATAGTCGATCCAGTTGAGGCAGTCCTGAATCTGCTGCTCCCGAGCCTCCCCCTCTGCCAGACAGAAATTGTTGCCAATCGCAGTGCCGGATATTGCCAGCCCCTCCCGGTGAGTCAGACTGCGGAGTGACAACAGATACTCGTCCGTAATCTCGCGAGGAAAGTAGTATCCCGTCAGTTCGGTGGCACCAATTCCCATCTCTGCACAAAACGCGATGAACTTCTCCAGCGTCATTTCTGCACCGTCCAACTGCTCCGGAGTACCACGCCTGACCATCTGCCGGTTGAACGAATATCCGGCAAGGCTGAGTTTCAGGTGTGAGCCCTGAGACCGTTGCGGTGGATCAGCCGCTCTCAGAATACCGGGACAACCAGTGGCGGCCAGGACGGATGCGGTGGCCCCCAGAAGCTGTCGTCTGTTCAGATTCATCGTATCGATTCCTGATCGAAGTGAAGGGAACTCAGCTGCGTTGCGATGACCAGCCCTGTGAGACCGTCGCGGCAGAATGCAGGTGCCGAGCTTTTTGGCACACGGATCTTACGGATTTCTGCTGAACAGTACATCCAGCAGCAAACTGTTCAGCTGCCTGCACCAGCCACCAGGCACAATTCTGAACATACAGACACGCTCTGCGCAGCAACTTTCGGAGTCGTGTCAACTACTGAACACGGTAAATTCTGCTGCGGTGCGACAAAACAAGAAGATCTCTGAAAAACACTCCCTTGAGCTGGTCAGAGCGAGCGAGATTCTGCCACTTCTGGCCCATCCGCACTCCAGACTGTGTTTTCCCAGTTTTCCACCGGCTGAATTCGTAACTGCGCCCCGGTAAATGCCCTCCGCAGGCCCCACAGGGCTCCCCCGCCGACCAGATTCGAGCTCCCTGCCAACCCTCAACACACACAAACCTGAACAACTTTTCCGGGGGATTTCAGTACAAAACCCAGAAAAAACTGAGCCACAAGCCAATGGGTACCCGATGCCACAGATACACAACGAATAGTGTTGACAGATTGAAACAACACACTATATTGTGCTCACACTGTTAACGCGACATGAGGATTCGCTGTGCAACAGGGAGCCACAAATCAAGTACTCACCAAGGTTTGTGGCTGAGTCAGACGGCACGATTGACACACCCTCGAATGTGAATATTCTGCTGCCTTCTGGTTAAAAAGGTTGTAAGGAAAAGGAGGTCCGTCAGCATGCTGCAACAGGCGTGATTCCAGCGATTCGGCGACTGACACTGCGGCTTTCGGCCACAGGCAAAGTCGTCTCAACAGAGCATTAAACTACAGCTCAGTGGAGTCTCTTGAAATGGATACACAGCCTGTCAACTGCTCAGTTCAGCCAGCCCCGCAAGGGTGTACAACCTGTACGTTTCGGGGTTTGAAAAGACGAGTAGTGCCGTTCAATTCGGGGGAAGCACCTCCGCAGACCTTGCCTGGATTGTTTCGGGCGGTGAATTGAGCGGGGCACCACGGTGGACGGTACGGTGGATGGAACGCTGGATGGCACGATCGACGGCACAATGGGTGTCACGGCGGGTGTCTCACGGCGGGTGTCACGGTGCATTCCATTGCGGTACGGTTTTGAATAGCCAGTTTTGAATAACCGCTGTTCCAGGTTTACAGATGTCTCTTCTGGTAACCGGTGCGCGCTGCGGGCTTCAAAGCGGCAGGGATTTCAAAGGATTCCAAACGCAGCAGTAATGAGCGGACTCCCGGTTGAGGATGGCTGCAGAGAAATCCGGACAGTCAGAATCAAAACAGTCAGAATCAAAACAGTCAGTGTCAAAACAGTCAGAATCAAAACAGTCAGTGTCAGAAAATCAGTCAGCTTCAAAGACGAGAAGATATCAAAGAGGGGCATCGAATGAGTCGAGCAGAATCTGAATGGATCATCAGGAAGCGTGATGGACGAACAGTCGCCTTTGATTCCAGACTGATCCAGAAAGCGATCGGAAACGCATTCCGGGCCGAATTGAATCTGGCTGAAGGGCAGCCATTGGACCCCGCGGTTGCAACGGAAATCGTGACAATTACTGCACAGGTGGTCGAAGAATGTGGTGTTCAAGCCGGCTCGGACGCTGGAATCGGCGTGGAGCAGGTGCAGGACATCGTGGAAATGAACCTCATGCGCGGCGGCCATTACCGCACTGCGCGTCGCTACATTGTTTATCGTTCTGAGCACGAACGGATGCGTTCGCTGCAGCAGATTGAAGAACTTGAGGAGGCCTCGGAAAAAGCCGCGGCACCTCGACTGCAGGTGCTGCGTGAAGATGGGCTGAAGATTGCCTTCGACATTAACCGCATTCGACGGCGATTGCAGTTCGCCTGCGAGAATCTTCCGGACTGCGATGTTGAGGATCTGACGAAGGAAGTCAGCAAGTCGGTATTCGACGGCATCTCAGTGCTGGAGATTGACCGGGCCATGATTCTGGCCGCACGCAGCCGGATTGAGCGAGACCCTGCCTATGATACAGTCGCCGCCCGTCTGCTCCGAATGGTGATCAATCGTGAGGCGATCGGCGGGTGTCCCACAAATCCGAGTGAGCTGAACAAGCTGTATCGCAACCAGTTCGAGCACTACATCATCGACGGAATCAATTCGGATCGCCTGACACCAGCATTGCGCGATCTGAATCTCACCCTGCTTGCAGATGCGCTGCAGCCAGAACGGGATGAACTGTTCAAATATCCCGGACTGCAGGCCGTCTATGACCGCTATCTGCTGCACATCGATGGCCGCCGAATTGAGACGCCGCAGTACTTCTGGATGCGAGTGGCAATGGGGCTCGCATTGCAGGAGGAAAACCCGGAAGAGCGGGCGATTGAATTCTACAATCTGCTCTCCAGCATGAGGTTCTCTTCCGCCACACCAACACTGTTTAACTCCGCCACCAATCACCCACAACTCAGCTCCTGTTACCTGTCAACAGTAAGCGACGACCTGGGGCACATCTTCAAGTGTGTTTCAGACAACGCAATGCTCAGCAAGTGGGCTGGTGGTCTGGGGAACGACTGGACAAACATCCGTGCCACCAATGCCCACATCAGCGGCACGAACGGTCGCAGCCAGGGTGTCATCCCGTTCCTGAAGGTTGTGAACGATGCTGCCGTGGCAGTTAATCAGGGCGGAAAACGAAAGGGCGCCGTCTGCTCCTACCTCGAATCCTGGCACATGGACATTGAGGAATTTCTGGACCTGCGAAAGAACACCGGAGACGATCGCCGCCGTACGCATGACATGCACACGGCCAATTGGATTCCGGACCTGTTCATGAAACGCGTTCAGGAACAGGGCGAATGGACGCTGTTCAGCCCGAACGATGTGCCGGATCTGCATGATCTCTACGGCAAGGCTTTTGAAGAGCGATACCGCTACTACGAAGAGCAGGCTGAAGCCGGTGAAATCCGGATGTTCAAGAAGGTCCCGGCACAGGATCTCTGGCGAAAGATGCTCACACGCCTGTTCGAAACAGGTCATCCGTGGATTACCTGGAAGGATCCATCCAACATCCGCTCACCGCAGAGCCACCAGGGTGTCGTCCACAGCAGTAACCTCTGCACTGAGATTCTGCTGAACACTTCATCCACGGAAACAGCAGTCTGTAATCTTGGCTCAGTCAACCTCGCGGCGCATGTGCGCGACGGAGAACTCGATGTCACGCTGATTGAGCAGACCGTTCGCACCGCCATGCGAATGCTGGATAACGTCATCGACATCAACTACTACCCAACGGCTGAAGCTGCAAATTCAAACCGGCAGCATCGTCCGGTAGGGCTGGGACTAATGGGTTTCCAGGACGCACTGGTTAAACTGAACATCAGCTATGCCAGCCCACTGGCTGTTGAATTCGCTGACTACAGCATGGAAGTCATCTCCTACCACGCCATCATGGCTTCATCAGACCTGGCGGCGGAGCGAGGAACCTATCAGTCCTATCCGGGGTCGAAATGGGAGCAGGGCATGCTGCCAATCGACACATTGGAACTGCTCGAAGACCAGCGCGGTGTCCGAATTGACGTCGATCGCAGCAGCCGCATGGACTGGAATCCGGTCCGTGAAGCAGTCAGCCGGAATGGCATGCGAAACAGTAATTGCATGGCAATTGCTCCAACCGCCACCATCTCCACCATTATCGGCGTATCACAGTCCATTGAACCGATGTACAAACATCTGTACGTGAAGAGTAACCTCTCCGGTGAATTCACGCACATCAACACCGCCCTCGTGCAGGAACTGAAGCAGCGGGGACTGTGGGGAGCAGAAATGCTGGAAGCTCTGAAGTACTACGATGGTACGCTGGCAGATATTCAGACCATCCCTGAAGACATCAAATCCCGCTATATCACGGCATTTGAAGTGGACCCGCAGTGGCTGATCGAGTGTGCTGCTCGCCGGCAGAAGTGGATCGACATGGGACAGTCTCTGAACCTGTACATGTTTGAACCAAACGGTCCAAAGCTGAACGACATGTACATGCTGGCCTGGCGGAAAGGTCTCAAGACGACCTACTACCTCAGAACACTCGCAGCAACTCAGATTGAAAAATCCACGGTCGATATCAACCGTTATGGCATACAACCAATCTGGATGAAGAGCGTCAGTGCTTCAAGCGACAACGGTGTTTCTCGAGCTGCAGGTGGCTCAACCCCAATCCCCGAGCCGCACATTGGAGCACAGGTTCCGGTAACGGAAGTTTCGCAGTACAACGCCTGCAGTATCGATGACCCGGACTGCGAAGCATGTCAGTAAGCTTCCCCCGAAGAAAGAAATTCAGCATCTGTCTGTGAATTGCCGGTGACTTCTGCGGTCACCAGCAAGCTGGGTCGAAACAACAGTGCATACCGGGACAAACAGCACTCCGCTGCCTGATTTCGGCCTGCTGCTGTCGGACGAAGCAAACAACACTGACAGAAACAGGAGGCACTGACAGCTGTTCGGTTAATGCTGTTCGGTTAATGCCGTTCGGATCCGATGCAGGTCTGCATTGTTTTTCAAATTCACTTCGCGGTCGGCTCATGTCCCGTCACGCGACAATACACAACCCCGTCAGAATCTCTCAAGGAGTGAGCGTTTATGTCTGCACCAGCAAGCAGTCTGAGTTTTGAAGAAAGTGATGTACTGAAGCAAGGCACGGAAACAGCCGGCAGGACTGGCCGCTTTAGTGCTGATCAGAAACGTCTGCTGAACTGCGCCAAAGTCGACGTGAATCAGTTGATGCCCATCAAGTACCACTGGGCCTGGGAACACTACCTGAATGGCTGCGCAAACCACTGGATGCCAACCGAAGTCCCGATGAATCAGGACGTTGAAGTCTGGCGTTCGAACAAGCTCACCGATGACGAGCGGCTGGTCATCAAGAGGAATCTTGGCTTCTTCTCCACCGCAGAGTCGCTTGTTGGAAACAACCTCGTGCTGGCGATCTTTCGCCACGTGACGAATCCGGAATGCCGGCAGTACCTGCTGCGTCAGGCATTCGAAGAGGCTGTGCACACCCACACATTCCTGTATGTCGTGGAAAGCCTCGGGCTGAACGAAGGCGAAATCTTCAATATGTACCGTGAGATCCCATCGATCTCCGAAAAGGACGCCTTCGAAATGGAGCTGACGGCTGAAGTGCTGTCAGAAGACTTTTCAACGGAGACTGTGGAAGGTCGTCAGAAGTTTCTGAAGAACCTGATCGGCTACTACGTGATCATGGAAGGAATCTTCTTCTACAGCGGGTTCGTCATGATTCTGTCCTTCCATCGTCGCAACCTTATGAAGGGAATTGGAGAACAGTTCCAGTACATTCTGCGTGATGAAACGATTCACATGAATTTCGGAATCGACCTGATCAATGAGATCAAGAAAGAGAATCCCGAACTGTGGACCGCAGAATTCCAGGAAGAAATGCTGCAGCGGGTACGGCGAGCAGTGGAACTGGAAATCCGCTACGCCGAGGAATGTCTGCCACGCGGAATTCTGGGACTCAACGCAGAAGCATTCCGTGACTATGTGCAGTACATCGCTGACCGTCGTCTGGAACGAATTGGCCTGCCTACGCAGTTCCGCTCCTCCAATCCGTTTCCGTGGATGAGTGAAACCATCGATCTTTCGAAGGAGAAAAACTTCTTCGAGACTCGAGTGACCGAATACCAGGCTGGTGGTTCACTGAAGTGGGACTGAGTTCGCTCTCCCGCTGACTGCCATCCGTAAGGTTCAGAAACCCGAAAGCTGCTGTTCGTCTGATCAGCAGCTTTTTTTGTTCTCTGTGGAATCCGAGGAGCAATCCCATGAGATTTGGGCAGCGAGATGGTTCCCTTGAATTCGCAGTGAGTCGATTCAAAGTCACCTTGTGAAGGATCTCTGGTTGAAGACCACACGGGCGCTGGAGCGATTGCACCCTGCACAGCTCCGGCAGTGTGAGCAGCGACGCCGTGCGTCTGGTTGGACAAATTGTGAATCCACGCTCCAGAGGGGCACCATAGGTACACCACAAAGCGGGATGACCATGCTGACGCACGTAATTCGTGTTCAATCACGTGGGAATATGGCAATCGGATCGGTTGCATCCGCTGTCGGCACAGGCCGCCCAATTTGCCTCGCTGGGCGCATTCCAGGGGGATGGATGCAGACAATTGATTGCGATCTCTGCTGAGGGACGCACGTCCCTGGTTCGACAGGACAGGGCTGGGCTGGAGCAACGATATGGGATGCTCTGGATTCCTGCCTCGGCGGGAATGACGAGTGCGTGAAACGAGGAGGGAATGCTGGCACACGACACAGTCATCCTGTCCGTGGAATTCCCGGGTGGCACAGGCATCCTGCCTGTGTGCAGATGCCCTGTGATGATCGACGTGAGCCGATTCCCGCACGGATACGCCCCTGACACCCGTACAGCCGCTGCGCCCGTACAGCCGCTGCGAATGCTGTCAGGCAGGAGCCTGACCTGCGGCCGGGAGACCCGGAGCATGCTCAATCACGCTTGAGCATCGCAGCGGACTTTCGCCGCAAAGACGGGGGTGTGAAACTGGCAGGAATCCGGATCCAACGCATGAAGGCAGCAACTTCGCGGCGTGGAGAACGAATCCCTTTGATCCCCGGCAGTGCGCGGCCCCCGCATGCAGTGACCTCCTGTCGCGATTCCTTTCGATTCGCCAGGCGGCCTTCGTGGGAAACAGAGAGGATCTCGCGTTTGCCGGGGTGCTCTGGTTCTGCCCCTGCATCAAGAGCAGCGACGCTGGAATCAAAGTCATCATAAGAAGAGCGTGGTCAGCCCGGATCTGCATCATCCGCGAGTCTGCAGTCCGAGTCACCGGGTGAACCAGTGTGATTCGCCGACAGCAATTCGAACATTTTTTGCAGTATTCGCAATCGTCACCGCTCACTCAGCCCGGCGACCAGAAGCAGTCCAGGCAAGCCGGCACATGCCGGTCAAACATGAATCCGTGACTCAGTCAGGAAGGATTGGACTTCTGTGCGTGGCGTGATCGTTGAACGGATACTGCCGCAATGAAGCAAACCACCAGCAACACGCAAACTGCCTCGATCAGATGCTGTGGGCTGGTCAGATAATGCCAAAGGCCATCCGATGTCATGTGTGCATCATGACCGGGATGAGCCTCAGCGGTGCGACACAGGCCAGCCAGCAGCAGAAACAGGGCAATACGGTTCCACATCGTGTGCAACTCCCCCCCGAGGTGTCTCAGGGTATTCAATGACAGAGTTTCGGTTGTACGTCCTGCAAGGCAGCGTGGCAGATTCCAGCCTCCAGCCCGATCGCCTTACGCAACAGCTCAACGCAGGCCGTGCTGGTGGTACCATATGTCGGCACGTTAACAAAAAAAAGGCGTCCCGGTGGGGGACGCCTTGATACCTTCGTCAGTGAGAATCAGCGGCATTCATTCAGCGTTTGGGCGTGCACCACGGCCACCGAATCCGCCACGGCCACCGGGAGCACCGGGAGCACCACCTGGAGCGCCAAAGCCACCGCGACCGCCAGGAGCTCCGCCTGGTGCACCATCAGGACCACCGCCGGGACCACCGCGACGCATCATTGCACGCATATCCAGTTCAAAAGGAGCACCCTTCATGGTTTCAAGCTGGCCCTTCTGGCCATCAGTCAGGACAGCCAGGACAGCCTGTTCTGACTTCTCACGAGCTTCGGTCATACGTGCCCGCATGTCTTCAAAACCAGCTGCATCAGGACGTCCACCACCCGGAGGGCGGCCGCCACCCTGCTGTTCTCCGTCGCCACCGCGAGCGCCTCGCAGGCCTTCAAACATGGTCCGCATCGCATTGCGGGACTCTTCTTCGGCCGCATCCAGTCGAGCGATCTGATCGTCTGAAATCTTCAGCGTCGCACGCAGATCGTCAGCACGCAGTGCAGCGGCCAGACCTGAGCTGAGACGCAGCTGCAGGGTAATCTGGTCCAGGCGTGTTTTCTGCCCTTCATCCAGCAGAGCATTCAGAACGTCGTCGTTCTTCTTGCTGGCGTCTTCGCGTTCCTTACGCATCTTCTCCATGACAGCATTTCGTTCTTCTTCAGACATCTGCTGGAACGCATCACGGTCAAGGCGTCCAGAAGTACCTTGTTCTTCACGGAATGCCTCGATGGCGGCATCAATCAACGCTGCCTGACCCTCTTCAACCTTGAGTTCATCGCGAACCTGCTGCAGTCCCAGCAGTCTCGCACGATCGTATCGAGGACCACCGAAACCACCGCGACCGCCGGCACCGCCAAAGCCGCCAAAGCCGCCAAAGCCGCCGCCGGGTGCTCCCTGAAATCCCCCACGACCACCACGCTGAGGCTGGCGCCCCTGTTCTGGGTCCTGCTGAGCTTCAACCACAGCAGAAAAGGCCAGCGCTGCGATCATCAGAGCAGCAACCTGGCGAACAAATCGAATGGTGAACATGTACAAACTCCGATCGAAGGTGAATATTGAGACTGAGGTTACGCCGTGAGAAACAGGAGCGAAACCACCGTCAGGGGCGAAAACCCATGAATGGCATGCACGGAGTAAACCAGGAAAAAGCTGCTGTGTTTCTCTGATTCGTCGCCATTGGAGCAGATTTTGCTGAAAATAGTGTCCGCGAGGCGAGGAATTCGTCCACCCGATCCGCTTGCCCATCCGCAAAAACCTGGTAAATGCACGAATTTACGCTCGGCACCTCCCATACGTTCACTAATTCCGAGTAGACAATCCGCTGCTATTCTCCGAAAATAACACACAGGTCATCCTGCGGCCGTCCGCCCGGCCTGCGCGAAGAACACCGCAACGATCGGCTGCAAAACACTGGAAAATGGTAACAATCGCATGGTAGATCCTGTCCGGAATCAGCGTGCCGACGCTGCTGAAACGGGTATCTCCGCGATTGCGGAGCAGGGTAAAGCTGCAGCTTCCGAGGCTGCTGGAAACACAGAAACATCGCCCCCATCGCTCTCTTTCAACCCTGATCTGTACCAGACAGCCGATCAGGAGGAATCACTCGGATTTGTGATGGAAACCCTGTCCTCAGCGGCAGCGGTCAGCATGTTTTCATCCATGACCTTCCATCTTGCTGCCTGGGGACTGGCCCTGGTATTGCTTCCTCTGCTGGGCATCAACTGGCTGGAACAACTGACGTCAGAGCAGCCCCCGCTGCAGGCATCCCTGGGCGACGAAGAAATCCTCGACCAGCTGGCCTTTGTTGAAATCAACACTCGGCTTGATGGGGAAACAACGGACGGCCCTACAAGTCTTGAACAGATGGCTCGCGAACTGCAGCAATCGGAATCAGGCTGGCTGCATTCCGCAGTCGATAATCTCTGGCAGAACGAATCCAGCAGCGACGAACAGCAATCGGTCGCCAACGCCGGAAACCTGCTCAAAGTCCCGGAGTCGGGGCTTGCCGTGACAAAGGGGAGCTTCACAGCGTTCACAATCCCGGCAGCCCCGCAGCCACTGCAACGCTATTCCATCGTTATCGAAATCCGACTCCCGGACGACGTCAAACGCTATCGAGTCGCGGACCTCGCAGGCGACGTTCGCGGTACCGATAACTACAAACAGAATCTGCCTTACGACAGCGACCTGCCGTATGCCTCAGGATTTCCCACCGCAGGGGGGAAAGTGATTCAACTGAAACGCAGCAGCGTGCTGGACGTCGAAAACAATCGCGTGCAGATTGTTGTCCAGGTGCCCGGGGCACGAAGGCTGGTGAAGGACGTGATCACCATCAAAAGTCGCATGCTGCGTGAAGAACAGGAACTGGAACTGGTGTTCGGCCGCCCGTCGGAGACACCGAACTGAGCCACTGCGAACGCAGGATCATGCAGCTGAAATCTCTGCCCCGCAGCAGAACCACTCGCACCTGATCACCACTCGCACCTGATCACCCGGCAGCAAGGCCCGCTGCCGCTGCACTTCCGGGGTCATGTTCCAGTCGCACTTCTGAGCATTCAGTACTGCTGTCGAGTCTGCACGAAGAGTGCTTTCTTTTCCCCCGGCAGAGTGAAGTCAAAACCGCAGGACTTAAAGAACCCGTCATTGGAAGTGATCGCCATCACCTCCAGAATGTTGCGGCTGACTGCCAGATCCACGCACTGCTGCACCAGCTGCCGACCAACTCCCCGGCCCTGAAATTCCGGCAACACTGCCAGACTGCGAACTTCAGCCAGCTTTGCGGAGTAGATTTCGAGGGCTGCAAAACCAATCACGCGTCCTGAGGATATTGCGACAAATCCAAACGGAACCAGGTCCTGAAGTTCATCAGGGGTACGTGGCAGCAGGCGGTTCTCCTGCACGAAGTAACTGACCAGCTGTTCCAGCTGTCCCAGATCTTCGCTGCAAGCCGGGCGAACCTGTATGGAAGCATCTGCTGGTGATAAACTCATCAGGCTCTCATTTCTCAGACGATCTGGCGGGCTCAACGAACGGGAAACTCCACCGCTGCTGTGGACTGCTTTTTCACAAAGTCATTTGTGCCCGGGATCATAGGCGTCAGCAGCTTCTGCAGACCAGCAAAATCGCGTCCCCTGGAGCGGATTACCAGTACGCGGTCAGCTGGAGTTCTGCAGCTGCTCAGTGAATCCGAGCTCGAGTGAACTTAACAGACAAGGACTTGTCCGATGGAAATCCTCCGCAACCTGCTGGGCTCTGCCACAGGATCCGGCGAAGTAATGTGGCTGGGAACATCCGCAGCGCCGCGTGCTGAAATCATCAGTCGGCAGCAGGTGGAAGTGATTCACGGTGGCCTGGAAGACGATCACCACTGTCGCCCCGGTCGTCGCCGACAGATTACTCTGCTCCAGTACGAACACCTGCAGGCACTGGCGACTTTGCTGGATGTCGAGCGAATATTCCCGGAAGCCCTGCGACGGAATATTCTGATTTCCAAAGTCAGTGTCGCATCCCTCCGCTACTGCAGATTTCAGATCGGCTCTGCGGTTCTGCAGGGATCCGGATCCTGTCCGCCCTGTTCCCGTATGGAAGAGAATCTTGGCCCTGGTGGCTATGCCGCCATGCTGGGACACGGCGGGATCACGGCAACCGTTGTGACCCCCGGCACAATCAGCATCGGAGATCCCGTCGAAGTGCTCGAAGTGCTGCCCGAGTAATCTCCCGCACCATGGCGATCGTCACGGAGGACGCTGCCACCACGGCAGCATTCAGCGAACCATGGCCTGAAAGCTGATTTCCCCGGCAGCATGCCCAGGCAGCGGCTCAGAAAATTCAAAAGTGAGCACCACGCTGCCTTCTCCGTTTGGCGTCGCTGTGACGAATCCGTTGACATCGCCATTGATCACAGCAGAGCCGTCAACGTATTCCAATCGCGGTGTCAGGTTGTCCACGATCCGCACATCTCGCAACTCCACGTCACCGGTATTCTGAAAGCGAATTGTGAACTGCACAATTTCCCCCCGGTGCGCCTCACCAACGTCGGCCAGCTTCACGAGCTTCAGCACGCCTTCATGATTCTGATCTTCCAGTCCGATTGTCTCCTGCAGCTTGATCACATCCCGCAGCTGCGCAGCAGAATCGGTTGCCAGAGAGACCATGGGGAAGTCCTTCCGACTCCACGCCGCTGCATTACTGAGAGCCGCTGCGGTTTCAGGTCCGTCTCGACGCAGGAAACTGCTGCTGCTGGTTGTGGCTCGACCTTCCTGACCCGCGTCCACTTTCGCAGATTGCTCCAGCCTGGTGCTGCCGTTCGAACCTGCCGCTGTATCCGCATTCAGCATCTCATCAGCCCGGTTTCGAAACTCCATCGCCACCAGAGCAGTCTGACTGGTATTCTCAGTCACACCCTGATCACCACGCAGGCGACCCACAGCCGCCGCATCGCGAGTTCCCACTGCTCGCTGAATCTGAGTCTCTGAAGTCAGACCAGCAAGCCTCCGCACAGATCCGAAACGCGGAGCGTACACGGCAACACGATTGGAAACTGTCCGCTGCTGTTCACCGGAAGCGGAAACCCACGCAGCCACCGTATCCTCAGAATCCAGGCCACTGTAAGGAGCTGCATTCAGGGCTGCAGCAGCTTCCCGGTCACCGCCGTCGAACAGATACTCATCCGGGTAAACATCAGCCAGCGGGGAGGTCGAAACGGTCTCCATGGGTCCCAGCTGGGCAGCAATCAGACGCGGCGCAGGAGCGGATCCGCTGGCAGCTGGCTGCCTCGCTGTCTGCTGAATACCCGTTGCAAAGACCGGGCCTCGCTGACCAGACACAGCGGTCTGGTCGGGGTAGGCAGCAGTTTCTGTCAGCCCGGCCGGACGGACGCCTGACGGCTGCCCAATCGGTACCGGGGCTGTCGTGGAATAGACGTGCTCCGGTTCCGGCTGCAGCATGGAATGCAGACCACAGCCGGGCAGGGCACTCAGCCCCAGCAGCACGGCAGCAGCAAAAACACCACGACGCCCCCGCTTCCGGGCGGCATTGACGAGTTGTTCGGCACAGTCTGCCCGCATCCATGTCTGTACTTCTGAGTTCATCAATCGTTCCTTCAGCGCTCTGCCGAGACTTGTTGAATTCTTCGGGCAGAGCTCATTTTTGCGAACCCGGCGTCTTCTCCAGAAGGATTGCTCGGGCCGATCTGTCCGCCATTTCCGAAGAAACCGGTGGGTGTTCCCTCAGCTGCAGGCTGCCGACTTCCCAGCCGAATAATTGCCATCGGACGTCCCAGTTCCGTAGCCACTGCAACTGCGTTCTTCTGCT
>JALQUR010000143.1 GCA_023260695.1 Planctomycetaceae bacterium
GGCATCACGTCGTGGTCGCGCAGAGCTTCCCGCAGAAGTACGATTACTTTCCGTGGATGGGCTTTCGACCCAGCCAGCTGCTCAAACGCAGCGTCCGCTGGTGGCACTGGCTGCGCAGCCGTCTGCAGTCGTTTGATGTGGTCGTCATCGAGCGGGAGATCTTTGATGACGCATCGACGGAGATGGAGCTGCGGTTCCGCGAGAGCTGTGGTCGGCTGATTCTGGATCTGGACGATGCTGTGTTTCTGCGGTATCCGGATAAGTTTGAACAGCTGATCCCAGCTGCGGATCTGGTGATCTGTGGAAATCGCTTCATCGAAGAGTGGGTGGCTGAACGCAATGCGGCGACATGTCTGCTCCCGACGTGCGTGGATCTGGACCGCTATGTTCCTCGGACGTATCCCAGTTCACCGGCAGAACGCCCGGTGATTGGCTGGATGGGAACAGTCGGCAATCTGATCTATCTGCGGGAAGCCCTTGCGGGTCTGCGACAGCTGCATGCAGATCATGACTTTGAGCTGAAGCTGATTGTGCCGAATCTTTCGGCGTTGTCCGCCGAAGACCTGGCCGGGCTGCCAGTGCGGCAGCAGGCGTGGAGTGCAGAGTCGGAGATTGCGGATCTGCAGAGTTTTGATATCGGGCTGATGCCACTTTCGACGACTGATGAGTGGGCGAAGTACAAGTGTGGACTGAAGCTGATTCAGTATCTGGCGACCGGTGTACCTGGAGTGGCATCAGCAGTCGGAGTGAACTCAGAGATTCTCAACGCTGGCGATTGCGGGATTGTGATTCACGAACCGGGGGAATGGGCGGAAGGTCTGAGCAGACTTCTGAAGTGCAGTTCATTGCGGCAGCAGCTGGGGGAGGCCGGGCGCGAACGCGTTGAGCAGTACTATTCGGTACAGGGCTGCTATCGGCAGCTGATTACCGCGCTGCAGAGTGTCGTGGAAAGCTGAGCAGGTTCTGGAGCAGGTCGACATGAAGGCGGGTTGAGTCGTTCAGAGCGGCTGCGGGTGTTATTCTTTCTGATCAGATTTGATCAAACGCAGAGCAGGCAGAATTAATGTCACAGGGATTCCTGGGATTTGCTGATAAACCCGACTGGCAGCAGGCGGCTCAGGACGACGTGCAGATTGCGGACGTAGTCTTCAACCTTCCGCTGGAGCGTCCGTATTCGTATCTGGTTCCGGAGAAACTGCGGGGGATGCTGCGAGCCGGACAACGTGTTTCTGCTCCGCTGGGCCGATCAAATCGCGCTGTGACGGGTTACTGCGTCGGGGTAAGACAGTCAGAGCCACAGACGCGACGGCTGAAACCAGTCCTTGAACTGCTTGATGCGGAACCGCTGATTGACGAGTCGATGCTGGAGCTGACACAGTGGATCGGCCAGCGTTACCTGTGCGGCTGGGGGCAGGTCCTCGACAGCATTATTCCGGCAGGCGTGCGTCGCCGCAGTGGCACGCGTGAGATTCGCTGTTTTGAGCTGGCAGAAGATGCTGAAAGTCGACTGCAGTCGACGCGGCTGAGTCGCCAGCAGCAGGCGATAGTGGAGATTCTCAGATCAAGTCAGCAGCCCATGGCGGCCACAGCCTTGTGCGACGCGGTCGGTTGTGGTCCCGGTCCCATATCCACGCTGCAGAAGAAGGGACTGATTCTGCCGCTCCGCATGCGCACGGAGGTTGCCGGAGACGACACGGGTGGTCCGATTGCGAAGGAGGATGACCTGTCCCTGAATCCACAGCAGCGACAGGCGCTCGATGCCATCCTGAAACCAATTCGCGAGGGTGTTGCGGAGACACTGCTGCTGCATGGAGTGACGGGGAGTGGCAAGACGGAGGTGTACATTCAGGCGATTCGTGAGGTCGTCAGTTATGGCCGCCAGGCGATTGTGCTGGTGCCGGAGATCAGCCTGACGCCGCAGACAATTCGCCGTTTTCGCAGTCGTTTCAAATCTGTGGCCGTACTGCACAGTCACATGTCAGATGCAGACCGACACTGGCACTGGCAGCAGATCGCAGCGGGCCGCGTGGAAGTGATTGTTGGTGCCCGCAGTGCTGTATTTGCTCCGACACCTCATCCGGGTCTGATCGTGATTGATGAGGAGCATGAGCCAACTTTCAAGCAGGACAGTACACCGCGCTACCATGCCCGTGAGGTGGCTCACCAGCGCTGTCAGGCGCACGGAATCCCATTGATTCTTGGATCAGCAACTCCGACGCTGGAGGCATGGCTGAGAGCTCAGCGAGGTGTGTACCGGCTGGTCTCAATGCCCGAGCGGGTGGAAGGTCGGCCGCTGCCACCGGTGGTGATTGTGGATACTCGCAATGATCCCCGCGTCAGTCGTGGTTCTTCCATCGGACGAGCGATGCAGCAGGCGATCATGCGGGCACTCAAGGAGAAGGGGCAGGTGATTCTGTTTCTCAATCTGCGAGGTTATTCACCGGTTGTCTGGTGTCGCAGCTGTGGAGAGGGTGTGAAGTGCGGTCAGTGCGACGTCACACTGACGTTGCATCGGGATCGCAATGTTGTGGTGTGTCACAGTTGTGACTTTGAAGCAGATCCTCCACAGACCTGTCCGGGCTGCGACAGTCCGGCGATTCGTTTCCTCGGTACCGGTACACAGCGTCTGGATGAGGAAGTGCGGCACTTGTTTCCCCAGGCGCGAGTGCTGCGGATGGACAGTGACTCGATGAAACGTCCGGGCAGTCACGATGAGGCGCTCAGCAGTTTTCGTCGTGGAGAGGTGGATATTCTGCTTGGTACGCAGATGATTGCAAAGGGACTGGACTTTCCGAATGTGACGCTGGTTGGTGTGGTGGACGCGGATACGATGCTGCGTCAGCCTGATCTGCGTGCAGCGGAACGGACGTTTCAGCTGATCGCTCAGGTGGCCGGGCGAACCGGCCGTGGAGAACGTGCCGGGCGTGTGCTGGTGCAGACGACAGTTCCGGATGACCCGGCGGTGCGGTACGCATCGCAGCATGATTACATCGGATTTGCGGGACATGAGCTCGCCGAACGTCATGATGCTATGGCACCTCCGTTCAGCGCGGTGGCACGAGTGATTTTTCGTGGACCGGATGATCAGCGAACGCGTGAGACGGCGATTGCTGTGGCCGATCGTCTGCGAGCCGGTCGGACCGAGGAGACACAGGACGTAAGGATTCTTGGAGCAGCGCCGGCGCCGATTCTGCGACTGCGCAACTACTGGCGCTACCACCTGCAGATCTGCGGGGCTACAGCAGAAAAGGTGCGACAGTTGTGGGAGTCTGTGGAGCAGTCCCTGAAGTTGCCGGAAGATGTGGAACTGGCCGTTGACGTGGATCCGATGAACGCGCGTTAGTGCGGTGGGAAACGGGAAAGCAGGAGCAGAGCACGGTGGCAGAGGAAGAGGCATCATCACAGACTGATTCCGTTCAGCAGGCGTGGTCCGCTGAGCTCTTCGCCAGAGCAAGTCAGGTATGGTCTGAGGTACTGTCTGAGCACCTGCGGAATGTGACTGCCGGCAATGGGCCAGTGCTGAACTGGGCTGATCCTGCTGCTGCTGTTCGCGCGGCGGGTAGCTTTCTGGATGCGGGATCACCTGCGTGTTCAGACGAGCTTGTTCCGCGACTGCGGACTTTGATTTCGGAGATGCTCAGCCGCGGACAGAATCTGCACCATCCGCGGTACATCGGGCACCAGGTTCCCTCATCGAGTCCACTTGCTGGTCTGTTCGATGCCGTTGGCTCGGTCACGAATCAGGTGATGGCAATTTATGAAATGGGGCCATGGTCCACGGCGGTTGAGCACGCTCTGATTGAGCGACTATGCAGGAAGGTGGGCTGGTCTGCCGCAGGCAGCAGCGGTGTGCTGACGCACGGTGGATCGCTTGCAAATCTGACAGCGCTGCTGACAGCTCGCAATGTCTGTTTTCCGGAATCGTGGAGATCGGGTCTGCCTGCCGGTGCGGTGCTGGTTGCGAATGCTGACGTCCATTACTGCGTGACGCGGACAGCGGGGATTCTGGGACTGGGTGTGGAGAATGTGCTCCGCGTGCCGGTGGACAAACAGCGCAGAATGCGTACGGATCAGCTGGATCAGCTGTTGTCGCAGCTGCGTCGGGATCAGCGGCCGGTGATGGCGGTCTCTGCCTGTGCGGGATCCACACCGACGGGGGCGTTTGATGATCTGGAGCAGGTTGCAGAAATCTGCCAGCGGCACGGTGTCTGGATGCATGTGGATGCGGCCCATGGCGGATCTGTGATTTTCAGTGAGCGGCACAGGCAGCTGCTGCGAGGAATTGAACGCGCCGACAGCATCGTCTGGGATGCTCACAAGATGATGTTTGTGCCGGCGCTATGTACAGCTGTGCTGTACCGAGATCGCGAGGTGCGGTTTCAGACGTTCGCGCAGGATGCTCCATACCTTTTCGATCCATCCAGTCCGGGGATGGCTGATATTGACAGTGGTATGCGCACGGTCGAGTGCACGAAGCGCGCGGCTGGTTTTGGACTGTGGGGGCTGTGGTCGCTGTTCGGCGAGCAGATTTTTGCGGACCTCGTGGACCAGGTGCTTGCACGAGCGCAGCAGCTTCACCGTCTGCTTCTGGCCGCCGAGGACTTTGAACCATGCAATGATCCGGCCTGTAATATTCTGACGTTCCGTTACTGTCCGGACTGGCCTGGTGCGAGCGATCTGCAACTCAACTGGCTGCAGCGGGAAATTCGTACCCGGCTCATTCGCAGCGGGGAATTCTATATCGTGCAGACATCGCTGGACCAGACGGTTGTGCTGCGGACCACGGTGATGAACCCGCTGACGGCTACAGCAGATTTTCACGATCTGCTGGATGCCGTGCGGCGTACGGGACAAAAGATTCTCCAGGAGCGTGCGGCTGGAAGCTGATCCCTTTTGCAGCAGGTTTCAATCCGCCTGGTGAGACGTTCGTTCCGCATCCAGCGACGTCTGAATGCGATCCTGAATCGCCTGAAACAGTCCCTGGTGCATTCCAAACGGCGGAGTGATCAGCCAGGGGACCTGTGGAAAGTCAGCGGCAGCTTCCCGGACAAGTGCGGGGATGTCGTGAGTCCAGTGGCGGCCCGGGCCAAGGAACCACGGAAAGACCACGACTTTTGTGGCTCCCCGTTCAACGCAGCGGGTGAAGGCTTCGGCGATGGAAGGGCTGGCCAGCTCCATGTGGGCCGGTTCCACGATGGAGTATTCAGACAGGGTCGCAAATCGAGCGGCTGCCTGCAGCAGCATCTGGTTGCTTTCGGTCTTCCGGGATCCATGATCCACAATCAGCACCGCAATCTGCTCGCCGGATCGTTCGTTCATCAGGATCGTCCTCAATACCGCTGCAGAGCCGTGCCGTTATTTGCGTTTACCCTTCTTTGCTTTCTGCTGCCGTTCACTTTCAGCTTTGCGTTGAGCTTCTTCAGCAGCCTCCATCAGTCGGCCCCAGAATCCCTGTGGCTTGTCTTCCTGCTCAACAGACTGGTTTTCGGAACGCCTTGATTTTCCATTTCCTGCCGGTGGATCATCGGGAATGATCACCTCGACTCCGGATGTCGGGGCAGGTTTCGCGGAACTTCCCAGCAGTTTTCGTTCGGTGATGCTCCAGAGGCTTGAGGCAATGAAGTAAACGCTGAGTCCGGCGGGCTGGTGCCAGAAGAAGATGCCCATGATGCCGGTCATATAGTTCATCATCTTGTATTGCATCGCCTGCTGCTCATCCTGTGCGGGCGGCATGAACATCTTCTGCTGAGTCAGGAACAGGGCGACCGTGCAGAGCGGCAGAATGCTGAAGTCGTAACCAAGTCCCAGCGGCAGGCGAAGCGGCAGGCGGAACAGTGCATCCGGAGCAGCAAGATTGCTGATCCAGAGGAATGACTGTCCGCGGAGGTCCACTGCCGAGTTGAGTGCTGTGTACAGACCAATGAAGATCGGCATCTGAAAGAACAGGGGCAGACACCCGGAGAGCGGATTAATGCCGTGTTTTTTCCAGAGGTCCATCTGTGCTCTGGCAAACTTCTGCTGATCGTCCTTGTATTTCTCCTTGAGTGCTTTCAGGTGTGGCTGCAGTTCCTTCTGTCGAGCAGCCATGATGGCCTGCTTGCGGGACAGCGGGAACATCATTCCACGGACAAGCACTGTCAGGCAGATGATGGAAAGGACGTAAGGCAGCCCCAGCCCGTTGTAGAAAAAGTCGAGCACGCTGTGCATGATGCGAGCAACAGGACCGAACCAGCCATAGTTGAGTACCTGTCCGGCAGCAAATGGCTCCGGATCCAGAAGCTCACGTCGCTTGGGACCAGCAAACAGTGCGTAGCTGTGGGAAACTGATTCGCCCGCAGCAAGTTCCAGTGGCTGCGTCGCCAGTCGAAAACTCAGATCCGCCAGACGAGGGTCGATTTCTCGACCGGCGAGAGCGGTTCCGATACCTCTGATGATGCTGCCGGGAAATGGGAGCCGTGTTTCGCGGAGATCTTCACCCACCAGCATCGGGTATGTGCGTTCGATCCAGTCCGCCCCTTTTTCCGGATCGGTCCCTTCTGGCAGCACAGGAGCAATCATTGCTGCGAAGAACTGCACATCAATCCCGGCATAACGGGGAGGGATGACCCACTCATGATCTTCCCGCAGTCCCGCTGTCAGTTCTTCCGGTCCGGCCTTCCGACCGAACTTCCTGTCCAGGTCATCACAGTATCCCTGCAGTGTCGCGATGTTGAGTGTGACAGCGTCCTTGCCACCGGCAAATTCAAGGTGAATGTCCCGATACTTGAAGGTGTGTTCCTGGTTTTCCAGCAGCATTCCGGTCGGACCCTGAAGTTCATAGTCAACGACCTGAGGACTATCGGTGAGGTTTTCAATTTCGAGGGTCAGTTGCAGGGTATAGAGCTGCGGCTGATCACGAAGAGCCGCCTGCAGTTCAGGCCCGGTGAGCTCTGTACGTGGCAGGGAGAAAGTCTTGCGCAGGCGGATTGTTCCGTCCGGAGAATCAAATTCAAAAACAACTCTGGATTCAGTGGGCGTCTCGGACTGGTCCGCCAGTTTCCAGTTGGTCTGTTCCAGAGT
This sequence comes from Planctomycetaceae bacterium, assembly GCA_023260695.1. Taxonomy (GTDB): domain Bacteria; phylum Planctomycetota; class Planctomycetia; order Planctomycetales; family Planctomycetaceae; genus SXXK01. The sequence goes on from JALQUR010000143.1 coordinate 7,060, forward strand.
CTGGTCCTGCTGCTGCAGCAGGGCATCGATTCTGGAGACTGCCGTACTGAAGGTTCGATCCAGCGAATTATTGTTGCCAAGGATCTGTGCCGGCTGATTTGCTTCGATCAGATCATGGAACTGTGCGGAATTGAGACTGATGCCGTCGATGGCAGCGCCAGTGCTGGAGATTGTGACAACACTCGCGAATCCGCTGTCCGGACTGCTGGAACCGAGGCTGACCGTCGTCTGCGGGTGTTCAGCAAATTCAAGTGGCCGCGCGGCAGCGGAGTTTTCGTCGGTCCCCGATTCGTTGTCAGCCGCTGCAGCCGAGTTCGCGTCTGCGGACACGTCTGGTGCAGCTGCCAACGGATCCTGCGGCGGAGGTTCAAGGAACGACGACCAAAGCCACAGGAAGGTCATGGAATACAGCAGGAACAGAAAGAGTCGGCGGTTTTCCATTGTGACTTGCTGATTGAACAGGAAGCAGATTGAACGGGAAGTCAGGTAGAGTCTGCGTAGGTGCAAAGGCTACGGACGCTCTGCTGACGTAAGGGAGAGCTTCCGCAGGCTGCAGTAATCGCACAGCCAGTCTGAATCCGGCTGTTCCCGGCGATGACCGCTCGGGTGCGTGCCGGGCGGCACATGGAGCGGGCTCGGCGACGCCGAAAAGCATACCATGAACCTGACCGACGAACGTATTGGATGGCCAGGTGACGTTGTTTTCCTGGGGAAATCGGGAAAATGTGACTGTCCGCCCGAAGGGGCAGTTCAGGAAAGCCTGTCAGACAAGTCCGTGATTTCCTGCTGTACTGCCAGGTGCGGGAGCTATCTGGATTCTGGCTGCCGGGTTTCAAAGACTCCCAGCTTACGATTCTTGCGGGCATTCTGAGGAGCCAGCAGCTGGCCATTCATCGCCACCCAGACACCGGGACCGGTGAGCGTCTGCAGCACACCCAGTGCAAACCCGATATTGAATACTGCGTCAGAGTCGTGAAATCCTGCGGGCTGCATGGCCCCTGTCAGAACAATGCGGCGGTCAGGAATCGCCAGCAGCGAGCAGGCCGTCTGGATCATCGTGTCTGTGCCGTGTGTGATCAGGATCTGCCGTTCCGGGGCATCCTGAATGGTCGAACGAATCAGCTGCCGATCCTGATCGGTCATATCAAGGCTGTCTTTCTGAAGCAGAGAGACGACGCGATACGGCGGCATGAAGGAGATACCTCGCAGCACGCGATCGATTCCCGGCGGGCCCACCTGGTATTCGCTCAGCTGGTCAAAATAAACTTTGTCGATGGTACCGCCGGCGGTGAGAATCAGAATCCGGTCGATTGTCATTCCTTTCGCCTTTCGAGACGGGCATCAGCAGGCCTGCAGCTCGCTGTGTAATCTTAGAGAATCTGCTGACTGCGGCTGAGTGATTTCCTGAGAAACCGCCGAAAGTTCCGCGACAGACGAGACTTCGCCAGGATCCGGGGAGCGGTGACGAATTGATGGAAGACGTTTTTTCCTGATCACTTCCGCGTATAATACGACAACGTGCGAAGAAGAAACGACTGCTGACAACTGCAGTCACGACGGTGGCTGAACCTGAACAGGGCAGAAGGATCCGAAACGGTGTCTGTGATGCGGAAAGTGGGTTCGCGTTTTTTCCGAAGAACAGCAAGGCCAGTGTTGCTGTTGATTCTTGCGATGGCTGCGTTTGCCGAGCGCATTCCCTCTGTCGCGGATGAAGGGGCCACGGGCGGTCAGGATGTGCCCGGTCAGTTCATCACACTGACCACACCGCTCACTGATCAGCAGCTCAGCCGGCTCAATCAGCAGTTCAGTCGGCTGCAGCAGGAAGGACAGCAACGGTCCGTTCGCCCGGTTGTCGTGCTGGAGGTGTCCAGTGGTTCGAGTCGCCTGGGTCAGGTCCGCGATCTGATCGACATTCTGCTGTCACCGGAGTTCAACGAAGTGCGTACAGTTGCATGGATTCCGGAATCGGTCGCCGGAAATCATGCCGCGATTGCTCTGGCCTGCCATGAAATTGTGATGACTGCAGATGCCACACTGGGTGAGCTTGCGCGCGGTGAGCCCGTGCGTGCTGCAGATCGGGAGTTCTATCTTTCCCTGGCTGACACTCGCCGCAATTCGCGACTTTCCCGTGGCATCATCGAAGCGATGATTGATCGCCAGGTGACACTGCATCGCGTGACTTCACGTACAGCAGGGAACGAACAGATTCGTTTCATGACCGCAGCGGAGTTGCGGCTGTTACAGCAGCAGCAGATTGAGATCACAGCGGTGGAGACAATTCGGGAGGCCGGTGGCGGCAGTTCCTTTCGGGCTGATCAGGCGCTTGCTGATGGGCTCCTGGTGACACATCTTGCGGCCGGCCGGCCCAGAGTTGCCGAACTTTTTCACCTGCCTCTGGAGTCAATGCGCGAACCCGATCTGCGCGAATCGTCAAATGTTCGACTGGTGCAGGTTCATGGCCCGATTTTTGCCGCCACACGTGACTTTGTGCTGCGTGAAATCCGCAATGCGCGGGCTGAGGGCATCGATACGCTGATCGTGGAAATCGACAGTCCTGGTGGCGACAAGATGATCTCAGAGGAGATCACAACGGCTCTGGTGGAGATTGATCCGGCTGAGATGGAAACGGTTGCCTGGATCCCGAAGATGGCACTGAGTGCGGGTGGCCTGATTGCTTTTGGCTGCAACACGCTGGTCATGCACCCCGATGCACAGATTGGCGATATCGGTGTCATTGGACAGATTGAACCGGGTGGAGCTTTCGAACGTGCCCCGGAGAAGATCGTCAGCCCGTTCCTCGAGTTTGCTGCCACGATTGCCCGCCGTCGCAACCGGCCCCCAGGTCTGCTCATGGCGATGATTGATCGCAATCTTCCGGTTTATCGAGCCACGAATCGAGAAGACGGCACCGTAACTTGGATGACAGAACTTGAAATCCAGCAGTCTCCGGACGAGTGGATTCAGGGGCCAATGGTGCCGGAAAGTCGGGAGGGAATTCTGCTCACCGTGTCCGGTATTCGAGCGGCGGAACTGGATCTCGCAGAAGCTCCCTGTGAGGATCTTGCGGATGTCAGGCTGCGTCTGGGAGTCCCGTCCGATCTGGTGCTGGAGCCGGTTCGAAGAACATGGGTGGATGGGTTTGTATCCTTCCTGAACTCCAGATTTGGTGGATTCCTGCTTCTGTCGGTTGCATTACTCACGCTGTATATCGAGGTGCAGACGTGGACCGGCGTGTTTGCAATTCCCTCGGTGGTCTGTTTCACGCTGTTTTTCTGGAGCCGATTTCTGGGGGGGACTGCCGGAGTTCTGGAACTGCTTCTGTTTATCTCCGGGATTGTGCTGCTGGGCATCGAAGCATTTGTGATTCCAGGATTTGGAGTTTTCGGCATCAGTGGAATTCTGCTGACGATTGCATCGCTGGTGATGGCCAGTCAGACATTCTCAGGAATCTCTGCCGGAGCAGCATTTGATCAGAGCCTGACGGGCCTGTTTCCGGTGGTCAGTGCTCTGGTGACAGTCATTGTGCTGGCAGCGTTGCTCAATCGTTTTCTGCCATCGATTCCGTGGTTCAATCGCCTGATTCTGACGCCCCCGGGATATCTTCCGGAGGGTGAAGGTCCGATGCTGGCCCCTGCTGTTTCGGTCGCGGCCGGGCGTGACTTTCTACTGGCTGTCGGTGATCAGGGAATTACATCGACTGCACTGCGACCATCCGGGAAAGTAACCTTTGGTGACCAGTTTCTGGATGTTGTCAGTGACGGTCCATATATTGATCCCGGGAACGCCGTTGAGGTAGTGAGCATCCACGGTCGCCGTATTGTGGTTCGGCGACGGTCGGAGTGAATCAGGTCTCTGCCGCCCTGTTGTATTAAGGACTTTGCACTGAGATTACCGGGGGCCGGTGGCTGATGCCGCCTGGCAGAACAAGAAGCTGGACCCGTGTTCAAAAGCATGCAGCAGAGCAGGCAGGTACCTTCGCGGGTCGCCTGCAGTTTGTGCAGCAGAAGGGAAGAGAGTGGATCGCGAGCAAACAGAGACTGCCGGTGATGGCTCAGAACTGCCTGCAGAAAAGCAGCAGCAGCTGGCTGCTCTGGTGGACAGAAGTCAGCGGGTGATGTCCCATGCGTGGATGATCCGCACCTTCATCAAACACTGTGATGAAGTGGAAGATTTCCCGGAGCTGAACGAGATGGCACGCACCATCTTCGATGTGTTTCGTGCAGTCGAAACTCAGACCGCAGACCCTGTGGCTTATTTCCGTACTCTGCGGAAGAAAATCGGCAAGCTGAAAAAGGCGGCGGAGCAGTTTGAGAAGGATGCATGGCAGGCGTCGACTCATACCAATTTCCAGCAGTGTTCCGTGGCAGGGAAGTTTCTGGGTGATCAGCTGCAGGAACTGCTGGAGCAGGCAGAAGTGTTGGCTCCCCGCCCGGCTCCGCCGACATTTCAGTTGCCCGGCGGCACCGGTGGTTCCTCACCGCCAGCTGCGAACTGATGGAAAAAAGCGGACCGCGGGTTCTCTCTGTTACTTTCGCTTCGTAAAGTACCGCCTTTGCTGACGACCCTTGTTCCAGAAAGACAGATCAGATTCCATGAAAGCAATTCAGCTTCAGCAGCCACGGGAATTCAATGTCATCGATTTGCCGGAACCGGCGGCACCGGGGCCGGGTGAAGTGCTGGTGGCTACACACTGCATGGGGATCTGCGGAACCGATCTCAGCGGTTACCTCGGCAAGTTTCCATTCTTCCGTTACCCCCGCATTCCTGGTCACGAACTGGGTGTGGAAGTGCTCGCAGTTGGCTCGGATGTGACCAACGTCAGTGTGGGTGATCGATGCAGTGTTGAACCGTATATGAACTGCGGTCACTGCTTTGCCTGTCGTCGTGGCAACAGCAACTGCTGTGCAACCCTGGATGTCATCGGAGTGATGATTGACGGAGGTCTGCGGGAGCGTTTTCTGATTCGTGCAGACAAGCTGCATCGCTCCGCTGTGCTCAGCTGGGAACAACTGGCACTGGTGGAGACTCTGGCAATTGGCTGTCACGCCACAGATCGCGGCGCGGTTCAGAGTGGTGAGCATGCTCTGATCATCGGTGCCGGTCCGATTGGCCTGTCAGTCCTCGAATTCACTCGACTCACCGGCGCTCAGATCACGGTGATGGACATGGCGCAGTCGCGTCTGGACTTCGTGAGAGAGACATACGGAATCACAAATACGGTCCTCTTCAGGGGGGACGGGAGCGAGATGGAACAGCTGCAGGAATACACAAGTGGCGACAAATACTCCGTCGTGACTGATGCAACCGGCAGTCGCCATTCCATGTCATCAGCATTTCAGTACTGTGCACACACCGGCACTCTGGTTTATGTGGGAATCACCACTGAAGAGGTGGGCTTTGTGCATCCGGTACTGCATCGACCGGAGATCACATTGAAAGCATCGCGGAATGCGCTGCCCGCTGATTTTGGCCGGATCATTCAGCTCATCGAGGAAGGTACAATCAATACCGATCCCTGGATTACGCATCGAATCGGATTTGATGAGGTTGTGACTCGTTTTGAAAGTTTCACGAAACCGGAAACCGGTGCAATCAAAGCTGTCATCAATCTGTGATGCGGATGCTTCTCCGGTACGCTGACTGAATGTACTCAGCTGCAGCTTGTCTGGAGTTGTAACTGTCGTACGACACCATCCCACAGGCGAATTCGCAGAGCGATGGCTGTGCGGGCTGCTGTGATGGCTTCCGAAATGCGTTCGGGAGTGGTGCAGACGCTGTTGATCATCTGCCGAGAAAGGGGGCCGTGGTGCCCTTCATCCAGTTCGATATGCCGGCGGATGTAGAATTCGAGCGCCGGAACCTGCAGGCCCCGCGCAGCGAACTGGTCCAGCAGCCGCTGAAACATCTCCGGAATGATATCTTCGCGGCCGAAACAGAAGCTGGCAACAACCTGTGTGACTGATCCACTGCTGGCAAGGTCGGCGTTGAACTGGACGAATTCTGCCACATGATCACCGATGCCGGCATACGTCAGCGACTGCCTGACGGAGTGTCCATTTGCCAGACTTTGCATCATCCTGCTGATGGCACTGGTGGGTGCAGAACATTCCTGCATGGCCCGCAGATATAGTTCGAAGTGACTGCAGTAACCCCCGTGACCGTCGGCATCTGATTCTTCGCCGAGAACGATTTCGTTGACGAAGCGGGTGAGCTGCGGACTGGCAGGCGGCGTCCAAGGGTGCTCGTAGCTGGTGAATTCACGCTGCAGCCGTTTCAGCAGCCACATGAAATCCAGTACAGCAAAGCTGTGATCCTGCATGAACAGACGCAGAGCTTCGGGGGACGCCACCAGCTGGTAGACAGAGTGCTGCAGAAGCTGTTCCCGCAGTGTTCTGGTGGACGCAAGAATCTGTTCAGCGGGTGAGATGACTTGCGACACAGCGGTCTCCCTGTGGTTGCCGGCGGACGTACCCGTCCCGGTTTCTGACGGGCCGCTGGTTCGATGCGGACACCAGCCCTGTGAAAGGAACCGGGAATTCCTGTTCGGGATAACAGCTGGCTGCAGATTCGCGTTGCAAAACCAGAAACCAGGAACCGGTGCGGCTGCAGAAGCAGGCTCCGACGATGTGGCTCAGCCGCCAGTCAGTTCAGCTCTCAGGCAGGTTGCCAGTTCGGCCTGCTCAAATTCAAACCCATGTTCTCGCAGTTTTCCGGGGGTAACTCGAGCACTGGAGAGCAGCAGCTCTTCTGCCATTTCGCCAAGAACGATGCGTGCCATGAATGCGGGCAGAGGAAACAGAGTTGGCCGTCGCAGAACAGAGCCGAGTATTTTGGTGAAGTCGTAATTCGTTGCCGTGTGGGGACTGACGGCATTGACCGGACCACTGATCTGTGAGTTTTCAGCACAGAACTGGATTGCTCGAGCAACATCCTGCAGGCCGATCCAGCTCCAGTACTGCCGACCATTCCCGACGATGCCTCCGAGCCCAAAGCGAAATGGCGGCAGCATCTTTGCGAGAGCACCACCGGTGGCTGAAAGAACGACACCAATGCGGACATTGACAACACGGATCCCAAGTTCTGCAGCCGCCTGAGCTTCCTGTTCCCACTCCTGACAGACTTCTGCCAGAAATCCTGTACCAGGCTCTGACTGTTCATCAAGGACTTCTGTTCCGCGATTTCCGTAAATGCCGATGGCAGATGCACAGATGAGTGTCTGTGGGCGATTGCTGAGATCCCTGAGCGAGTTCACGAGGTTGCGTGTTCCCTGAACTCGGCTGTCCCGGATTGTGCGGCGGACACTGTTGTTCCAGCGCTGACCGGCGATGTTCTCACCGGCCAGGTGAATTACGGTATCGATGGAGTTCAGTCGGGACGGGTTGAGGATACCGCGACTGGGATCCCAGGGGATGGAGTTTCCTTCGCCGGATCTTCGGCTGATCGGGCTGACGGTATGCCCCGCGGCCTTCAGCAGCTGGGAAAGTCGGGTTCCGACGAGGCCGGAAGCGCCGGTCACGGCAATCGATTGACTGGACATCTCAAACTCCACCGGTACTGAGCTGCTGTAACAAATTGCCTGGGATGGAACTGCGTCAGGGGCCGGAGCAGGAGTTATCGTCAGACTTGAACTGAATGACGATGAATTCTGCAACGGACGGACAGCCTATTCAAGACGCTGATCTGCAGATGTCAATGATGGATCAGACGTCGGCTCGCTGCAAATCCTGTTCATCCACCCGTCCAATGATCAGGGATACGTTATGACCACCAAATCCGAAACTGTTGTTGATGGCATATCGACACTGATGCTGGACGGCAGCGTTCGGAATGTAATTCAGATCGCAGCTGGGATCCGGGGTGGTGTAGTTGATGGTGGGCGGCAGCGTACCGGAGGTCAGAGCCAGAGCGCAGGCGGACATTTCAATGGCACAGGCAGCTCCAATCATATGGCCAAGCATGCTTTTGATGGAGCTGATGTGCAGTTTTTCGGCGTCGCTTCCAAAGACGTTGTGAAGCGCCACAGTTTCCATGGCGTCGTTGTACTGGGTACTGGTGCCGTGAGCGCTGACGTAGGTTTCATCAGCAATCGTTGCCGGATCCAGTCCTGCTTTCTGCAGGGCCAGCTGGATGGCACGAATCGCCTTCCTGCCGTCCGGGTCGGGCTGTGTCAGGTGGAAGGAATCACTGGTGGATCTGCCGGACAGCACTTCCGCCCAGGCGCGACCGCCACGTCTGCGCAGATGATCTTCGGTCTCAAAGATCAGCATCGAAGCACCTTCTGACATGATGAAACCACCACGATCCATGTCGAACGGTCGCATGGATTCCAATGGTCGATCGTTCATCGACTTGTTCATCGCTCGCATGTTAACGAATGATGACAGGCCAAGGCGGGTCAGGGAGGCTTCGGTTCCGCCGGTAATGACAAAGTCTGCATCTCCGCGGCGAAGGTATTCAAACGCATCGATCATGGCGTGGCCGGATGACGAGCAGGCGCTGCTGGTGGTGTATGCAGTCCCCTGAACGCCGAAGGCAAGGCTGACGTTGCCCGGCGGAGCGTTGGGCATCAGCATCGGGATTGTGAACGGACTGACGCGGGACGGCCCGCGGGTGAGCAGTTTCTCGTGCTGTGTTTCATAGGTTTCCAGCCCGGACAGGCCAGCCCCGAGGATGACTGCCGCATCTTCGCCAATGTCTTCGAGCGGGAGGCCGGCATCAAGCAGAGCTTCCCGGGCTGCGTGGACGGCGAACTGCGAGGCACGGTCCATCTTTCTTGCCGAAACGCGATCGTTCAGATTCACGTTGGCAAGATCCAGCTCAACGATTTCTCCACCGATGGTGACCTCCATGTCGGTGATATCGTGAACTTTCAGGGTGTCGATGCCGCATTTGGCGGAATTGATGTTCTTCCAGAAGGTCCGGCGGTCGTTGCCCAGGCAGCTGACGACTCCTATTCCGGAAATGAATACTCTCTGCATGTCTGACGCCTGAATCCTTCGGGGGTTGGCATTCCGTGTGCGAACACGCTGCCGGGAAAGTCCGAGCCTGCAGTTTTCTGCCAGTTGGGGACCGTTCGGGCCGCCTCAGGCAGAACGCTGGCGAATTCGCACTGTTTCCATGGAAATCGTCCGCCGTGTACTGAGGTTTCAGCAACGGCTGCAGAGTGTAGTACAGCAAACCAGGAGGGGACTGCAACCCTCCCTGACCGTTTTCGCAGACGAATCATTTCTCCTGCTGAATCATGGATTCCCAATAATCTGCCAATTCCTCGAAATGCGGTGAGACGGTTCGGCGATGAATGGGGATCTACAGGGAGGGAGAAGCAGTCTGACAGGCTTTTGCACCACGGCGTAGTGGTGGTCGGGAGCCAACATAAAGCGGAGCCGGGGCAATGGAAACTCGAGATGTTGAAGTGCTGGTCTCAGCCGCTCTTCAGGGCGATACGGTGGCATTTGATCGGCTCGTAATGAGTTTTACAGCGGCCGTTCGAGCCGTCGTTGCTCGGCGACTGCGCCGGGATGCCGAAGTGGATGAAGTCGTTCAGGAGGTATTTCTGCGCGGCTATCGCTGCCTGCATCAGCTGCAGGAAGCTTCCAGTTTTGGTGGCTGGATCTGCCGCATTGCCGCTCGACTGTCAATCAACCGTGCCGTTCGAGGCCGTCCGCTGCACTCAGTGGAGGATGTCTCGGAATGTATGGCAGATTCGGCAGCGGAATCTCCGCTGCTGGTGGCAATGCGTACCGAGCAGCAGGCGGAACTGCGAGGCAGCATTGCCCGGCTGAGCGAGCTGGATCAGCAGACTCTGCAGGCCTACTACTTCGATGGACATTCCGTCCGGGAGATCAGTCGTCTGAGCGGCGCGCCGGAAGGCACGGTCAAGAGACGCCTGCACAGTGCTCGAATGCGGCTGCGAGATGAGCTGCTGCAGGCCGGCACAGTGAGCTGCTGAGCTCAGGGCAGAAGAGTTCTGAAACCTGCAAAAAACACAGGGCCACGCAGATTCTGCGTGGCCCTGTTGTTTTGTGCTGAGGAAATGTCGAGGCCGGCTGCTGCGGTTGCGTCAGGCGACCAGGAATTCAGCCGATGCCCGCTCAGCCCTGATAGAATGGGTGAGCAGCGGTGTCACGCTGGTCGAGCACAGAATCCACACTGGGCTCATTCTTCATCGCACGCTCAATGGAAAGCTTGGTTGCTTCATAGTTGTACTGATAGATTTTGGTGTCATCAGCTGCATCCCAGTGGATGAAGACACCGCAGACGATGACCAGGTTTTCGCACTGATCCTTTGGAATTGCTCCGGACTTCACGCAGTCGGTCACAGCGTCGGCAACTGCCTTCTGGGCAGGACCAAACATCTGGACTGCCTGACGAGCACCTTTGATGGTGACCTTGGTGATCATCACAGTTGCCGGCTTGACCGCCACGTTTGGTGTGAGCACTGCGAGCAGATTGCTGTGTCCGGCCTTCTGGTCTGCCAGTGCGTTGGCAAATGCAGTTCCAACAGGACCAGACTTGTCACCGATCAGGAGGTCAATGTGAGCAACTTCATTGCCATCACCAACCAGAGCTTCCCCAACATACATCGACATGAGTTCATCCTTAGAAAAAAAGTAACAGTAGGCACTACCTATGGTTTACGAGTGGGATTTGCCCAAATAAGGATGTTACCAAAAACAATAATATCAAAAAGAATTTCATAAGATATAAAATATATTAAAAA
>JALQUR010000237.1 GCA_023260695.1 Planctomycetaceae bacterium
TCCTTACGGACTTTGGCATCCAGTGCGCCGAAAGGCCACCACCGTGATGCGGTGATATACGTCAGACTCGCGAAGCACTGCGTTGAGGAACCCGGAGTTGTCTCTCTGAATTCACCCGTCGCAGCACCGCCCATCTCCTGGAAGCCCTGAATGCGCCCACTCGCACCGGATCGCGTTCGAAGTGCGTCTCGCAGAGCAGACACGTGGTAAATCCGGATGATCCGTGCATGGCAAGGTTCTTCCCCTCTCAATTCACCACGAGACTTCAATTACGTGCGAGCAGGCGAAATTACCTGCGAGCATTCGGAACGCGTATGAGCAGTCGCAGGCGCTCGACGGACGACGCCGGGCACAACACACTGCCGCCTGTGGTCACCGCAAAATGCCGTCTGTCTTTGTTTTTCTTCGCATCTCTGTGGTAATATGCGAACTCCTGCCGATCGAAGTTTCCCCACCGTGAACTGGAATTCGTCATGCAATGCCTCAGCAAATTACACGTTCGTCGCTCGCAACTGGGCTGGCTGCCTGCCGCACTGTTGCTTCTGAGTCCCCTGCTTGCCGAAGACTGGACTGAGTTTCGTGGACCGAACGGACAGGGCATCTCCACAGCTCGGTCGGTTCCTCGTGAATGGAGCGGCGACCGGAATATCGCCTGGAAGGCGGAGGTTCCCGGGGAAGGCTGGTCCTCCCCTGTGCTCGCAGCCGGACGCATTTACCTCACTGCCGCTGTGGCCTCAGAGTCCGCCGAGAATTCGGGCGATCGGCAGTTGCTCGTGCTCTGCTATGACGCCAGCAGCGGAAAGCAATTGTGGTCAACGCAGGTGTTTCAGCAGGCCGGGACGGATAGCCGCACAAAAATTCATCAGAAAAACTCGCACGCAAGTCCCACTCCAATCGTGCACGGCGATCAGCTGTTCGTCCATTTTGGGACGATCGGGACGGCCTGTCTGTCGACCGCTGGCAAGGTCCTTTGGCGAAACGAGGAACTTGTCTTCCAGCCTGTCCATGGAAATGGTGGATCACCGGTACTGTTTGAAGATCTGCTGATCTTCAGCTGTGACGGCGGCGACCTGCAGTTTGTGGTGGCACTCGACACGAAATCCGGGGCAGTGCGCTGGAAGACAAATCGTCCGGAAGTCCCCAACCCGAAAAAGTTCTCCTTCTGCACACCCCTGATCGTCGAGATTGAGGGCAAACCGCAGCTGATCAGCCCGGCGGCAGACTGTGTCGTCTCCTACGATCCACGCAGCGGAGAACAACTGTGGTTCGTACGTTACGCGGGCTATTCCGTAATCCCTCGCCCCGTCCATGCGCATGGACTGATTTTCGTATCCACCAGCTATGACCGCCCGCAACTACTCGCCATCGCTCCGGGTACTGCCGGAGATGTGACAGAAACAAACATTCGCTGGTCCACCAGCCAGGGGGCACCTCACACAGCATCAGTGCTGGTGGTCGCGGATGAGCTGTACTTTGTCAGCGACAATGGAATCGCTCACTGCGTCGATGCCCGCACCGGGGAAGTGCACTGGAGAGAACGCCTGGGCGGCAATTACTCAGCGTCCCCTGTATTCGCCGACGGCGCGGTCTATTTCCAGAGTGAACAGGGGGAAACGCATGTCGTGCAGGCTGGTCGCGAATATGTGAATCTGGCAACCAACGTACTGCCCGAAAACACTCTGGCGTCACCAGCTGTCCAGGATGGTGCTCTCTTCATCCGCTCAGCCGGCTACCTGTATCGAATCGGTGCAACCGCAGGTGCCCGCGAATAAGCTCGCAAATGAGCTCGCAAATGAGCTCGCCTGCTCCCCCGGCGAACGCACATGGTTGATCGCGTGCCGGGGGCACCACTTACGTTGACGAAATGCTGTAGTACTGATTGCGGCGACATTCGAGACTTGACCGCGAGATGGTTCACCGGAAATTGCAGCACGCTTCGTTCGCGTTCGACATGCTCGCGTTCGGCTGGCTCGCATTCGGCTGGCTCGCATTCGGCTCGCCAGCTGAGAATCATCCGGACGTCCACCGCTGATACCCGATTTGCAGAAGTATCGCCGAAAGATCAGTTCCTTATCGCCGCTCGCCTATGACAGACGGCAGTTCGGTTGCGTCATCCCCATGCGAGTCATGCAGATCTGCCACAACTGCACATAACGTGACTTGAACCCACCGGCACAGAACAGCAGGTAATACTCCCACATCCTCCGGAAACGCTCCGTATAACTTCCCTGCAATTGTGGCCACGACGCCTGAAAGTTGTCGTTCCACGCCATCAAAGTCTTGTAATAGTCTTCCCCAAAATTATGCCAGTCTTCCATCACAAACAGATTCTCCATCGCCGCACCTAACTGCGCAATCGACGGATTCATGCCGTTCGGAAAGATGTACTTGTCCAGCCACTGATCCGTACAACGACTCGAATAGTTGTTGCCGATCGTATGAATAAACGCTATCCCCTGCGGATTCAGGCAGCGATTCACGACCTCCAGATACGTCCGGTAATTCTTGTAACCGAAGTGCTCAATGCAGCCAATAATCGTCACACGGTCGAATTTCCCTGCTGCCTTCCGATAATCCTCGCAGTGCAGTGTCACCGGCAATCCTGCACACAACTGCTGCCCCAGCTCCACCTGCTCCGCTGATACCGTGTACCCCGTCACCTCCGCGCCGTAATTCTCAGCGGCATAGCGAGCAAACCCGCCCCAGCCACATCCCACGTCAAGCACCTTCATTCCGGGTTGCAGATCCAGCTTGCGACAGATCAGATCCAGCTTGTGCTCCTGAGCCTCATCCAGTGTCGTGGCACCATTGCGAAAATATCCGCAGCTGTACTGCATCCGCTCTCCAAGCATCATTCGGAACAGCTCATTTCCGGCGTCGTAATGCTGCTCACCAACCTGAAAGGCCCGGCTCACCGCCTGCCGATTGAACACTCGCGCCAGCAGTACGTGCAGCATCGTGCTCCAGCTCTGACGGATCTTCGATTCCAGATCGGCCAGCAACAACTTTTCAAAGAACAGATCCAGACGCCGGCAGTCCCACCAGCCGTCCATGTAACTCTCGCCCAGTCCCATGCTGCCTTCGCTCAGCACACGCCGATAAAAACGGCGGTCGTGAATCTGCAGGTCCCAGTCGTTGACGTCACCAACGGAAATCTGAGCCATCTCCAGCAGCGAACGCACGACTCGCTCCGAACGGCTCATACTCTGCACACGCACTCCATTTCCCGCTGTCATCCTGCCAACGCCATGAGACATCTGCTCTGTCTGTACCGACATACCTGACTCCGCTCACTGCTCACTGAACACTGCTCACTGAACACACAAGTTCAATTCGAACTCGCTCACTCGATC
>JALQUR010000269.1 GCA_023260695.1 Planctomycetaceae bacterium
ACTCACATTCCGCTACCAGGGACGCGATATCCGACTCACCGACGTGCATGGCAATGTGGTTCAGGAAATGCTCAGCTGAGGATTTCGCGGATCACCTGACCACGGTCGATATCCAGCCGCCGACGGCCCGGGATTTCCAGCTGATGCGGATCCAGCCCCATCAGATGCAGGACGGTGGCGTGCAGATCGGTCACATAGTGAGCATCACCGAGGGCGTGGTAGCCCAGTTCATCCGTTTCGCCATGCACGAATCCTTTCCGCAATCCGGCCCCTGCCAGCCAGACCGTGAACCCATTCGGATGATGATCCCGACCGGTCGTGCCGCCGGAGCGTTCCTCCAGACCGGGCGTCCGGCCAAACTCAGTGCAGAAGACAACTGCCACATCTTCCATCAGCCCCCGCCGTTTCAGGTCCTGCAGCAGGCCGGCAATCGGGCGATCCACCGACCGGCACATCTTCGCGTGGTTCTCCTTCAGTTTCTGATGCGAGTCCCAGGTTCCGTACGAGGAAGGAAAGACCTGCACGAATCGTACGCCGCATTCGACCATTCGCCGCGCCGCAAGTAATCGCTGTCCAGCCACTCTGGTCGCGTCATCATCAATTCCATACAGCTGCTGAGTTTCCTCAGTCTCCTGCGTCAGGCTGACGGCCTCGGGAACAGCACTCTGCATGCGAAACGCCAGCTCGTAGGACTGCATGCGAGCCTGCAGCTGCTGGTCCCGCGGATAGCGTTCTGCGGTAAGGCGATTGAGTGAATTGAGCAGTGCGAATTCGCGGGACTGCTGTTCGGCCGTCTGCCCGGCCTGTCGCGTTCCGAACTGCAGCGGATTGTTCGGATCCAGCTGCAGCGGGACTCCGGCAAACTGCGGGCCAAGGTAATACGAATCGATGGATTCCCGTGTATCGGTGCGAGTTGGTCCGCCAAGAACAACAAACCGCGGCAGATTCTCATTCAGGTTACCCAGACCGTAACTGCACCATGCCCCGATGCTGGGCTGCGTCTCGTCCAGCCGATGCCGGCCCGTGTGAATCTGATTCTCTGCCGCATGATCATTGTCGGTCGTCCACATGTTGCGGACAAAACTGATCTCATCCACGCACCGCGACAGATGCGGCCACCAGTCCGAAATGGCGATGCCGCTTTCGCCGTGATGACGAAACCCCACCTGCAGCGGATAGATGGTCGGATAGACATCACGAATGTTGATCTCTTCCGAAGGCACGCTGCGAAATCGCTTCTTGTGCAGTGGCGATTCGACCGGATTCGGGAATGGAGTCTGCGAATACGTCTTGCCGGCGTAACGATTGAGTGCCGGTTTCGGATCAAATGTTTCCATGTGACTGTAGCCGCCACTCAGAAACACCCAGATCACACTCTTTGCTCGCGGTGCCGCCACCGAGCCAGTGACGTCCGCCGCGCCGGCAGTGCGACCTGCCGCTCCTGCAGTGGCGAGATCTGCCGCACCTGCAGTGGTGCGGTCTGCCGCCAGCATCGCCCCCATCGCCAGCCCTGTGAATCCCATGCCGTAATCGGCCAGATTCTGGCGACGGCTGATCTGCAGAGAATGTTGATCGCACGACATGCTGCTTCCAGCCCCTCGATTCAGCGAATGGTGACAAAGTCGTTATGGTTGAGCAGAACGCGAACAAGTGCTGTCCGTGCTGCCTGCAGATCCTGACCAGCAGCCTGTTCCTGCTGCAGGTACTGTTCACACAATGACTGCTCAGCAGCAGCCGGCTGCCTGACCAGAATCTTCAAAAATGCCTGCTGAATCCAGTCCGAATCTGATTCGGCAGCAATC
>JALQUR010000291.1 GCA_023260695.1 Planctomycetaceae bacterium
CGCCGCTGGACCAGTTGCTCTGCTTGACATTTTCACCAAGAGCAAACTTGACGCCCTGCGGAGCTTCATGAAACTTGAGCTGCTCGCCGGTCATGCCCCAGCGAAGTTTGATCACCTGATTCTGCCCGCCGATCGGATTGGCGGAACCGTGCAGAATGTTGGACGCCGTGACACCACCGGCAAGCTGCCGATAAATGGTCACATCGTTGGCATCCACAAAATCGCCGATCCGCACTTCACAGGTAATGGCATCGGTCGCCTCGTTTACACCACCGTCGGTGGCCATATGCGAATGGCAGTCAATGATCCCGGGCGTGATGTGCATGCCGCGAACATCGACGACTTTGCTGTCCGTCGGGATCTCAACATCCGGTCCCACAGCCACAATCCGCTGGCCGTCAATCAGCAGCGTTGCATCCTCAATGATTCCGGCAGGTCCACAGGTCCAGATCGTGGCATGGACGAATGCTGTCAGGCCAGCCTGAGCCGGAAGCTCGCTGCGTCCAAATGCTCCCAGCGGAAAGTTGGGGCTGAAACTGGCGGACGCCACCGCGGTTTTTTCGTCAGCGGTTTCCGCAAGCTGAGGCTGTTCGTCGGCAGCGTTGCTGGAATCCTGCTCCTTTGCCTCCGCCGGGGCTGCCTCCGCCGGTTCCTGCGGTTCAGGTTCTGGCGCGGCAATCCGAGTGGCCACAACCTGAGCCGTGGTCCCATCGGACCAGACCAGACTGCCAATCGCGGCCGGCAGCTCTCCCGCTTCAACGGATTTCTCTGCCAGCGTGAGTGACAGACGATGGATGCCTTCCTGACTCCAGTCCTTGCCGGAAAACTGAGCAGTCAGCTGGGTACCATTCAGTTCCACCGATTTCAGGTCGATCACCGGAACCTCCGGCTGCGGATCGTATTCTTCGTCGGCATTCTCAGGCTCTGCAGCGTCCTTCTGTTCAGCTGGCTGACCCTTTTTGCCGGCAGCCGGAATCGGAGCGCGAGAAATTCGCCCCTTCAGACTTTTGTCACCAGTGATTTCCAGATACAGAGCCTGCGGTGAGCGGGCTGTCTGAGTCACTGCCAGGGAATAGTTGCCTGCCGCATCACGAACTGGTGCCGGCGACCACTCAAACCGCTGGCCGGACACCCATGTCTCCACCACTTTGGTGTCGTCCGCAAAAAGATCTCCGTCGGTGATCACCAGACTGGCCAGATGACCGGCTTCCAGAGTTCCCAGCTGATCGGATAACCCAAGTAATTCCGCTGGCTGAGTTGTCATCGCCTGCAGAGCAACTTTGGGAGACAGACCGCGCTGCACTGACTTGCGGACAGCCGCCAGAAATTCTGACGGAGAATCCAGCCGGTTGGTTGTGAAGGAAAAGCTGACGCCTGCTGCAGCAAGTCGGGCTGGGTTTTCCGGAGCCAGATCCCAATGCATGAGCGATTCCAGAGTGGCATTCTGAGCTGACTCAGGAGTGGTCACGTCAGGAGGTGACGGGAAGGCAACCGGAATAATCAGTGGCCGTTTCAATGCCGCGATTTCATCCAGCCGACGATACTCACGTCCGTTGCCAAGCACGATCAGCGACAGACCAAACTCACCCGCAAACCGATCGGCTCGCAGTACAAACTGTTCGTTCGAAGTTGACACCAGCACCGGCATGCTGCCATCAAGCACCGGCTGCAGCGCCTGCAACGCATCATTCACTTCGACCTGCGGCAGGGTGGGGTCGGCAGCAACCGCGGCCTGAGCATCACGGTACCACTGCGCATCCAGAACAGCCTGTCGAGCGAGTGCAACCGCACCCATCGGGCTGCCGGGAAAGCCGTTTCCCCGCCCACGTCGTGACACCGTCAGCAGCATGTGCTGGGCCACTTCGCGATTGAGCAGCACCTGACCGGGACGCCCGGGAGCTGTTGATATCACCGCACTTGTCCCACGAATGACCCCGTCAGCAGGAGCCAGCAGACGGGCGACGAAACCCTGCTTCCGATGCGCCTCTGCTGCATCGGTCGGGATCTGATCCGCCGCTGCCAGCTGCGGTGTGACCTGTCCGTTCCAGTAACGTGCGGTGCCATTCAGGCGATCGCTGGAAAGTGAAACTTCACTGTAAGCGTCAATAAACCCCGGATAGATCGTCCTGCCCTGCAGCGAAAGTGTTCGCGCGTCGTCGGGGATTGCTGCAGCAGCCCCGATCGCAGCAATTCTGCCATCACGAATGACGATGGTGCAGCGTTCAATCGTAGTGTCGGGACTCACCACCACAGTGGCATCAGTCAGTGCCCAGACGGCAGGAACCGCTGTCCAGGGCGGTTGCTCCGGAGCTGTGGTTTCGTCAGCCGCAGCGTTCTGCAGCGGGCTGAAACTCAAGGTGCAAAACAGGATGAGGAGGAATACGGGGCGCAATTGCAGCGTCATGAATGACTTCCCTCAGAAGAACGAAGAACCTTCTGCAGCAGAACGCCTGCGTGCGGCGAAGCCGTTGTTTGCTTCCGCTGATGCAGCAATGCGTCCTGTTCAACGCTCCAGACTACGTTCTGAGCCCCTGTTTTCCAGTCGCTTCACACTGGGGGATTAAAAAAGACGGGGGATTACGGGGGTCATGCGGGGCATTCAGAGCAGCATTACCAGGCCGTCCAGCCGCAAAATGGCCTGATAGACATCCAGCACCTGTTGAGCATTTTCACAGTCAGGTTCCAGCGAAACGGATACGTGGCGGCCGTGAGCAGACTGGCGGAGCGAACAGGGGGGGTCTTCCGAAAGATTCAATGTCTCGCGCACCGTGACCACTGTACGAGCGACAAAGTTGCCCTCGGCATGGCCAATCACCTTGAACAGAAATGGCCCGGGAAACTGATGCCGAGATTCGAGGACTTCGATGGACGGGAGCTGATTCACAGAATTGGATTTCCGGAGACGGCAGGGATTCGGCTTCCTCTGCAGGAATCCGGCAGACGGCAATTCTCAGCAGTGCAGCAGGTCGATACAACAGAGTGCAGGAAACCTGATGGGGAGATTTGTGGATTTTCCGGCTGCTATGCACCACAGCGTTTCAATATGCATCACTTTGTTCAGGTTGAACCGATGCATGGAACAGTTCAGGTCCAGCCCCGGACGCGACTGTCTTTCCGGAACTGGACACAAATCGAGTCCTCAGCGTGAGTGATCAGTTGCAGCAGAACAATTGCTCCGACAACCGTTCAGGCACACCGCAACAGGTCACTGATGCGGCGGCGAAAGAACTCCGGATTGGTGGACGACTGCTGCCCAGCCGTTTCTTCCTCGCTCCGCTTGCCGGCTATACGCAGCTGGCTTTTCGCGTGGTGGTTCGCCGGCAGGGGGGACTGGGACTGGCAACCACAGACCTTGTGCAGGCCACGATGCTGTGGTCTGAGCGTCCGAAGTCGCTGGACCTGGTGGCCACCTCGCCTGAGGATCGGCCTCTGTCCGTGCAGATTTTCGGAGGACGTACTGAGGATCTGGTGCGTGCTGCACGCTGGCTGCAGGAACACGATTATGAGGGCATCGACATCAACATGGGCTGCCCCATGGCGAAGGTGAACGGCGCTGGCGGTGGTGCTCGCCTGATGTGTGACACCAGCGGGGCCACCGAGATGGTGGGGCGAGTCATCGATGCGGTGCAGTTACCGGTGACCGTGAAGATGCGACTGGGCTGGGACGACACTCGCATCACCGCCCCGGAACTTGCTGCTGCATTCGAACGCATCGGAGTCGCAGC
>JALQUR010000391.1 GCA_023260695.1 Planctomycetaceae bacterium
TGGCAGTTCACCACCGAGGCCGCTCGGATCAAGCTCAAGCGGCTCTATCCGTCATTTGAGGTGTGACGCAACACTAGGGCCACGACAAACAGAATATCAGCCTTGGCAGCACGGATGATGGCCGACTTCAATGCATCGGAAAAACCGCCGCCCCCCCACGAATTATTCGAAGCGACAATATTCATTCCGTGCCGAATCTTCAGATCGGTCAGGTAATCAACAGCCCGCACAGCATCTGCTGTAGATCCCCCGTTCGGCCCCAGAAACTTCGTGGAGATCATTGTGACCTCCCAGTTCACACCGGCAACGCCGGTCGCATTGTTCCCCGTACCGCCAATCGTTCCCGCAACATGGGTGCCGTGGTTGTCCTGTCCCGACGTAAACACCTGATTGTTGTTATTCACGAAATTCCAGCCATGAACGTCATCCACGAACCCGTTACCGTCATCATCAATGTTGTTATTCGGGATCTCGAATGGATTTACCCAGATGTTGTCAACCAGGTCCGGGTGAGTGACGTCGATGCCTTCATCGATGATCCCCACCACGACATCCCGAGAACCTGTAACATCTGCCAGCCAGGCAGCCTCAGCATTCGAACCGTACTGGTTGGTGGTACCGGCTGGACCCGCCGCATCCGGACTGTCACTGCCGTACATGCCCCACAAATTACCGCCGGTGTATTCCGGGTCGTTGCTGACCGCGGTGGCTCGGTAAATGTAATTTGGCTCGGCAAACAGAACATTCGGGTCCGCAGAAATCGCGGCACAGGCCGATTCGATGGACATCCCCGGAGCCAGATGGATTCGTTCCATCGCTCCCTGTCCCAGCATTTTCATCGTGCGGGTATGAATCGTTTCGCCCGGAGTCGCGCCCATTGCCACTGTGTGCTGAAATCTCTGCAGAGCGTTTACGCCGGTCTTGTACTGAACCAGAATCTCTCCCGGTACATGCTCCGGCATGCCGCTACTGGCAGACAACAGTGTCCTGACTTCCAGACTTTCGACTGACAATTGTTCACTGGATCGGTGACGTCGGAGTACCTGCCTGCGGGAAATCCTCTTCACAGCAACGGCCCTTTATGGTGCGGAAGCTCGCCACAGCCCGTCGACCAATCTGATGTCAACAGCGTAGCATTGCCCTGGCGGAAATGTACTGAACAAATGACACACATATGAGTCTCGATGCAAAGCCCAGACCCCATTAACGGATGGTAGTGCGTAACTAAGGCCCTGTAATCCGAATATTCCGCAGGGAAAACTTGAAAATGAACAAGTGTTCCCAAATTTCTTTCTGAAACCCTGGGAACAGTGAGACTCTGAATTCGTGAGGAGCATCGCCTATTTACGTATGTGGCACAACAGCTTTGAGCCACCTTCAGCGTGCTGCCTGCGAAACACACATCTGCATAGGCAATACAATCGTCAAAAACAGACCATCTGGTCTGATTTCACAACGACACGCGTCGGTCCTGCAACCTCCCCGAGACGGACAACAATCGCTGGCGGTCCTTTAAGGCCTCAATGCTGCATGCTTTGGTGCCGCAGTGTGTGCAATCCGATTCCGCTGTGCAGGATCCAGCAGTCCCACCGGATCACGCTGGGATATCATCTGCCCAACCAATACGGCCCACTGCTGCTTCTGTTCCAGGCTCGAGCACGCCTGCAGCGATCGATCAGCCTCCCGCCAGATCTCGCGTAGCTCCAGATCGTGACACCCCAGAAATCCATTCCTCAGGCGGCCGCCGGCATCCTGCTCGATCAACGTCTGCTCAAAGCCAATCGCTGACAGAAAATACAGTGCACAGGCGGCCTGAAATGCGGGGAATGACGGCAACGCCAGATAACAGCCAGCCACCAGCTGATCGATCCAGCGGATTTCTGCCGGGACATCCCTGGAGTACTGCTGCAGCAGGACACTGCAGCTCCGGGAGTCGGCGAGCAATGCTGCAGCGATCCGGGAAACTCCGCTGAGCGAATGCGAGATACCCGTACTATGCAGCGGATCAACAAAACCACAGCTTTGCGGCAACAGCACCCAGCCGTTTCCGGCGGCACTTCTTCTGCAACGACTCAATCGTGGACTGGACTGCAAACCGGCTTCGGGGGCAACCAGCACTGCCTCGCTCATCATCGCTGACAATTCGGGCCAGGCAGCAAGTCGCTGCTGAAGGGATTCCGCGGACGCCACGCTTGATTGCTGCTCGGGAAGTCTGCTCGGCTGCACCAGTCCAACGCTGGTAATGCCGTTATCCATCCGCAGCATCCAGCACCATCCATCTTCTGTCAGGTGATGCTGAGCTGCGTGGTCTCCGGCAAATGGATCCCCTGCAGCAGCCTGCGGGCGAAAGTCTCCGACCCCGCTGAAGTGCCCCCAGACCGCCCGGGTCCGCGTGAGCATCCAGTCATCATCACGAGGATTCCCGACAAGCCGTGACACCACTTCAGCCCCGCCGCTGGCATCAATCAGCCACCGGCACTCCAGCGTTTCAGAACGGGCGGATTTGCTCCCGACACCCTGAAGTCGGAGCGTCCAGCGGTGAGATTCCGCCCGGAATTCAGCAGTCGCAACCTGCGTTTGTTCCCGCAAATCAACTCCAGCGGTGACTGCCCCCTGAGCAAGGAACTGATCCACGGAACTTCGCAACCAGTGTGTATCACTCCAGAAATCCTCCCTGCTTGCTGCCACGAACCACGATCGCGAATGCTGCTGGTCGTCAGTAAACGGCAGTCCTCGCTCATGCTGGAAATATGAAAAGCCCCGCTTGAGACCGCAAATTACCTCCGGGTGATGCTGCTTCCACGCTCCATAACTGGCAAGTGAGGCGACATCCTCAAGCTGATAGTTGTGAGCAAGTTCAGCGAGCAGCAGGTCCGCAATCGGCGTCGTCGATTCTCCGATCGCAAATCGCGGGTGCCGGCCACGATCAATCAGAACAATTCGCCAGCCCCTTGAACACAGAATTCGAGCCAGCAGTGAACCGGAGAATCCCGATCCAATGATCACGGCATCCACAAAATGCTGACCTTCAGACATGAGATACCGCAAGAGAGTGCAAATTCGTGAGAATCACAGGAAGGGTGGAGCCCACCACGCAGGTGGAGATAATAGACAATACCGCAGCTTGACGCGGAGCCCGACTCCACTGCGTACACCATTCTCGATCGAAAACTGAAAATGGCCAATTCCGTCAGCAGATTTGACGTCGACGAACAGACAGACGAAACTCCGGGCCAGCATCGGGACAGCGGTGACCACTGCTGCAACAGTGTTTTTCCGCGCCGCAGTCAAGGCAGCCGTAACCGTGACAGCAGAACGTCGGAGCATAAATCGGGGCATTCTGCAGAAATCCGTGCGTGCTGCGTGCAGCGCGAAAAGCGGCGGCACGGTCAGCATTTCACAGCTGATAAAGTCCGGTCACTGTATCGGGGTCACTGTTCCGGGGGTCACTGTTCCGGGGGTACTGTAATCAGGGGCTGCGGTCGGTTGTCGGCGAAAGTCGCGGCGGTTGGCTGCAGGTCAGAGATCTGAGTCCTGTGGTGTCGCCTGCGGTCTTTTTATTCGGGCGGCCAGAGCAGGGCCCCTGCTGATTCCGAGGTTGCGTCGAGTTCCTTCAAGGCAGGTAAGAGCAGGCTGTTTCGGCGACATCACCAGCATGCGTACAGCAGGTGTTCCGAAGCTCATTTCATTTTCAACAATCCGTTTTGGGGCAGGAGCCAATATCCGTGCTGCAGTATCAATTTCAGGGCAAGAACGCACTCATCACCGGATCTTCAAAAGGTATTGGCCGAGCCGCCGCCATGGCGCTGGCTCAGGGTGGTGCCAACGTAGCGCTCAACTGCAGCGGCAGTCGGGATCTTGCTGAAGCGGCAGCGGAAGAGATTCGCAGCATGGGTCGCAAGGCAATCGTTGTGGTCTGCGACGTTTCCGACCAGCACGCGGTCGACGAGATGGTGGCTCAGACTGTCGGCGAATTCGGCAGCCTCGACCTGTTCGTTTCCAACGCTGTTTACAGCGACCGCGAACTGCTCGTCAACGCGGATATGGAAGGGTTCCGTCGTACCATTGAGGTGAGTATGTGGGGCGCTTTGCACGGTGTGCGAGCTGCTGCACGACAGATGCTCACCCAGGAATCTCGCGGTCGCATCACTGTTGTCAGTTCACCGCATGCACTCATCCCGTTCCCAACCGCGATGGCTTATAACATGGCCAAGGCAGCAATCGACCATATGGCCCGCACAGCAGCGATCGAACTTGTGCGCGAAGGCATTCGTGTCAATGTCTTCCACCCCGGCTGGATCGACACCCCAGGCGAACGCAAATTCTTCACCGAGGATCAGCTTGCCGAGGGAGCTGCCTCCCTGCCGATGAATCGCATGGGTACTGCCGAGGAAATGGCTCATGGGATCTGCTTTACGCTGAGCGACGAGGCCGCTTACATGACCGGATCAACGCTCACTATGGATGGTGGCGTGCAGCTGCCGTGGTGGTCCAGACGATCTGAGGGGCGGCAGTGATCTTGTCCGGCTGTGGCAGTCTGTGCTGCTGCAGCCGCAATCCGGTCCTCCCGACCACGAATAACACTCCCGGCCGCGGCGCAAACCATCGGAACCATCTCCGACAACAGGAGCCCCCCTGTGCCTCGACAATGGTCCTTTCATCCTTCTGACGAAACGGCAGTCCGCTCACTTTCGAGCAGGCTCAGGGTGTCGCCGTTGCTGGCACAGGTGCTGGTGGGCCGTGGCTACTCCAATCCGGAACAGGCTGAGCGATTCCTGAATCCTCGCCTCACAGACCTGCATGATCCCGACCTGCTGCCCGGCGTATCAAATGCTGCAGACGTCATTGTCGCAGCCGTTAAAGCCGAACGCAGAATCACAATCTATGGTGATTACGACGTTGACGGGGTCACGGCCACCAGTCTGCTCTGGCACTGCCTCACCCTTTGCGGGGGCACAGTTGACTATTACATCCCGAGCCGGCTTGAGGAAGGGTATGGGCTGAATGAAGCGGCCCTCAGAGAACTGCATGAAGAAGATCCGCAGCGACTGGTCATCACTGTGGACTGTGGCATTGCCAGCACTGATCACGCGGCTGTGGCCCGCGAGCTGGGACTGGACCTGATCATTACCGACCATCACCACATCGGAGCTGAACTTCCGGATGCCGTTGCACTTGTTCATCCGCGACTTCCCGACACTGACTATCCGTTCGGAGAACTCTGTGGTGCCGGTGTGGCACTGAAACTGGCGTGGGCGGTCTGCAAACGTCTGGGTGATGGCAGGAAAGCCTCTCCGGCAATGCGGGAATATCTGAAACAGGCCGTCGGGCTGGCTGCCGTTGGCACTGTGGCCGATGTCGTTCCGCTGCTTGATGAAAACCGAGCCATCGTGCGTTATGGGCTGATGACACTCAGGGAGCAGTCAACCCCCGGACTGCAGTCACTCCTGGGTGTCGCCGGACTACGTGATCGCGAAGAACTTAAAGCGGAAGACATTGGCTTTGGAATCGGGCCACGAATCAACGCAGCCGGCCGACTCGGTCAGGCTCGACTGGCAGTCGAACTGCTCACTACAGAAGACCGTGCCCGCGCCACCACACTCGCCGAATACCTGAATCAGCTCAATGACAACCGCAAGACCGTCGAAAGGCGAATCCTGAAACAGGCCCGTGAACTGGTTGAAGCGAATCCCGAGTGGCAGGAACACGGCGCGCTTGTTCTGGCCCATCACGACTGGCATCCCGGCGTCATTGGAATTGTCGCCAGTCGCGTTGCCGAGGAATTTGAAAAGCCAGCGATCATGATCGCCCTCCGGGAAGATGGAACAGGCCAGGGATCCGGGCGCAGCTATGCGGGGCTCGACCTGTACGCCGCGCTGGCAGCAACCTCAGAACACCTGCTCACATTCGGGGGGCATCGCGCTGCCGCCGGGCTGCGAGTTGCGGCATCCAGTCTCGATGCATTTCGCCAGGCACTCGCCGTATGGACTGCGGCCAACTTCCACCCAACGGAAAAAGACACGGAACTGCAGCTGGATGCCGAGGTACTGCTCTCGGAAGTCAACTGGCGGGCCGTCCGGGAACTCGAACGACTCGGGCCCTGTGGCCAGAGCAATCCCAGTCCGCGGTTCGCTGCATCAGGAATCACTCTGGCAGAAGCACCACGCACGATGGGGGAGGGAGGGCGGCACCTTTCCATCCGAGTGCGACAGCATGGAACCACCCTGCGAGCCATCGCATTTGGACGTGGGGAATGGGCCGAAGAACTCGCTCAGCTTACGCGCCCATTCCAGATCAGTTTCGTTCCCGTCAACAGTGAATTCCGCGGCATCAGCAGAACGGAGCTGCAGCTTGTGGACTGGCGACCAGCCGCAGACGAACCCCAGGCCCACTGAATCCTCGGCAGCGGTGAACCTCAGATTTCCGGGTGAATGTGGAGCATCTGCACCACCGGCTCGATCGCAGTACCAAGGGCCAGCAGTGTTGCTTCGTCGTACAGACCGGCGGTGAGTGAACAGCAGATCGGCTGCACCGCATCCTCACGCATCAGCACCGGAATGCTGAGCGTCGGATGGCCAGTCAGGTTTGTAATCCCCAGATCTCCACCACCGACGTAAACGTCAATCCGTTCAAAAACTTCTGCCATTCGCTCCATCAGCATCCTGCGAATACGTGACGCCTGCAGATAATCCACCGCAGAAACAAGCCGTGCCCGCTGAAAAATCTGCGGCCACGAATTGAGCCCCTCGCTGATGTTCTGATTCGTCAGCTCGTGAAAAACCGTGGCCGCTTCCACCTCCAGCATCAGGGTCAGATCGTACTCCCCGAATTCTCGCGGCAGCTCCACATCCTGAATCTGAGCCCCCAGCTGTCCCAGCACCTCCAGCGTGCGCTGCTCCTCCGGTGTGGCTTTACTGTTGGTTATCCGTCCCACTCTGAGTACAGAAAAATCAACGACGACCGGCCAGTCATACCAGCGATCCACACTCGCCGGATCCGCGGTGTCTGCTCCATGGATTCGCTGCAGAACCAGCCCCAGGTCATCGCAGCACCGCGCGAATGGTCCGAGCTTGTCCATGCTCCACGACAATGGCATGCAGCCGCTGCGCGAAACACGGCCGAAGGTCGGTCTCAGGCCCGCCACTCCACAGCGTCTGGACGGTGACACAATGCTTCCCAGAGTCTCACTCCCGATGGCAAATGGAACCAGTCCGGCAGCAACGGCAGCCGCAGACCCGGCCGAAGAACCACTGGAGCCCTCTTCCGAGTTCCACGGATTGCGAGTCTGCCCCCCGAACCAGCGGTCTCCCATTGCCAGAGCCCCCGTGGACAGTTTGGCAACCAGGATCGCTCCTGCGGCATCAAGCCGCTGCACAACAGCTGCCGGCTCATCGAGCATCTGATCCCTGAACTGCGGTGCCCCCCAGGTCGTGGGAGTACCTGGTACAGTCAGCAGATCCTTGGCTCCCCATGGTATCCCGTGCAGTAAACCACGGTCCGTACCCGCTGCCAGCTCCTCGTCAGCCTGCTGTGCCTGCCTCAGAGCACGCTCAGCTGTCAGATTCACAACACAGTGCAGCTGTTTGTCCGCCGCTTCAAGTCTGCTCAGGCATTCCCTGGTGAGCTGAACCGAGGACAGTTGGCCACTCCGCAGCTCTGCCGCAAGCTGGCGAATGGTCTTCCATTGCGTACCCGGACCCACTGCAGCTGCTCCGGCCTCATTCCCCCCCCCCGACAGCTGCTGCCATGGTCGGATCCTGCCCCATGACTCCCGCACTCCGGCCCCGCCTGTTTCCGGGTCAAAACGCAGAGCCGGGACCTGCTGTTCCGGGATGTCCTGGCTGCGAATGCGGCGTAGCTTTCGCAGCAGGGATTCTGTCGATTCTGCCAGTGCCGTTCGTTCAGCGTCGGACAGTTTCATACCGGTCAGGGGTTCGACTGCAGCGATCTGATCCGCTGTCAGCGTCCCGGATTCGGCGGCTTCGTCCGCAAGTACTTCGCAGAATGCGTGACTTCCTGCGCCGGAGGCAATCAGGAACTGCAAGACGTGACGACGGGTCTTCTGAGACATCGCTTTCCCCTGAATCATTTCCGGTGCCGGTGACCGTGACAGGACGGCTGCTCGCAGTCATTGTGCGGCATCTGCACCTTCCGAAATTGTCTGTACGACGGCAACGTCCGGAGCAGGAGATTCTTCGTGCACCGTCAGAAATACTCCCAGCACCGCAAGCAACGCGCCGCAGACAGCACGAGTGGAAATCGGAGTCCCGAACGCCAGCCGGGAAAGTGGGATGGCAAACAGCGGAGTCGTGCTGGTGAGCGTAATCGCAATGGCCAACAGTGACTTCTGCAAGGCAATCTGACTCATCCAGATCCCCACACATGGTCCCATCACCACAGCCGGCAGATAACTCCGCAGCGTGCCAGCCGAAAACACCCTCCCGGATGTTTCACGCAGCTTTCCCTGCAGCAGCAGTATCAGCCCGGAAGCAGTTGCCGCGGTGACAACTCGAATCACTGTCGCTTCATATGCCGTGCATCCTTCCCCGTTTCCCGCGTCATGTGTGGCGATATGGCTGAACATACCGCCTACCGCTGTGGAAGCTGCAGCAGCAAATCCCAGCAGCGTTGCGGTTCCGGAATCGCCGACATGAAAAGCCGCTGCGTCAGTAACTGCTGCTCGCTCACGGATGACCAGCAGAACGCCAGCAAGAGTCAGAACAATCCCCAGCAGGTTCAGCAGCCCCAGAAACTGCTGCAGAAATACTGTCCCGATGAGCAGCCCGAACAGAGGACTGGTCGTTGACAGCATCAGCGCTCGACGTGGACCAAGGATCTGCAGGCTGCGAAAATACAGAGTGTCGCCAAGCACAATTCCGAACAGGGAACTGAGCACAAGCAGCACCAGAGTGCTGCTGCTGATCGAACTGACGGAAGCTGCACTGCCACCGGCCAGCCAGACCAGAATCAGCAGCGACGCCCCTGCCACATTCTTCCCGAAATTCAACGTCCACGCAGTCAGGCGGACACGCGAATAGATCAGGCTTGAAGCCGCCCAGAGTGCTGCCGCAGCGAGTGCTGCGAATGGACCAGAGTCGAGAAGAGGATTCATCAGATCAGTCAGGAAACAGAAAAGATAACGATTTTGTCGAGTTCACCGATTATCACAGTCATTCAGGTCGGGACGGGGGGGAATTATGGCCTTAGAACCGCTACTAACGTGACAACCCATACAAGTATGACCGCTCAGTGCATCACCGGAACAGAACGACTGACATGTCCGGACAGCACTGCGATCGCTTTCCAACAAATCTCTTTCTCTGGCCTGTCCCGTCCCCGACAATCCGCGTGTGTCCGGAAAACTGCTCATGGCGGGCCGACGGAATCGGCTGCGACTCAGCGGTGCTCAGGATGCGGCTGTTAATGCCATTGGCGGATTTTCCGCCGGTATTGTCGATGATGCAATTCCATCCCCGGAAAGAACATCAATGCGTTTTGGCTTGAAATCCCATTTGCTTGCGCTCGTTTGTCTCGCCCCCACTTCTGCATTGCACGCCGAAGTGATGTCTGAATCCTCTATTTCGACACCGCAACCGGCTGAGATCTCCAGTTTCTTTTTTTCCGCCTCTGAGGAAGAACTGAAGGAGATGAAGACCGCGGTTTATCCGCCCCGACCGGGCAGCACCGCCGGCGTCGATGCAGCAACTGTCCTGATCAATACTCCCGATCAGCCAGGGTTGCTCGTCACCGCCGTTGCGGACAGTACGTCCGCCGAAACTGCTCACTCGCTCGATGGGTCGCTTCGTTCATCCAGTCCAGAAGATCAGCTCAACGCACTACTCGCGACGACAGGCCTCACACAGCTGTGTTTTGAGAACCTCGGTGCAGTTGTTCTCAAAACCCCGGACGCGAGCAGCAAGCCAGAGGCACAGACCATGCCGCTGCCAGCATCCGATGCTCCTGAAAAATCGCCTCAGGAACCGGCAGTTCCACAGAAACGACTCCCAGCGGTCCATATCCGCCGTCCGATCCTGCTCTCTGGAAAATAGTCTGGATTTTCAGCTGCAGCGGCCACCTCCATGGCTGACCTGATACAGTCCCGGCAGCCTGCGAACAGTTTGAAACTCTCGCTGACTTTCGGAGTGCTCAAAGTTGCATCTGTTGACTTCTCCACGCCCCTGTTCAGCACTGTCAAGCCTGCTGTCATGGCTCAGGATGCTGTCGTGGCTCGGCCTGCTGTCGTGGCTCAGCCTGCTGTCGTGGCTCCTTGTGAGCGGCTGCAGCCCGGGTCCGGAGTCAACGCTCCCGCCAGCATCGGAAACAAAACTGCAGTCGACTGCAGATCGCTTTCACCACCGAATGGTCCTTCGGCTCCGGCAACTGGAAGAGATTGCTCAGGTTTCGGACCCTTACTTTCAGCGAAAATCGCTGCAGAGTGCAGAGCTTACGCTGGCCTCGACCGATCACGACACCCCCCCACAGGTACTCGCTCAGCTCTATCTCACCAAAGCCCGCGATCTCCGCCGATTTGGCCAGGACCAGCAGGCTCTGCAGGCACTTGCTGAAGTCAGACGTATCGAACAGACGGCAAGGATTCAGCGGAGCGATCCCTTCCTTGACTTTGAGGAAGGGCTGACATGGCTGCGGGCCGCAGAGCAGGAAAACTGCCTGCATTGCGAGGATGGAGCAACTTGCCTGCTGCCAATCACCTCAGCAGGAATCCACTCTAAACAGGAATTCAGTCGGCAGGCCGCTGTCTGCTTCAACAGGTATCTCGAACAGGATCCGGACGACCTGAGTATCGCATGGCTGCTCAACATCGCCGCCATGACCGCAGGTGACTATCCCTCGACCGTACCTCCGCAGTTTCGCCTGCCGGACGATGCATTTCATGATTCCGATGACACCCAGCGGTTTTCCAATGTCTCCAGCTTCGTTGGCCTTGATATCGCCAACTGCGGGGGCGGCGCTGTCGCGGAAGATTTCGACGGTGATGGCTGGACTGACCTGATGACCTCCACCTGGGAACCCGGAGGGCAGATTCGTCTCTACCGCAATCAGGGTGACGGCACATTCAGGGACGTCACTGAATCATCGGGACTGCTCGGGATTACCGGGGGCATCAACCTGATTTCAGGCGACTACGACAACGATGGGAAGATGGACGTCTTTGTGGCTCGCGGAGCCTGGCTTGGTGAAAATGGACGGATTCCCAATTCTCTGTTGCATAACCTCGGCGGATTCCAGTTCACCGATGTTGCCATGAAACTCGGAATCGGCACCGATGAACTGCCATCCTGTACCGCAGCCTGGGCAGATATCGACCTCGACGGCGACCTCGACCTGTTCGTTGGGAACGAAGGCCCGCCATCCCGGCTGTATCTGAATGTGGGAGCACCTGGATTCCGTGAAATCGGTGCGTCGGCCGGCGTCGAAAACGAGCGATTCACAAAGGCTGTGTCGTGGGGGGACTACGACAACGATGGCCTGCCCGACCTTTATGTCTCAAATCTGAACAGCCCGAATCGGCTCTACCGCAACAACGGAAACCTGACGTTTACCGATGTGGCGGCAGACCTCGGAGTGACGGAACCATCAGCCAGCTTCCCGGCATGGTTCTGGGATGTCAACAACGATGGAAACCTCGACATCTTCGCCGCAGCTTACGATGTCAGTCTCGAAACCGTGGCCCAGCAATATCTTTCGGGCTCGCACAGCGGAGAAACACCAAGGCTGTACCTGGGTGACGGGAACGGCGGATTTGCAGAGTCCGCTGCTCAATGGGGGCTGACGTTTGCCGAACAGCCGATGGGATCCAACTTTGGTGACATTAACAATGATGGTTTCTCCGATTTCCTGCTCGGCACCGGTTACCCGGAATACGAAGCGCTGATGCCCAATCTGATGTTTCTGAATGACAAGGGACAGAGCTTTCGCAACGTCACGTTTTCAGCCGGCCTCGGACATCTTCAGAAGGGACATGGCACTGCTTTTGCCGATTTCGACAATGACGGAGATCAGGATATCTTCATTGAGATGGGCGGCGCTCTCCCGGGGGACATTTTTCAGAACCTGCTGTTTGAGAACCCTGGTACTGAAAATCACTGGGTCCGCATCCGACTGCAGGGAACCTCCTCCAATCGACATGGCATCGGAGCTCGTCTGCGGATCGTTACACGTCAGCATGACGGAACACAGAAGACTTCCCATCATCTGGTATCCACCGGCGGGGCGTTCGGAGCAAACCCGGTCACCCAGCACATTGGTGTTCTTGCCGCCGAGCAGATCGAGGAAATAGAAATCCGCTGGCCAACCGCAGGAAATCCGCAACGGTTCCACGGGCTTCCGGTCAACTGTGAACTGACGCTCATCGAAGGCAGTGCAGACTAC
>JALQUR010000432.1 GCA_023260695.1 Planctomycetaceae bacterium
CTGGACCGCAAACTGGTGGAACGGCGGATCTGGCCCGCAATCGATGCCAATCGGTCGGGTACTCGCCGCGAAGAACTGCTGATGGAGGAGGAAGAATTACGCCTGATGTGGATCCTCCGCAGAGTGCTCAGTGAAATGAGCCCTGTCGAAGCTATGGAACTCCTGGTAAACAGGCTGGAACGTAGCGGTTCCAACGCGGAATTTCTGAAATCCATGAGTCTGACCTGAATCGCCACGCGATCTCAGCCTCAGATTCCGTCACAATTTCGGCTCTGCTTACCCAGCTCAGCATCACAAGTTCAGACGCCACAAGCGTTGTCTGATTCCGATCCACCCACCGGAGCGATCTCATGCCGCAGGAAATCACAGCACGTATGGACGCCACCGGCGCCCGTCTCGCCATTGTGGTTTCACGATTCAACGACCTGATTACTGACCGGCTCCTGCAGGGTGCCCTGCAGACCATCACTCGTCATGGCGGCGATGCCGAACAGACAACGGTCGTGCGTGTACCAGGCTCATTCGAGATTCCTCTCGCTGCCGGCCAGCTGGCAGATTCCGGGAAGTTCGATGCAGTGGTCTGCCTTGGCGCGGTGATTCAGGGCGCCACAACGCACCATCAGTACATCAACAGTCAGGTCGCTGCCGGCATCATGTCTGCCTCCCGAACGTCAGGCATTCCGATCACGTTCGGAGTCATTACCTGTGAATCGATGGAGCAGGCGATTGACCGGGCCGGGGGCAAGGTTGGCAACAAGGGGCAGGAAGCTACAGAAGCGGCGATTGAAATGATCGCACTCCGGCGCCAGATCGCTGCACTGTGATCGCTGCACTGTGATCGCCGTGTTTTTCTCCGCTCAACCGTTCACGTTGATGCACAGCTGCAGACCATCCCATGCCGGATAGACCCCCTCCGGCAACTCAGCCAGCAGCTGGTCATAGTCCAGGTCGTGTGACATGTGAGTCAGATAGGTGGTTTCCGGCTGCAGCTGGCGAATCAGCCGCAGAGCTTCAGCAATATGCAGGTGCGTCGGATGCGGCTCATGTCGCAGCGCTGAAAGCACCAGCGTCTTCAGGCCCCGCAACTGCTCCCGCGTCTCTGCCGGGATCGTGGATACGTCCGTGCAGAATGCGGTATCACCGATGCGATACCCAAGTATCGACAGATTTCCGTGCTTCACCCGCAGCGGCAGCACGTCCAGCCCCAGCAGACTGAAGGGTCTGCCCGGAGCAATCCGTTCGAATCGCAGCTGTGGAATCGCGAAGCGGTGGGCGGCCTTTGCCGGATCCACAAAGGCGTAGGCAAAAGTCTGTCGCAGATGCTCTTCGACATTCTCTTCGCAGTAGATCGGAATTGCCGCATTCAGGCGAAATCCGAAGATCCGCAGATCGTCCAGCCCCATCACATGGTCAGCATGTCCATGTGTCATCACAGCTGCATGGATCTGATTCGCGCGACTCCGGATCAGCTGCAGACGCAGCTCCGGCCCGGTGTCAATCACAAACTCTCCTTCCGGAGCACGCACCAGAACACCAGTGCGAGTACGCTGATTGCGAGGATGCTCTGAGAGACAGACGTCGCAGCGACATCCCGGAACCGGGACACCAACGCTGGTCCCGGTTCCCATGATCACCATCTCGACTGCCATCGTTCACCTGTCCCCACACGCGCTGAGCAGACGTACTGCGCCCGACTGAGCCATCAGTCGGATCGCAGAACTTCAGTCAGCCGGCATTGTTTCATCCGAGGATCCTTCAGCCACGCCGCGACACTGCCTGTCGTCGCAGTCTAGCGTCTTCCTGCAGAATCAGGGAATTGTCACTGCTGTCGTGTGGGGATTTCCTGCACACGCATCCGGTAATCAGCGTTGCAGCCGAATCGTCATGTAGCTCAGCCGATCGTGGTCGCCCGTCTGATACAGGCGAGCGAGCATATCAATCACGTCGGGCTGATAGTCGATCCGCTGCGTTCGGCCGGCAAAGACAATTCGCAGCGGCTTCTCCGGATCCAGATCCGGCAGCCGCGGAGAAATGAACAGATCCACATCTGACGGCGAACTCTCCACGATGATCGCATTCCGGACAGTGCGAATGTTGAATGTTCCCGGGCGGAAGGAGTCGGCCTCAGGATCGGTCGGATCATCCAGCTGCGCGACCTGCCCGGGAACGGACTTCAGCTCCGCCCAGCCATAATCAACGTCCGTGGAACGCAGAATCCGTGTGTAGATCTGTCGCGGAAACGCTTCCCGACGATACAGCTGCATCCACTCCAGAATCTCGTCCACTTCGCCGGCGAAACTCTCCGCACCACGCTGTGGATAACGCACAAACATCATGTCAAAGTAGGTCTCTATCTCACTGCCGCGACGAAAGAACTTTGCCGAAAGCAGATTCATCCGCTCATACCAGAAGGGATGAGCTTCCCCGATCACCACATACCATGGTTTCTCGATTGCATTTCCGGCGGTCCACTGCAGATGCCTCCGCCCCGGTGTACTCACCGCAACCACTCCCGTGAACTGCTGCGGATGCGATGCAATCATGTCCATCGCAGCCTCGCCACCCGGTCCATGCCCGGCTGCGAAGACCCGCGTATCATCAATACACAAACCTCGCTTCAGCCGCCGCAGCAGTGACAGCACCTGCGTGTGTTCCGCTGCCGATGCCGAATACCGCTGCTCCGGATTCAGATTTCCGGCGGCGTCCTCCGCCAGGACCGGCACCACCAGAATCCAGCCGGCAGCCGCTGTCTGCGCTCGCCACCAGTCCACCCACGCATCCGCCTCGCTGTCAGCGCGAGGAAATGCCAGCAGCAACGGCCACCGCCGCGTCTGACTGTATTCCGCCGGCAGCACGATTCTTGCCGCAGCACTCTCTGCCGTGGCTGACAGACGAAACACGCCGGCCCCGGCATCCCCCGCTGCCGCAGACAACAACGGGTCCGCCGCCGGCAACAGACGAATCATTGCTGCCAGACGGTCCACACTGACTCCTTCCGCACGAGCAATCTGTGACGCCAGCTCGCTCCGCACCGCATCCTCGCCGATCTCAGTGACCAGATAATCAAGCACCTGCTGACGAACCGCAAACAGCGACAGTACATCTTCCAGTCGAGTGACCAGTTCCTCTGCTCCGAGTAACCACCCGGAAAATGCCTGAGCCAGCTGCTCATCCACCGGCGGACGATCCTCCACCCGCAAGTCCAGCAGCAGCTCGTAAGCTGCCAGTCGATCAACGCTGTTCGCATCCAGACCATCCAGAATCGTCTGCAGCGCCATCTCCGCTTCGGCTGCCGGCAGCTCCGCTGGCAATGCTGCCACAGCAGCACGCAGGCTGCGAGCAATTCGCTCCACACGAACCGCGATGCGGTCATACTCTCGCGTCAGCTGATCCACACGGACCACAGCCTCCGCAGTCAGATCCTCGCGGGGATGCAGTCGCGCCCCGTTCCATGCCAGCCGGTGCTGTCCCGCATCCCGACGACGCTCAAGTTCACCCGTGATCTCCGCAGCCATCTGTTCTCGCACCACCATCAGCTGCATCTGTACCGTTTCCAGCTGCTCCGGAAAATCAGCAGCAATCCCGGCAAGAATCTGCCCAGCCTCGGGATAACGCTCCGCCTTCATCAGCATTCGCACAATCTCGAATCGACGCGTGGCACTCGTGCCAAAATCACTGCACTGACTGACGATGGAAACAAGGTTCTGCCGCGGAATGGCGTCGAGCGAAATGCGGTAATTCCATGCATGAGTCGTACTCGCCACTTCCGCAAACAGCTCATTCAGAGCAACAATTGCTGAACTCAGCGTCGCTCCCGAACTGCCGCCGGGAACATCCGTTTCGGCAATCCCGCGGCTGTCGAAAATTCCCGGAAAGGGCAGAACATCCGGACGCTGCTCACGGGGCTTCCGCTCCCGCGGAATACCGAACGCCAGCGCCGGCCACGCATTGACATCCGGAACCGGCTGCTCACTGCGCCGCACCGGAACGAAAATCTGACGGTACCCCTGATCAATCTGCTGCATTCGCAGTCCCTGATCCGGGCGATCGACTTCCCGCTGACTTGCTGGCAGCGGAGCTACAGTGCTGGCGACCGAACACATTCCCTGCAGGATCAGCCCGTTCCGCAGCCGGATGGTGGCCGCGATTGGTTTCTCCTGCTCCACAGGAAGAATCCGCACCTGTCCCTCAATCTCGTCGCCGCAGATCTTCACGGCGAGCAGGAACAGCACGCAGCAACAGCTCAACAGTTGCCACCGCATTATCGCCTGAGCCTTGATCATCGCCAGTCCCGCCCGCCAGCCGAAGTCCGTAAAATCAAACAGGCCACTCGGAAACCGAGCGGCCTGCTGAAGTTTTGGCGAAGAACACTTCATCCCTGAAGCACATCCCCCATCCCTGAGGATCTTCGCCTTCGTTCAATGATCCCTGCTCACTGCTGGAAGAAGTCCGTTGGACCCCGCAGCGTGTAGT
This sequence comes from Planctomycetaceae bacterium, assembly GCA_023260695.1. Lineage (GTDB taxonomy): Bacteria > Planctomycetota > Planctomycetia > Planctomycetales > Planctomycetaceae > SXXK01. The sequence continues at coordinate 4,474 of JALQUR010000432.1, forward strand.
AGGGATACTGATAGGTCGCCGGTGGCACATTATCCGGAGGATAGCTCAGCCCCTGCGGCACTGAATAGTTCTGGAACGTGCGATGTACCGGAACAAACGGCAGATTGCAGGTCCCGTCCGGGCAGTTCCCATTGGTGTGCTGGCACATCTGACAGTTCGCAGCATGACCGTGCGATTGGCCCTGCTGGCAATCCTGACAACTGCTCATCGACACAGAACGGACCGGCGTTCCCGCCGCCATTGCAGCGGCAGGCTGCTGCTGACGCGGCTGGCTTGCCGTCATACCCCCGGATGTTGCACAGCCAGTGCACATCAGTCCAATCGCCCCCGAAAGCAGCAACGCCATCGTCACTCGATGCATGACACAAGCTCCCTGTTCACCCAATTGATCCCTGCAGTGCGACTGCAACGCTCGGCCTCCGCGTGACTTTTCGCACTCAGGCACCGATTTTGATTGTTGACTCATTTTCGTTATCGGCAGAACAATCCCCCAATCGTGCAAAATCCCTGCAATTCCAACGACAGAATTCCTGGAAGTTCAGACGCTATTGCGGAATCAGCCGCTTCGCCGTACATTGCCAATACCGCCAGCCGACCCCGGAACCACTCCTGAATTCGGCGTAAACAAAAACAACAACACGATTTGCATCGATCATGGAGGATTGCCGTGCATCTTGCTGCATCAACGAGAAGCCTCGCTGAGCTGGATTTCGCGGCTGCCTGTCTGCAGTTGCAGGAATTGGGATTCGACAAAGTCGAACTCTGCCTGGGAGAGTCTGCAAACCTGCTGCAGCCCGCAACTGTTGCTGCAGACCCCGAAAGTCTGGCTGTACGAATCAAGGATGCCAGCCGGCTTTCCACCGTGGCACTGATGCTCGAACAGGAAATTGACCCGGAGACGTTTTCCGGGGTCGTCCGCTTTGCACAGCTGCTCCGCACCACGCAGATCACAATCAAAGCCTCTCCACTCGGTACGCCATTCAATTCCGAAGTAGATCGCCTGCGGGAACGTAACGAAATCTGTCATCAGTCCGGAGTGCGACTGTCCATACTGACAGAGCAGGGGGCACTGACCGAAGATCCACATACAGCCATTGAAATCTGCCAGGCTTCGAAAGGCGTGGGGATCACTCTGGACCCCAGCGCTTACATCTGCCGTCCTGACGGTCCTGTGGACTTCGATGTGGTCTTCCCGCACGTGCTGCATGTTCATCTTCGCGATACGTCACCGACGGCAATGCAGGTCCCGACAGGCCTGGGGGAAGTGGACTACAACCGCATCATCGCCGTGCTGAATCAGCAGGAATACAGCCGCAGTCTGAGCGTTGACCTGCTCCCCGGAGTCTTCGCGGGCGAAGATCGTCTGCGAGAACTGCGGAAGCTGCACCTGCTGCTCAACAGCATGCTCTGACGAACCGCTCCTGCGACAGCCTCGAACTTCTGCCTGCGCCCGGGGGAATCTGCGCCACGGGAATCTGCTTCCGAACATGCGTCGCCGTGCTGCTTGCCGCTCAGATCTGCCCGTCGCTCAGACCTCCTCGGGCCCAACTGCCAGCGTGAGCTCCCGAAAACGCTGCAGATCCTGCTGCAGCTGCTGGAATTCACTGTCGTCCGGGATCGCATTCCCAAACCGCATGCGATGATAGGCTTCTGCCAGCCGCCGGGGCATGCCTTCCAGACTGGCGTCTCGGAGTCGGTCCAGCAGCTGCAATTCCGCTGCATGCGCATTCTGCAGCGCCGTATTCGCCCCTGAAACCGGGATGCCTGCCTGCTGACAGTACTCACGAAACTGCAGATAAATCCGTGTCATGCGGGACGCCGCAGTCTGCTCCAGGACTCCGGCACGATCAGTTTTGCCCGGGCCTTGCCGCAACCACTTCAGCAATCGTCGCCATGAACCACGGTAAACCAGCATCGCCGCAGCGATCAGTATTGCTGCGACAAGCCCCGTGGCGACTGCCCCACCGAGACTCGGATTGATTCTGGTACACGCTTCCCTTAAGGCCGCAGTCAGACCTTCTTCTCGCAGTCGCGTCATCATCGAGGATGCAACATCAAACATGGGTTCCAGAAATGCACGCTGTCTGTCGGGAGACATGTCATTGATCGCCCCGCTCCAGAATCCAACCAGGGCCGCTCCCATGCTGGAGAACAGAGAACGGTCTGCCAGGGCGTCTCGCTGCTCCTGTCGCTCCGCTGCCGGCGTCGGGTCGATCGTCACCCAGTGATCGCCCACCCAAACCTCAGCCCAGGCGTGCGCATTGCGTTCATACATCACATAACCGTTACCCGATTCGTCCGCTTCACAACCCGTGTAGCCGGTGACCAGCCGAGCCGGAACCCGCATGGCCTGCAGCAGCAGGACACACCCGGAGGCGAAATAATCGCAGTGCCCCTTCCGGCCGCTGAACAGGAACGACGTCAACGGGTCGTTATCCAGATCGATCCGCGGCTGATCCAGCGAATACTCAAATCCCTGCTCCGCTGAGAGATGATCCAGTACCAGCTGCACCTTCTGCAGCGCCGTCAGGCGGCGTCCGGCGTTCCGCATCAGGTTCCCGGCCAGTTCATTGACGCGGGGGTGATTCACCGGAATATCAGGCGTGATCCACGTCTCCAGCATCTGTGACGCCAGCCGGTACTCCACTTCCCAGCGTCGCACGGCACCATCGCGCGGATCCAGAATCGAATGTTGCCATCCCGGCGGCCAGCGATATGCTTCCGCTTCCGTCTGCACGCGATACGTCCGGGAACCCGCTGCCGTATCCGCTTGTGCATCTTCCTGCCACCGCAGCACCTGCGTCTGTGACTCCAGCTGCATCTGCGGACCGCGATCGACCGCAACGCCAAAGGCAGGAAACGGACACACAGGTATCCCCGCCGCCGTTGCCTCCAGTTCGATCCGCAGTTCAAAGTTGGCCCCCCGCAGGGGCTCACGACGCAACACAGCGACCGACTGCCGAGTCGCTCGCTTCGCTAAACTCCACTCACCGTCGGCATAGTGGGAGTAGACATTTCCGCGGAGATAGATCTCATCTTCCTGCCGAGCAGACAGATACTGCTCCTCGGGAATCTCCCGCCCGCTGCCCACCTCCCTGATGCTCAGACTCAATGCCTTCTCATTACTCAGCAGCAGCCGACCATGATGCCCCAGTCTCACTGCTTCTGATAAGCCGGATCGAGCCACCCCGATCCCCAGCATTTCACCCGGAGTCATGGCGAACAGCTCATCCGTGTTCATCCACATTCTCGGGAACACTGCAAAAGCAACAGCTGCGACCAACAGCGATGTGAACCAGAATGTCCCCATCAGCCGCCCAAGTGATATGTCCACAGCTCTGCCGCCACCCGTATCCAGCCCATGCCGGACCAGAATCATCTCCGCTGCGGCCTGTGTACCCGCCAACTTCGCCGCCGGCGCCTGTCCACCCAGCCCCAGAAACCGCAGCCAGAAACGCAGCCGACGACTGCGATCCGCCCGCCCGGTCATCTGCTCGGCCTGAATTGCCTGCCGAACGGCTTGATTCCTCCCCACTGCCCGCTGCAGTGTGAACAGACACAGAGTCCACTGCATCAGCAACGCAATGAAGATCAGTGACCCGCCAAAACCAGCGTCAGCAATCAGCACCGCACTGGCCGCTGTCTGCAACGCTGCCAGCCCCAGTAACCACCAGTAACGTCGCGCAGTGACCGGCATGAACAGCACAATCCAGCTGAGCTGGACCAGCAGGTCCGTTCCGCGCTCCAGCCGCATCAGATTCGTCCCGTCGAACTGATTCAGCAGCTGCAGCAAAGCCGCCAGTCCCAGCAGGTTGGCCACCAGGACCGGCAGCCGAAACCAGCGCCGGTCGTCGTTCACATACAATGCTGCCGCCGCAAGGAATGGCGTCAACAGCATCGGAAACAGCCGTAACTGGCTCCATGACAGCAACACCGCAGTGGCACTGCAGACCAGAAACATTCCGAACAGGAAACTGCGTCTGAGCTGCAGCTGAGCTGCCTGCGCCTGAACACTCATGGCGTGTCTCCCGCAAGCAGTTCCTGACTGGACGGCAGTGGCTGAAACCAGGCGTGCAGATTCGCAGCAGAAATTGTCAGCACCTGCAACGAGAGTCCACGCAGCCCGGCAGCGTCGTCCGCAGTACCCGCTGCCGCCTCAGTACCTCGTTGCCACGCCTGTGGTCGCGTGGTCAGCAGCAACCAGCGGTGCCGGCGATTTCCCTGCACACGACCGACCACATGCAGCAGCTGTGACATTGAGGAATCCCTGGAAACCTCGCATTCCGCCAGCGCCCTCCCGCACCGCTGCCGAAAATCAATCGCTGCTGAACTCTGCACCGGAACAATCGACATGCCGCCGATAATCAGGCAGTGTTCCCCGCCACAATTGTCGTCGTTCACCTCACTGCACACGGTCGCAGCCAGAGAAATTGCCTGCTCCAGCAGCTCTTCCGCAACATCCTCAGGACAAAACAGATCAAGAATCACCGCCACTGAAGTCTTCTGGTGCGGACGAAAATCACGGACCTTGAGACTTCCGGAACGAGCTGTACTCAGCCAGTGAATCTGTCGCAGACGGTCTCCGTTGCGGTAATCCCGCAGCCCGACAAACTCCTCCTCCGCCCGCCCGAAAGGTGACTCCCGCATCCGCGCGTCGTCTTCTCCTCGCAATGCCACCAGCTGCTGCCACGCTGGCAACAGTCGGCCGGGTCGAGGCGTCACCAGAAGTTCTCGCTCTGCCGCCACACTCAGCACAGAACGACCAATGCCCAGGGGAAACTGAGTACTGATCTGCAGCTGCCGAAAAACCACCCGCCCCCGCACTGGAATCTGCAGCCGATATGCCGCTGTACGCGATGCCCCCGGTGCAACACACAGAAATGTCACCACGGGCCGCACCACCACACCCGCAAATTCCACTTCATCCTCTGCCTGCAATAACCGCGAAGCCAGCTTTCGCCGCCGATTGCTGACTGTGACCCACACCGAAAACGGGACGCCCGCAGATGCGGTGGAGGGCAGAGTGCGGCTGCCCTCAAGCTGCCGCTTCATCATCAGCACAACCCAGCCATTGACAACAAAACTGCCAGCCATCAGGCCGAAGATCAGCAGCAGGCTGTTCCCCGTTGTCGCACTGCCGCCAGACAACGCAGCGACAGCCAGAAACAGCATGATCCCCAGGAACACAAAGCCTTCCCGAGGCACGAGCACACGGTTGTCCAGATTCCACCGCTCGGAAAACTCCGCCAGCCGACGCTGAAAGATCCGCGACACCACAGCCAGCAGAAGGAAGAACCCCGCTGCGGAAGACATGCCCCAGCGGAGCAGACGGGCGTCCTGAGGAAAATAAAGCGGTAACGCGATGGCGGCCAGCACACACGCAAATGCCGACAATAACTGCACAACTGTGCCCAGCTGCATCGCCGATGCATGCCGCGACTTTGTGACCGCTTGTCTCTGCCCCGCTCGCGCCATGGCAGCTCCTGTTGCAGACTTTCATGGCTGTCGTTGACAGCCCCAGCCGGACGGCAGTCGAATTCGCCTCCGCCTGACACAAATTCCACTTCGCAACCGCAGAGGCGTCAAGTCTCAACAGGCAATGTTCATCATTCGTTCAGACTCGCAGAGCTTCGGCCTCACCACCCAGTTCACTCGCATACCGCGCCCGCACCGGTTCCACATGCTCCCGCAGAAATGCATCCACCTGTTCCGGCGAACGACCCACGTAACGCGACGCGTCCAGAGCACCGCTCAGATCGACCGCCGCGAAGGCTGCATCCGCTCGCAGCCGATCGAGCAGATCGTTCGGTCGCCCCTCACGCTTCACCACATCTGCAGCCGCCTGACTGTGGCTGCGAATCACCTCGTGCAGCTCCTGACGATCTCCGCCAGCCTGCACTCCAGCCATCAGAATTTCCTCCGTGGCCATGAAGGGAAGTTCCGCATTCAGGTTGGCCGAAATCACCTGCGGGTACACCACCATCCCGTCCGTGATATTGCGGTACAGAATCAGACATGCATCCACTGCCAGCATTGCCTGTGGAATCGCCAGCCGACGAATAGCACTGTCATCCAGCGTCCGCTCCATCCACTGCGTGGCCATCGTGTTGTCCACACCAGACTGCTGACTCATTGCGAATCGTGCCAGCGAACACATACGTTCGCTCCGCATCGGATTTCGCTTATACGCCATCGCCGAAGAACCAATCTGGCTTTTCTCGAATGGTTCCTCAATCTCCTTGCGATGCTGCAGAATGCGGATATCCATCCCCGCCTTGTGACAGCTTTGAGCGATCCCGCTCAGACAACCCATCACCATCGAATCGGACTTGCGGGAATAGGTCTGGCCAGTGACCGCGTGAGTCGAACTGAACCCCATACATTCCGTGACCAGCCGATCCAGCTCCAGCACCGCATCATGGTTCCCGCCAAACAGACTCAGGAATGATGCCTGCGTGCCCGTCGTCCCCTTCACACCGCGGAATCGCAACGTCGCAATCCGATGCTCCAGCTCTTCCAGATCCAGGAGCAGATCCCAGCACCAGAGCGTGGCACGCTTGCCCACGGTGAGCGGCTGCGCGGGCTGCAGGTGAGTAAACCCGAGGCAGGGCAGATCCCGCCACTCCGCAGCAAATCGCCCCAGCTGGTCAATCACCTGCACCAGTCGCCGACGCAACAAAAGCAGACTGTCACGAATCTGAATCAACTCGGAATTGTCCGTGACAAAGCAGCTGGTCGCACCCAGATGGATGATCGGCCGAGCCGCAGGAACCTGATCCCCCCAGGCATGCACGTGAGCCATCACGTCGTGACGCAGTTCCCGCTCGTACTTCGCGGCAGCATCAAAATCAACCTGATCCAGAGTCGATCGCATTTCTTACAGCTGAGC
>JALQUR010000576.1 GCA_023260695.1 Planctomycetaceae bacterium
AGTGATGAACGATTTGTCTTGGGCTATTCTTGTTTTTTTATGGAAAAATCCGCTTTAGCGGTCTCTCCTGAAAAAGGTCACTCAGTGGTGGAGTGAACGATGTGGTCGTTTTTCCTGCTGCGATTGGAAAAGCAGCTGTCCCACTTTGCGGTTAGGTTGCGGCTAGGTTGCGGGCAGATGGGTTGCAGACTCAGTTCCCGAATCAGTCTTCGGGGATTTGCCCGGCCATAAGCATCGCCAGGGACCGGGTGAAGGGAATGCGTTCCAGCCCGATGCGAATGACCGCTGTCACAGGCGTTGCCAGAAACATCCCGACGATTCCCCAGATTGTCCCCCAGAACATGAGTGCCAGCAGGATTGTCACGGGGTGCAGATTGGCGGATTCTCCCATGATGCGAGGCTCCAGCAGATTGCCACTGATCAGTTGAATGGCGAAGATCGTGATGATCACACAGCACATCCAGGTGGCAGATGCATTCGGATCAAGCAGGATCAGCGGAAGTGGCAGCGCGCTGGCAATGACGGGGCCAATGTTCGGGATGAAGTTCATCAGAAAAGCAAGGACACCGAAAGTCAGTGCCATCGGCACTCCGAACAGTCTGAGCGCCAGTCCGAACGCCAGCCCGGTGAAGATGGAGATGATTGTCTTCAGCGTCAGATAGGATTTGACCTGCTGATCGAACTGCCGCAGCGTGTGGTTGCGCAGCTGTTTCTGAGGGGCCCCCAGGAGCAGGAAGAAGACGAAGATCAGCACCACGGTTCCGGAGGAAAGTACTTCGCCCAGGACCTGACTTACCTGAGTGATCCCGCTGCGAATCATCGACTGAACGCCGGGAATACCGCTGCCGGCTTCACGACCATTGGCAGCAGCTGGAATCTCAGTTGCCGCGTCAAGGATGGCTGCGGGGATAAATGGTTCGATGCGACCCGTGAGACTGCGAACGCCCTGCAGATACTCGTCAGATCTGCCCTGCAGTTCGGCGACAGAAAGCCACACACTGATTCCGAAGAGCACACTCAGCGACGCCCCGACACTGAACGCGATTGCTGCGGCAACAATGCGGGACACATGCAGGTGCCGCTGCAGCCGTTCCAGGATTGGCGATACGCCGCTGACAATGAACACCGCCACGATGAACGGGACCAGGACGCTGCGCAGGTTCACGAGCAGGTGAATCACTGCAGCCAGCGACAGGATCATCAGGCAGACAGTCTGCAGCTTCAGGATTCGCTGGTCTGAGATATCTGCTGTGCCATCATTGTTCTGCTGCATACCAGTTTCCGCTGCGAGGTTCGGGAGTCGTGCCCGTAAGCTGCCCTGCATACCGCTCCACTTCGCAGAATTTAGCAGATAGCGACCCCTGCTGAGAAGTTGAGACCGGCACCGGATTTCGCTATGAGTTGTTCTGAGCACCCTGTCGAATTACTTCAGACCGTGATCAGGTGATCTGCCACATGCCACTACTCCATAAAACATCCGGCCGAAACTTTCCGGTGCTGCTCCTGCTGTCCCTGCTGCTGCCGCTGCAGTCGGCGATGTCACAGCAGCCGCTTCGCAATGTCCTGTTTATTGCTGCAGACGATCTGAATTGTTCACTGGGTTGTCTGGGGGACCCCCTGGCAATTACTCCGGCACTTGACCGTCTTGCGGCAGGCGGGGTCTGTTTTGCCAATGCCTACAACCAGATTCCGCTCTGCAACCCCAGTCGCGCTTCGGTGATGACCGGCATGCGGCCGGACCGGATTGGCGTGTACGATCTGGATCGTCATTTTCGAGATCAGGTACCGAATGCGGTGACGTTGTCGCAGCAGTTTCGCAGTCGCGGTTTCTACACTGCCCGCACCGGCAAGATTTATCATTACAACGTCCCTGCCGCCATCGGCACTGATGGGCACGATGATCCGCCTTCCTGGGACGAACGCTTCAATCCGCGCGGGCGCGATGTTGCCGAGGAACATCTGATTACCAATGCAGAGCCGCATCGCAAGATCAGCGCTGCGCTCAGCTGGCTGGCGGCTGACGGTACTGATGAAGAGCAGACCGATGGCATGATCGCCACGCAGGCAATTGAACTCATGCGGACTCATCGGGACCAGCCGTTCTTCATCGCCGCCGGGTTCTTTCGCCCGCATACGCCGTATGTGGCACCACGGCGGTACTTCGATCTGTACGATCGGGAACAACTGCGACTGCCATTTGCACCGGACGATGATCGGGATGACATTCCTGTGGCGGCATTCGCTCATAACTGCCCTGTGCCGCACTACGGCCTTCCGGAAGAAACTCTGCTGGATGCACTGCAGGCGTATTACGCCAGTGTCTCCTTCGTTGACGCTCAGGTCGGCCGACTGCTTCAGGCGCTGGATGAACTCGGGCTGGCAGAGAATACGCTGGTGGTTTTCTGGAGTGATCATGGATACCACCTTGGCGAGCATAATGGGGTCTGGCAGAAACGCACGTTGTTTGAACAGGGAGCCAGGGCACCGCTTCTGATTCGCGCTCCAGGAACAGCTGGCCGGGGAGTTCTCTGCCGGCAGGTTGTGGAATTTGTGGATATCTACCCCACGGTTGTGGACTGCATGGGGTGGGAGATTCCTGAGGCAGTGGACGGTCGCAGTCTGCTGCCTCTGCTGCAGGATCCGCTCCAGGAGTGGAATGGACTGGCAGTGACACAGATTCTGCGTCCGGCCGATGATCGCCTGGCTGCACAGGTGATGGGCTGCAGTATTCGATCAGACCGATATCGTTTCACGGAGTGGGCGGAGGGGGCGGCCGGGATCGAGTTATATGATCATCACTCAGATCCGCAGGAGTTCCGGAACCTGGCCGTCAATCCGTCTCCGCAGATGCAGCAGGTGATGCATCAGCTGCGGGCCGAACTGCGTCGCCGCGCCAGCGGAGAGATTCCCAAAGTCCCGGTCAATCCTCCGCGACTATGATGCGTCATCGCGGTTCAGAACCTGGTTGATTCGGCGTTCAACTTCCTGCAGCAGATCAGCCGGCAGCGGTCCGCGTTCAGCCGAGCGAAGATTCTCCTGCAGATGCTCCGGATTGCAGGTACCCACAATTGTGGTGTGGCAGGATGACTGCGACAGCGTACATCGCAGCAGCAGTTCGGCTCTGCTCATGCCTGGCGAAAGCAGTTCGTCCAGGCCTGCCTGTTCCCAGACCTGATTCAGCAGCGGCCGCTGGATTTCTGCATCCGGTCCACCCTGCGCGATCCCGCCGCGAACGATGACGCCCATCCCCTGCTCTGCCGCCTGATTCATCAGCGGCTCGTGTCGCGGATCAAGGCAGGACCATGGCAACTGCACCGTATCGAAGACATCCAGCTGCAGCAACGCCGGGAGCTGCGGCAGCGAAGATGAGATGCCCAGCCAGCGAATATGCCCGCGTTCACGAAACTCCAGCAGCAGATCGATCAGACCCTCATGCTGCAGTGTTTCTGCGTCGCCGCCGTGAAACTGGAGCAGATCAATGACGTCCGTCCGCAGGCGTCGCAGACTTTCTTCCAGATTGCGGCGAATTCGATCCTTTGTCCATGTGTGTCGTACTTCCAGATGATCGTCGTGCTGCAGCGGATCACAGCCGCATTTTGTTGCCAGCAGAAACTCATCGCGGCGATGCCGGAGATAACGGCCGATCCGTTCTTCACTGATGCCGTAATCGGGAGCCGTATCAATGAAGCTGATGCCGGCGTCCAGTACACTGTTCAGCATGCGGTCGGCTGCTGCTTCATCAACGACGCGAACGCCCCAGGTTGCGGGGCCACGCAGGCCCATACTGCCATAACCCAGCTGAGTCACCTGCTGCTGCGTTCGTCCCAGAAGTCGTGTCTGCATGGCTTGCCTTACCAACCCGTGTGTGTTGTCCGCCCATCGCTTCTGCGGACCGTGACGGAAATCCTGTGTGCGAAGAGACTCAGGTGAGCAGATCACTGAGCAGGCCATCGCTGTCCGCGAATTGTGGCAGGTTCAGGCCAAGGCTGTGACACTGTGTCAACCACAGGTCTGCCAGCCGGGAACCCTGGCTGCAGTGCAGATGGAGTCCGGTTCGCAGACGCCCGGCACCGGAACCGGCGACAATGATCGGCAGGTCTGTGTACTGATGAGTGGAGCCGTCACCGAGGCCTGATCCGTATGTCAGCAGGGTGTTGTCCAGCAGCGTTTTTCCGTTGGCTTCCTGGATGCTGTCCATTCGAGCCGCCATTCGCGCGAACTGCTCCATGTGGAATCGATCCACCTGCAGCAGCTGCTCCAGAAACTTCGGCTGGTTGTGAGACATTCCGTGATGGCTCAGGGGTTTGTCAGACAGCGTGTCATACAGGAACGGAGTATCCCAGCGTTCCGGTCCGATCATCATCGTCGCCACCCGTGTCATTCCGGTCTGCAGAGCGACAACCATCAGCTGGCACATCACATCCAGATACTGGCTCCGCGGCATGTGAGCAGCAATCGGTTCATCGATCGGAATATCTCCGGAGATCTGCCGACGACGCAGGTCCATCAGATCGAGCTGCTGTTCCAGCGTGCGGACCCCGTCAAAGTACTCCGCGAATCTGCTGCGATCTGCCACACTCAGTCGTCGCTGAATTGCCCGCGCATCTTCCATGACCAGATCCGTCACGCGTCGCAGCCCGGCGTTTTCCTGCGTGCCGAACAGACGCTGGTAGATTGCCTGCGGATCACGCATGGACGGAGCGACATGACCGGTGCCGTACCATGAGATGTTATCGAACCAGATCGACTCCCGGTTGTCATTGTGACTGTTGCAGCTGAGTTCCAGTGAGCGGAATGGTGTTTCTCCGCCGATGTGGTCGGCCACAATCTGATCCAGCGTGCGATCCAGCGGATAGGGAGATGACGTCACGGTCTGCGGAGTTCCGCTGGTGAGGAAACACGATGCACACTGAGCGTGAACATCAGTGCCCTGCCGATAGGTACGATCCAGACCAGTGATCAGAGTGACCTTGTGTCTGAGCGATTCAAGCGGTTGCTGAGTGGGAGTGAGCTGCTGCAGCGGGTACACGCCAGGCTGCAGATCCCGCTGCACCGTCAGATCGGGTTCACCTCCGTTGAAGACAGGCACCGCTGCGTCCGCTTCCCCGGGGAAGAATCCGCGACGAACCACTCCGATCGGTACATAGAAGATTGCCAGCCGCTGCAGCGACTGTTCCGGGAGTACTGCTGACAGACTTTCCAGCCATGGCAGTGCCATCCCGGCACCGGCGACACTGCGGAGGAACCGGCGGCGACCATTGTTCTGCCGTGGGCGGCGGTTGTTTTCTGCCTGTTGACTCATGGAGACTGCTCCGCTCGCTCACCGTGTTGCTGAAATGCTGGATACTGAACCGCTGCCGGACTGATCGGGAGTCTCTCCGGCGAGCGGCGGTGATTCCGTCGCTCCACGAAAAAGCGGGCTCAGAACGACTGCCTGGATGATATCCCGCATCCGGAATTCACGTTCGGCTGCATCCGCAACAATGGCTCGCACGCCTGATGAATCCTGTGCGGTCAGCTCTCGGCAGAGTGCATACGCAAGCAGATGCCTGACGAATGCTTCGGCAAGGATTCCGTGTTCCTGCAGCAGAGCCTCACGCAGTTCAGTGAAATCTGAGAACTGATGTCGGCCGAACAGCAGTCCGGATGCATTCACAGGCTGTCCTGCGTGGTACTGGTCACGCCAGATTCCGGTCGGATTGTAGTTTTCCAGTGCAAATCCCAGCGGATCAATGCGGTCATGACAGCCGCGACAGTCCGATCGTTCCCGGTGAGCGGCAAATCGCTGCCTGATGGAGAGGTTTGCTGCTGATTCCGATGCTGCAGCGAGCGGTGGAACATCTGCCGGTGGGGGTGGCGGTGGATCATTCAGGATGACTGTGGCCATCCACGCCCCCCGAGCAATGGGTCTGGTTTCCTGTGCTGCTGAAGTCATTGTCATGACGGCAGCATTGCTGATCACGCCACCGTATCGCTCGTCGTCCAGTTTCACGCGATCGAACTGCACCTTCACAGGACTGCCCGGGTTTCCCTGTGTGCCATTTCGATACCACGCCTGCAACAGGTTGCTGCGATAGCTGAAGTCGGGGGCAAGCAGATCGCGCAGGGGGCGATTCTCAATCAGAACCGTTTCGAACAGCAGTAATGGTTCCAGCACCATATGCATGCTGGCGCGATACTTGAGGAAATAGAACTGCGGGAACTGTTCACGATCAGGTTCGGCCGGAATGATGCGTTCGAGCTGCAGCCATTGTGCGGGAAAGCTGTCGGCAAACCGTTTGACTCGACGGTCACGCAGCATGCGCTGTACCTGTTCCGCAAGAATCTCGGGCTGATGCAGCTGGTTTGCGTCTGCAAGATCAAGCAGTTGTTCATCAGGAATGCTGTTCCAGAGAAACAGGGCAACCTGTTCGGCAAGGACAGTGTCACTCTGTCCGTGGGTACTCGTGGAATTGTCCGCCGCTGACCCCAGATAGAAGAACGACGGCGACGACAGGATTGCGGCGAGTGTTTCTCGCATCGCTGTCGGGAAGTCCATGCCCTCCTGCAGCAGCTGCTCGGCGAAGCCGGTGTATCGTTCAAGCGTTTCGGCGTCAGCCGCCCTGCGGAACGCGCGACGCAGCAATGGTTGCAGGCGAGCGGCAATCAGCTCACGCAGGGCCTCAGGTGACGCCTCCGGCGGTGCTGCGATCAGTCGTTGCAGGACAGCGCTGTTACGGGGATTGAATTCTCTGCTGTGAACGATGGAGCGAGCGAGTCGGAGGACTGATTCCAGCAACAGCGGAGACAACGACAGGTGATCTGCCCGGTTGTCAAATCCGTTTTCTGCCCGCAGGTCCTGCGGAAACGGGGTGACGCCGCTGAGGCAGGATTCAATCATCTGTGACTTGCCCAGTGGTCGACAGCCCACAGTGACGCTCTCTGGCATGAGTCCGCTTTCGGGC
>JALQUR010000607.1 GCA_023260695.1 Planctomycetaceae bacterium
TGATGGCTCTCCGATCATGAGTGTGCTCAGTGAAGAACTTCGCGACAAGATTCGCGCGGAATTCCCGAAGTATCCGAACAAGCGTGCTGTCACGCTGCCGGCACTGCACATCGTGCACGATGCCCTTCGTGCAGTATCGAACGAATCGATCGTGGAAATTGCCGAACTGCTCGAACTGCAGCCCGCAGAAGTGCACGACACGATGAGCTTCTACAACTTCTTCAAGACTCCGGAAAACCCGCAGGGGCGAAACCGAGTCTGGTTCTGCCGCAGCATCTCCTGCATGCTCCGCGGAGGAGAAGAACTGCTGGAAAACATCTGCGAGAAATACCAGGTGACTCCGGGACATCGTACCGCAGACGGAGCAATCACGGTGGAGTTTGCAGAGTGTCTGGGAGCCTGCGAAGGAGCTCCCTGCATGCTTGTGAACGACGTCTGTCACATGGACATGACTCCGGAATCAGCAGCGGAGCTGATTGACGGACTGTGATTTTCACACAACGGCAAGTTGGCTGTTTCTTCAGTATTCTCAGTAGTTCCGAGGCAGATCGTGGCAGAATTCGAACCCGTACTTTTTGCTCGCATCAATAAGCCGGACAGTGCTCAGCTTGCGACCTATCAGGCCGACGGCGGATATTCGAGACTGCAGGAATTTCTGCGGCTGGACCCGGTTGAAATCACCAATCAGGTGAAGAACGCAGGGCTGCGAGGTCGAGGTGGCGCCGGATTTCCCACCGGCCTCAAATGGACCTTCCTTCCGAAGGATCATCAGGGCCCCATCTACCTCGCTGTGAATGCCGATGAAAGCGAACCAGGAACATTCAACAACCGCTACCTGATGGAGCTCGATCCGCATCAGCTCATTGAAGGTATCATCCTTGCCTGTCGCGCAATTCGCTGTAACACAGCGTATATCTATCTTCGTTACGAATACGGTGAAAGCTTCCGTATTCTCGAGCGTGCGATTCAGGAATGCCGCGATGCCGGCATCCTCGGCGACAATATTCTGGGATCCGATTTCTGCATTGATATTCACCTGCATCGCGGTGCTGCAGCCTACATCTGCGGCGAAGAAACCGGCCTGATTGAAAGTCTCGAAGGCAAACGTGCCTGGCCACGAATCAAGCCGCCATTCCCCGCAATCGAAGGTCTGTTCCGCAAGCCCACCATCGTTAACAACGTGGAAACGCTCTGCTGTGTGACTCAGATTCTTTACCGCGGTGTCGAATGGTTTCGTTCCATCGGTGTTCAGCCCGATCCGAATAATCCCCGCGACCCGGGCAGTCTTGGCCCCAAGCTTTATTGCATCAGCGGTCACGTGAACAAGCCCTGCTGCGTCGAGCTTCCCCTGGGCGTCACTGCTCGTGAACTCATCGATCAGCACGCCGGCGGCGTCTGGAAGGGACGCAAGGCAAAAGCCGTTGTTCCCGGTGGCATCAGCATGGGATTCCTGTCGGCTGATGAACTTGATACGCCGCTGGACTTTGCAGGCCCGGGACGAGTTGGCTGTCTGGGGCTGGGAACCGCAGCGGTCGTTGTGGTGGATGACCAGACCAGCATGGTGGACGTGCTCTACAACTGCTGTCGCTTCATGTCACACGAATCCTGCGGCCAGTGCACTCCCTGTCGCGAAGGGACTCAGTGGATGACACGAATTCTGGAACGAATTCGTGACGGCCGTGGACGAATGGAAGATCTTGACCTGCTGCTGGAGGTTGCAGGATCAATGGGGATTATCCCTGGAACAACAATCTGCGGGCTGTCCGACGGAGCGGCATGGCCGGTGAAAAACGCAATTAACAAATTCCGTGGGGAATTTGAGGAGTACATCCGTCAGGGAAGACCTTCCGTGACCTCGGCACAGCAACTGATGATGGCAGCACACTGACCAGCATCTTCAGCGTTTTCAGCAACATGGCGAACCGCTCAGGATCTTCGCCAACTGTCTTGTTCGAACTGATTGTTCGAAAAGACTTTCAGCATCAGCGTGTGGCGCCAGGCTTCTGGATTCACACCTGAAAGAGACTCGGATTCAGAACAGCAGCCTTACCAGGCAGCCCGAAGAACCCGCAACCCGAACATCTGTACAGGCACAATCAGGTAGCAGCAATGGCAACGGTAACGGTCAACGGAAAAGAAGTGGAAATCGGCTCCAGTGAACGCCTGAACTGCATTCAGGCAGCCGCTCGCGCTGACGTTGAGATCCCGGCCTACTGCTGGCACCCGGATCTGTCTGTCGTTGCCAGCTGCCGCATGTGTCTGGTTGAGGTGGGAGAAAAGAAGGAGGACGGTGAAGTCCAGATGGTGCCCAAGCTGGTTCCCGGCTGCCAGACACCGGTCAAGGATGGCACTGTCATCGTCTCCGACAGCGAAAAAGTCAAAGCAGCTCGGCAGGCAACCCTCGAATACCTGCTGCTCAATCATCCGCTTGACTGCCCCACCTGTGACCAGGCGGGAGAGTGTTATCTGCAGGACTACAGCTTCGATTACGGTCGTGGTTACAGCCGACTGAACGAACCCAAGAATATCAAGCCGGACAAGGACTACATCGGGGACCAGATCACGCTGTTCACCGACCGCTGCATCATGTGCACACGCTGCGTCCGCTTCACCCGCGAAGTGTCCGGCTCCGCCGAGCTCCAGGTGGTCAGTCGTGGCAGCCACGAAGAGATTGATATTTTCCCGGGGCACCCGGTCAACAATCCGCTGGCAGGAAACGTCGTTGACATCTGTCCGGTTGGTGCACTCTGCAGCAAGGATTTCCTGTACCAGCAGCGTGTCTGGTGGCTGAAAAGCACCAACTCCGTCTGCACAGGCTGCAGTACCGGCTGCAGCATCAAGGTTGATCAGAACGAAGACAAAGTCTATCGCGTAACGCCACGTCACAACGAACAGGCCCAGGGCCATTTCATGTGTGATGAAGGGCGGTTCGGCTGGAAGTACACTCATTCTGATCAGCGTCTGTCTTCCCCGCAGCAGCGACAGAACGGACAGCTTCAGGACGCTGACTGGGAAGCTATTCTGCCAGCAGTGCGATCAGCTGTCACAAGTGCCGCGAAAAGCAACTCCGGAAGTGTGGCTGCAGTACTTTCACCGTGGATGACTGTGGAAGAAGCATGGCTGCTCGGCTCATGGCTGAAGAAGCTTGACCCAAAGGCGATCCTGACGCTCGGACCGGTTCGCATTGAAGGAGCAGACCAGCACTTCCCTCAGGATCGTAATGGCAATCCGGTCGAACCGATCAGGTTTACCATTCGCGCAGAAAAATGCCCCAATCGAATCGGAGTTCAGGCAGTCATTGACAAGTTGATGCCGAATCCGGTGTCACTGGATGAACTCACTGCCCTGACTGCATCCGGTAAGGTGAAGGTTGTGTACGTGGTGGGAGGAGATCCTGAGGGCCAGTTCACCGCAGAACAGGCAGACGCTCTTGGCAGAGCGGAAACTGTCATCGTCCAGGACTTCTTCACTTCACCACTTGCCGGTCGAGCCAGCTTTGTGCTTCCTTCCGGCACATTTGCGGAGCGTGAAGGTGTTGTTGTGAATCATTCCGGTCTGGCACAGCTGATTCGTCGATCTGTGCGAGGCCCTGACGGCAGTCGTCCCGATTCCCGGATTCTCTGGGATCTGACGGAGCGTCGTGGACTGGTTCAGGCGGAAGCACTTCGCGAAGAGATTGCTCGGGAAGTCCCGGCGTTGTCAGCACTGACGGCCTCGGAACTTCGCGAAAACGGTGTCGTGGTCGGACAGGCCACCGCAGCTGTTTCCGGCTGATGGCTGTTCTGTAAGTATGCTGATGATCTCCCTGACTTTTATTTTCCTGCGATGATTTCTGACATGACTGAACCGCAACAGGAACTCCTGACAACTCTGATCACAATCGCGGTGGTTGTGGGTGCCATTCCCGGCGTCTGCAACTATCTGATCCTGCTCGAACGCAAGTTGTCTGCGTGGATGCAGGACCGCATCGGGCCGAACCGTGTCGGACCAATGGGATTGCTGCAGCCCCTGGCGGACGGCATCAAGCTGCTGCTCAAGGAGGAAGTGATTCCGGGCCACGTCAATCGTGTGCTCTTCGTGATTGCTCCGGGTATTTCTGTCTTCACAGCATTGCTGGCGTTCGCCGTGGTTCCGTTCGGGCCCGTTGACGAACCAGGCGTTCCCTCGTGGATCCGCTTCATCATTGCACCGGGAATCGACATCGGCCTGGTATTCATTTTCGCCATTGGCAGTCTTGCCGTTTATGGCGTGGTGCTCGGTGGCTGGGCGTCGAACAACAAATACAGCGCACTGGGTGCACTGCGGGCCAGTGCGCAGGTTGTGAGTTATGAGATTCCGCTGGGCATGTCGGTGCTGGGAATTGCCCTGATTTCCGGAACCATGAACCTCGAACAGATCATGATGCAGCAGGTTGAAGGCGGGATTCTGGGCTGGAACATCTGGTTTCAGCCGGTCGCGGCGGTGATGTTCTTCACAGCTTCTCTGGCGGAAGCAAACCGTCTGCCGTTCGACCTGGCGGAATGTGAGCAGGAGCTCATCGGTGGCTGGCACACCGAATACAGTGCTCTCAAGTGGGCCCTGTTCTTCCTTGGTGAATACACCCACATGATCACCATCAGCCTGCTCACCTCCATCCTGTTTCTGGGTGGCTGGCATTTCCCCGGGATTGCAGAAGCTGGTGGCGAGGCAACTGCGCTGGGCTGGGTCATCAAGCTGGCCGTACTGCTCGGCAAGGCGTTCGCGTTTATCTGTGTCATTATCGCGTTGCGCTGGACCATTCCACGCTTCCGTTTTGACCAGCTGATGGAACTGGCATGGCGGGTCATGATTCCGCTGTCGCTGGTCAATCTGCTGATGGTGATGTTCTGTCTGCAATTTGAGTTCAGTCTCTGGTGGCTGTTGCCCGGCTCTGCGGCCCTGTTCGCAGCGTGGGGATCAATTAGTGCCAGCCTGCGTGCCGCAGAACGAGCGTCTCGACCTGGCTATGTGCAGCAGCAGAACGCTGCGGCACCGGCCGGTGGCGGTGCTCACTGATCAGAATCGTTGCCGGAGCACACTGAGGCAGGTGGCTCCTGGAAAAATCAACTGTTTTCGGAATCTGCATAAATGTCAGAAACGAAGAAAAAGAATATTCGCTGGGTGGA
>JALQUR010000624.1 GCA_023260695.1 Planctomycetaceae bacterium
CCAGTCGAATACAACAGAAGTGCAATCAGCATTGCAGAGAACATTTTGTTTCGCCGGGGTAACGCTCGGAGCGGCATCGTGTTCATCGCGTTTGGGGCGCCATCTGGCGGTGGAATGAACCGGGCTGACGGGAACGGGAGAAACAAGGAGAGTCTTATTTGGAATGAGCATTCTGTTCGACAACGATGCTGCGAGTGAACAGGTTTCGCAGGGGGATGCGTGGATATCTGCGGCCGTTCAAAAACAGCCCTAACCAGGTGCTGCGAACTGTGCAGTGGTACACTAGCAGCAGCAGGATGGTCGTCAGTGAGCAGACAATGAGCAATTTGACTGGCGAGGGCAGGGCGACATCGCTCACGAGCGACTGCAGCACCCAGACCAGCGGGATATGGACGAGGTAAAGCCAGTAAGAAGCATCGGAGATGTACCTCCAGATCTGAGTCTCGCAGCTGAATCGCTTATGGAACAGCCCGATGAGACCCAACGAGATGCTCCATGCGTATGCCGCCTCCAACAAGCACACCACGACCTGTGTGGCAGTCGAGGAATCTGACCGCAATGCGAGAGCAGCCGGAAACAGCAGGAGAGAAGCGACAACGAGGTACAGCAGCGGTCGCGACGCGCCCGGAAGCCCCCGTCCGTCAGCATTGAAGGTCAGCATGCCAAAGCCGAAGAAAATTGCGTAGCAGAACAGCACGGACGGAAGTGGGATTAATCCGAGCGAAGTCTCCGGACCAAAACTCTGCGGGCCACGTGGCATCAGCAAAAGCGACGTCGCCGTGAGTGGAACAAGCCAGAGCAGATGGAGCGGACTATTTGCAGTCTGGCACGCAAGTGGCTTCACGCCGGAAATCGCAAGCAGTCTTCCGAATACGGCAAATATGGGTACCAGCCAGCAGAGAAACCAGAGGAACCAGAGGTGGTGAAAGACTGGCGTGCGGAACGGGTCGAATTGCACGGTTCTCACCTTCCTCTGAGGTATTGACTTGGGAACGAATTCTTCGCCGACGGCGAACTTTTCCTCACCAGCAAACATTTGCCGAATCTGCGATCGGTTAATCAGCAGCTCATTCTGCTCAATATCGACTCCCACAATTCCGGCGATGGCAGATGTGGTTGACCAGTCCATGTCCAGCAAGTGCTCCGCAAGCAGACCATCATTGTTTCTGATTTCACGGGATGCGTCAGAATTCAGGAGCAAAGATGCAATCGATGTCCGTCCGAAGAAACAGGCGACGTGCAGTGGCGTGGAGCCAAAGCTGTCTCGCACATCGAGGTCCTCTCCTGACTTGATATACTGCTGCACCTGCTGAATATCGTCACTGACAATGGCAGCGAAAATCCCATTGCCGCCTTGTGTCGGGATGCTGCCGGTCAGCAGAAACAGCGTGAGACCCATTATGGGTACGATCGTGCACATCCCCGCAATCAACGGGAGCAGAATTCGTCTGGCGCGATGTATCAGCAGGGCAGAGAGCCCGCGTTTGTGCCACAACATCGCGGTAAAGAATCCGCTGATCAAAAAGAACAGGGGCATTCTCCAACCATGAATTGCGGCAAGTATCAGGCCGTACGGCCAGCTTGCTGCGGCATCCTGAACCGGCCACACAGCAGCGACGCCCGGCAAAAATGACATCAGACTGTGCAGCAGCAGTCCGAGCAGCATTGCAGCCGCACGCAGAGCATCGAGGTCGTGCCGTCTGACGGAGACTGCTGACAATTCGTCTGTTTCACTCATGAACGTCCGGCCTATCTTCGGACTGACTCACTGTCGTGCCAGGAGATGCATCCTCTGATGCAGTAAGCATATCAGGCAGACAACGATCATCAGACTCCATCGCCGGTGTTAAAGACAGTTCCCAACATAATTCCGAAGATTCTGTTACGAGCCTGGGAGAGCCGTCGTCAGGCGTGGTTATGCACTTGTGGTTGCATTTCCTTTGATGGCGTTGAGATTCGACACGTGCACCATCGGCCATGAGCGCAGTATGCATCTTCGCCACGTGGCAATGCTCGCTTTGAGCAGTGCACTGTCCTGCAATTCAGCCAGCATACTCCAAGTCGTTCGCTGCTACTGGAAATACAAACTCATCAGGGAGCAGGCGCGTGCGCGAGCGTCCTGCATTAACACTGCCGCTGTTGTCTGAATCATTCATGGATGCAGAATCGTTACAGGCGCGCCCACCTGCAGCGAAGATGGACGGCGTGCCGGAGCATGACCCAGTCAATCGTCTGGTGTCTGTCAATTCACACCCTGAGAGACGATTTGCCGAGGATTCACGGTCAATCTGAGCCGGTCCACTTGTGACAGTTAAAACGCTGTGTTGTCACACAGTGGCAGTCGGGCAACAGGAACGTTGCCTGGAAACAGCGGGAGAATTCCAGAGCATCTCGGCCCTGAAACACTTTGCAATAGTGTTTTTACTGGTCAATAGCTGTTCGTTCAGCGTTCTGAACGGTGACACAGATCTTTTTTTCGAGTTTGGTCCGGGATTCGCTATTTCACTTTGCCATCAAACGAAGCTCCCCGCTTTGGTTCGGTACTCCCATCCCCTGTGGGTACCGAACCTCTCTCTCAAATTCAGGTCATGGTGTTCGTGTCCTGTGTGTTCTCTCGTGTGGGATCTTTCCCACAGGCAGCGGTGAATCAATATTTGTTTCTCCCCGACCCAATCACGGTTCAATCGCTTTTGCCAGGTCAATTTCTGTAAAGGGTAAAATCGATGTTTAAGTCCTTCGTAAACGGTGAAGATGGTGTCGTCCTGTCAGCTGAGATTGTGCTTGTTGCCACAATTCTGGTGTTGGGGATGATTGTTGGTCTGGTTGAAGTCCAGGCAGCCGTGGTTGCAGAGCTGAGCGACCTGTCCACTGCAGTTGGAAATCTGGATCAGTCGTTCAGCACTTCTGGTTACGCCAGCTTCAAATCTACCGGTGGCGTCAAAGCACGTACCTATGGTGCAGCGTATGTTGACGTTCAGGACGACTGCGATGGCGACAGCAGTGTGGCAATCGTGTGCGATGATCCGGGCGAAGCTGTGGGTTACTTTGGCAGCAACGATTTCGGCTTCTGATCGAAGCTGAAATCAGAGTGTAATCAGTCCAACTGAGCCGAGGGGCAGGAGTTTATCCTGCCCCTTTTTTTTGTCAGCACAGAATTCGCGTTTACCGCAGCGACGGCCATCCGACCGTCACTACGTTGGCTGCGTCGCACATGAACGCTTCAGGCTTTTCCACAAATGTGTCTTCTGAAGCGAACTGTCCTGACCGCAATGATCCGGTTCGCAGCAATTCAGCCGTCGGAACTGGCAGACAGGAAGCTGCTCTCAGAATTCAGATACTGACCGCTGAGAAAATGCATCGACGCTGTATCGTGAGGATTGTCCCGGAGATGGTGTCTTCCATTCTGCGACAGATTCAGTGATGCCCGTTTATCTGATTCAGTCTGCTGTCATGGCGTGAACGTTCTGAATCCAGCCGACATTCTGCTCAACGTGGCTGTGTGTTCAACAAATTCTCCACGTTCATCAATCCGACACAGAATGACTCGTGATTCTGGTTCGACAGTTGTTGACCTTGCAGGACGAGTAAGATTGATGCGTCATTCGCTCGTCTTTTCCCACTCTGCATTCAGTGTCATCTGCCGCAGTCATTGCAGGATACTACCTGCGTCTCCAGTTTCGATCTGTATCGACTGAGGTGGTGCCAGATCGACGCAGGTGCCTGACGACTTGGAAAACGAACAGTCATGCGTGATTCAGCCGCGGCAGGCACTGCGGAGCGATCACGGATCTTCGACACCGGGGACTCTGATCTTCGCGCAGTCAGCGGTACGCTCGACCAGACGGCAGTTGATCACGCGTGCGCTGCGGCCCAGGCATTTGAGGGAAACAAAGTGCATCGCGGATCACAAATCAACTCGAGCGTTGGCTATCTGGCGGGCGCCTCATCGGGCCGCTCCAGATAAGCAAGAAGATCTCGGATTTCTATCAGCGTGAAACCATCCAGAAGTCTCTCTGGCATGGGCGAAGTCTTGACATGGTTCAGCTCTTCAATGTTCTTCTTGTCAATTTCGACAAGCAGCGAAGGGGTCAGCGGGTTTGTGTTCAGCAGAAGTGATTCCGAGCGATAATCTCCGCGCGCGATAACTCTGCCAGTATGAACTCTGCCATCGCTGGTGACCACCTGAGCCATCTGCCACGGTTCAGCCACAACCTCGGATGGGTTCAGGATTGATCGCAACAGGTCTCGTCGAGAGAAACGACGTGAGACCGATGTGAGATCCGGTCCGTAGGCGAAACCATCTGTCTGAAAACGATGGCAACGAACACACAACGCCTCGCGGAACACAGCTGCCCCCGCAGTTGCGTCACCCTGATCGGGTTCCTCGGAAAGCAGGGAGGCGACGTTGTCCAGCGTATATCTGTGCACGGGACTCCTTGGTGGCGACAAATCCGCCTCTGTGACAACCGGGCTGAGCAGCCCCGACTGCGAAATACGCTGAGTTTCAGTCATTGCTGCGACGGCATCTTCTCGAATCCGCTGCAGAAATATCGCCATTCCGTCGCCTCCAGGATAACGATCTCCGGAATTCAGCGTCTGCAAAAAGAGGCGTAAAGTGTCATCATCCGCAGCTGCAACGTGTTTTCTGATGGCAAGCATAGCAGCGAGCTGATCTTTCTGATCGGTGCTTTGCAGTAGTGAGGTCAGAATCCGGGGGCGACCAATTGACTTCACCTCGCCAAGCGCCGCAACAGCGCGCCAGCGGACGCTGGTCAGTGTTTCGCTGGTGGACGCAGCCCACGGCAACTGGCTCAGGGCGACAATCTCTGACTCCAGCCATTCGGACAATGAGGGTACTCCATTCACTCCAAACAGAGCCGGATAGTCAGCTTCTGCATGCTGCAGAATCTGCAGACGCACCGAGATCATTCTCAGCCTTGCTGCGGCAGAATCGTCGGCTTTGTTCTGAAGCCGGGATTGTTCATACAGACGGAGCAGCAGTTGCTGAAATTGTCGCTCACTGGCAGCTCGTGCGACAGAGAGCGAGGCTTCGTGAAACACAGATGGCGGCTGTAGCTGCAGGATCAGCGGAATCCAGAGCTCCTGCGGTTGCATTTCAACTACGGTGTGAGCCAACATCCGCAGGTGCGGGTCTGACTCTGCGAAGCTGCGTAAGGACCATGCGACTGCCTCCTCTGCGTTTGCGGCTGAGCGATCACGCAGGAATGTTTCACCTTTACGGATCTCAGCACTCAGCTCTGCCGCATAGGTACGCAATTCCTGGTCGTATGCTGCGGCAGCCTGTGCGTGAACTGAGCTGGCATCAACCTGCGGCTCGGCCGTTTCAGCAGCAGTGACTCGATAGAGCGCCGACTGAGTCTTCCGTCCTCCCGTGATGAGATACAGAGCACCGTCGGGCCCGGTGGCGAGGTCGGTCACATTCAGTGGTATGCCCTGCAGAAACACTTCGGCCGATGATCGATACGTCGCCCCGCGTGGAGTAAGGTGCACTGCCAGAACTCGACCATAAGCCCAGTCGAGCACATACAGACACTGATTCCACGGCGGCGGAAAGTTCAGCTGATCGCCGAACATGATTGCCGTCGGAGATCCCTTGCCCGTCTCCAGCACGGCCACGGCATTGTCTGCTCGATCCGTAAAGTAAGGCGGCCAGGAACCCTGGGTAATTCTCCATCCGAAATCAGCTCCGGGAAAGAGCTGCCAGATTCTGGTGCCGCGATACCACGGCGTGCCCATATCGTATTCATTGTCTGCATCGTAGGTAAATGCGTCACCGTGGGCATTGAAGGCGATCCCAAACGGGTTCCGCAGGCCACTGCAGACCAGTTCAGCTGCACTGCCATCCGGACTGATTCGCACGACATGCCCTTCTCTCAGTGCAGGCCCTTTGGCTGAATCTCGGAGCGGTGATGTCAGATCGGATGCCTGATCCGACGACGGCGGATCGACCGAGTCGCCATGGATGGCCCAGATCCAGCCATCGGGACCGAGTGCAAGGTCATTTCGGCCGTGTCCGACTCCGCCGGACGATTCCCGCAGAAGCTGTCTCTGGTCAAAGGTATCGTCCCCATCTGTATCGGTGAGCCGGTACAACGCTTTGGAATTGTTGGCATTGGCGTACAGCGATCCGTGCGCGTAGAGCAGCCCACGACATTCCTGCAATTCATCATCGATCTGTTCCACAGTGGCGACAGCCTGTCGGTCATCCTGCAGCGTAAATCGGAGCAATCCTTTTTCTTCCCGCGCGATTGTCAGTCTGCCGGAAGGGTCAAATGCCATGCTCACCCATGAACCCTCGTTCGCTGCCGCTGAGCGGACGAGACTGATTGCAAATCCATCGGTGATGCGGAATCGTGGAGATTGCACCAGCGGGGTGGCCTGTGTGTCGTCACCTGCGGCGGGTCGGGACGACTGTTTCCATTGCTGGTAGTTATCGGTGGCGGCCAGCTCAATCGCCTGACTCCCGCCCCGCCAGAACTCAGCAGGAACACGACCGGCAGATCGGACAATGGCGTTGTCCGGGGTGTGATTCCAGTCAGAGTCAGCGGACAGTTTCATCACGGTCTGATCTGCTGCAGCAATGGACAATGCGAATGCAAATGCGGCCGGTCCGCGTGCGGGAGTAATTCGGAGGCGAACTGTGTTCTTCCCCAAAACCAGCATGTCCGTGATTTCACGCGAGATCGCCGGGCCGTAATCCGCAACATCACAGACAATCCGGCCGTTGATCGAGACTTCCAGCGAACAGAAATCCGCCAGCAGACGACAAGTCCCATGCTGAAAACCGGACGCCAGCTGAAACTCACGCTGAAAAACCACAGCCTGCTGAACATTCTCTGGGACGGCTGCACGGAGCAGCGGCGGCAGATCCTGATCGCCGACAGGTTGCTGGGGCGTGGCAGCACAGCGTGGGAGCAACGCACCTGGCAGCAGCAGAATTGTGACGCTCAACAAACCCAGCTGACGACACGGCGTGAACATGGCGATTTCCTGTGGCTCAGAAGTTGAGGCGAAAGCAGCACTCAGTGTAAAAGACAGTTCCCTGTCTGCCCATCAAGCAGGCTGTTTTCGGGGACTGGTCATTCCGCAGGCAGGATATGTGCCAAAGGGAATGAACAGCGTTTTGCTGTTCAGGCGTGTGGGACATACAAGGGAGTCATCGCGTGACAACCAAGGATTTCGGCCTGATCGAGGACGAGTACCTTTTTTTCATGCAGTCCACAACGGAGGCTGAGTGCGATCGGGCAGCTCATCTCTGGTCGCTCCGAGATCGCTTCGCGGAGAAAGACCACGTGCGTTTTCTGGATTTCGGGTGCGGGGCAGGTCACTTCACTCAGAGCCTGCTCGCAGAATGGAATCATAACCCAGCGTTGCTTGAGTGCAGTCTTGTGGAACCCGTCGTACAGCATCTTCACGAGGCAGCGTCC
>JALQUR010000667.1 GCA_023260695.1 Planctomycetaceae bacterium
TCCCGGGTGAAATCTGTGGTCCCGGGTGAAATCTGTGTTCCCGGGTGAAATCTGTGTTCCCGGGTGAAATCTGTGTTCCCGGGTGAAATCGGCGAACAGGGGTCTGCTGCAGAGAGTCTGAACAGCCTGAAATGAGAGCAAGATGAAGACACTGATAAAGAACGCTGCCGTTGTTCTTCCGGATGCTGTGGAGCGGGTTAACGTGCTTGTTGATAAGGGAGTGATCGCGGTCATCGATGCTGCTGTTCACACGCAGGCCGATGAAGTGATTGACGCTGCGGGACTGCATCTGTTGCCGGGCGTGATTGACGACCAGGTGCATTTTCGGGAGCCGGGACTAACTCACAAGGAGGATCTGCGGTCTGCCTCCCGCGCGTGTGCTCGCGGCGGTGTGACATCGTTTCTGGAAATGCCGAATACCCGACCGGCCACAGTCAGTTGTTCAGCTCTGCATGAGAAGCTGGCGCTGGCTGCAGAGCGATCGCTGGTGAATTACGGTTTCTACATCGGGGCCACTCCGGATAATCTCGCAGAGCTGCAGCGTGCTCGCAGGACACCGGGCATCAAGATTTTCATTGGTTCCAGCACTGGAAACCTGCTGGTTGATGAGCAGGAGGCTCTGGAGAGGATCTTTGCAGAAACATCGTTGCCCATCTGTGCGCACTGTGAAGATGAAGCCACGGTACGAGCCAATGCCGCTGCGCTCAATGGGGGTTCAGATTACACTGACCACAGCCGCATCCGCGACAACAATGCTGCGATCATAGCCACCCGCCGGGCTGTGGAGCTGGCGGAACGGCATCGTCATCAGTTTCATGTGCTGCATGTGTCCACGGCAGAAGAGATTGAGTTTCTGCGGACGACCAGCGATCTGATTTCGGGGGAAGCCTGTCCGCACCACCTGCTGTTTTCGACTGCTGACTATGCAAGACTGGGCTCGCTGGTGCAGATGAATCCGTCGATCAAGAGTCTGGCTGATGTTGCCGCTGTCTGGCAGGGACTGCTGGATGGTGTGCTCGAAGTTGTGGCTACGGACCATGCGCCGCACACGCTTGAAGAAAAGCAGCAGCCTTACCCGCAGTCTCCATCCGGGCTGCCGGCTGTGGAGAATTCCCTGGCGCTGATGCTCAATCAGGTGCATCAGGGACGCTGCAGCCTGGCTCAGGTGGTGCAGTGGATGTGTGCTGCGCCGGCAAGGATCTGGAACCTGAAAGCAAAAGGGGCAATTCGTGAGGGGTTTGACGCAGACCTGGTGCTGGTGGATCTGACGCTGAGTCAGGAAGTGCGGAATGAGCACCAGCTGACAAAGTGCGGCTGGTCGCCGTGGCACGGTGAAACGCTCACCGGCTGGCCGGTGCGAACATTGGTTCATGGCCGCACGGTCTGGTGTGAAGGACAGCTGGATGAGCGGGTCTGCGGTCGAGAAATCGAATTCGATCGAGGTGACTGAACGCACTCGCGTGAGTGCTCAGGATGGCGTTGTGGTGGTCAGACGCCAGACGGCAGAAGCCAGTCGAGCGGGAAGGGCGGTGTCGTGCCAGCGGAATTTCTTGAAGTAAACGAGCGGATTCGGATTCCGGCTGAGGAGCTGCAGTTTTCCTTTACTCGGAGCGGCGGCCCTGGCGGACAGAACGTCAACAAGGTGAGTACTCGTGCAGTTCTGTCGTGGCAGGTGACAGAGTCGGCAGCGCTTCCGGGAGATGTTCAGGCTCGATTTCTGCAGAAGTACTCCAGCAGAATTTCAGCAGCAGGTGTGTTGCAGCTTGCCTGCTCGGAATACCGCACTCAGCAGCGAAATATTGAGGGGTGTCGTCAGCGACTGGCGGCACTGATCGAGGCGGTTGCAGTTGCGCCCGTGCAGCGGCGGCCGACGCGTCCGACTCGCGGGTCGCAGCATCGACGGCTGGAAGAGAAACGCCAGCAGTCAGCTCGCAAGCAGTCGCGACGCCGACCTGGAGGTGGGGATTACTGACCAGCCGGGCGGGCCAGCAGCGTGATCGGTGCAGGCGCGGCACTGAAGCAGAGTTCTGCCCGGCGAAGTATGGGAGCAGCGGTTGGCGAACGTGTCAGGGCATCAGCCATTCGGCGTGAACAAGCCTGCCGGACAGCAGCTGGAGTTTCAGTCGGAGGTGTCCGTTGCGGTGCAGTTGCAGCCATTCAATGGATTCGATCTGCAGCCGGATGGCGGCGAAGTTGCTTCGTCCGGCCTGCAATTCACTGGCGTCAGGAATTCGTCCCCGCAGCGATTCCGGCAGATTGCAGTCAGGACCGGCTGCCACTGTGCCCGGTGCTGCAGGCGCGAGGCAGGCACGCAGGCTTGCTGGTGGGGAAGCCTGCCAGAGTGCATCGGCAACATCATCTGCAGTATGGACGCTGAACGATCCGGAAAGGATCAGCTGCATCTGGCGGGCCGGGTCCCAGGCCAGCAGGCACCCGTGGGGGTTCCGGTTGATCTGCTCAATCTTGCCGGACCGGGCGTCAGTGTGAATGAGCACGCTGCCGGCGTCCGGATTGACCTGCCGCAGCACGACAGTCCGCGCGCGGGCGCTGTTGTCATGGATTGTGCTCAATGTCACCAGTCGCAGCGGATGATCTGCGGACGCGGCTGCATCGGCCAGATCGCGGAACAGCTGCTGGCAGAGTTGTTGCGGTTCCGGCGGGACAAGTGCTTCCGTCATCGATCAGCCCTTCATGAACTGTACTGACAGCCAGGCCAGCAGCGGGAACAGAATGAAGATCAGGATGAACCCAATCCACGTTGATCGAGGAGAGTCGGGCCAGCGTCCCATAATGCAGATTCCCTCAGGTTTTTTTGCGGTGCTGCGAATACTGTCGGCAGCCGTCAGTTCTGCGGTAGCCGTCAGTTCTGCTTCAGCAGGTGACGAAATGGTGTTGCCGGCAGCCCGGCAGAATTCTGCAGGTTTGCTGCAGGCAGGGCGGCCCATGCATAGCGAATGCCCAGGGGGGGCGGCACGGCATCTGCTGCAACAACCACACGATCAGCGGCGGGAGTGGCTGCTGCCGGATGCCAGTTGCCGTCTGAGTCGAGCAGTTCGAACCCGCGCAGTGACTGTTGATCTGCGGACTGCAGACCGCGTGCTGCGTGGCGAAATGTGACCGTCACGCTGCGACCTGCGAAATCATAGGCTGCCGGAAGTGGTCCCGAGGCTGCGGGCACAGGGTGGTCGTATACATCAGCCAGCGCCCACAAGGAGAGGCGCTTCCCGACATCCTGCTTGTTCTTCGGATGAATATCACCTGCCTCACCGATATCAATTGTGATTGCCATGCCTGTTGCCGGGACGCTCAGCGTCTGCAGCATGCCGTCACGAACTTCAGTCCAGCCGGCATCATCTGCCGTGTAATTGGGCAGCTGCACCCATGCGAAGGGCAGTTCCGCATTCCAGCGGGTGCGCCAGTCGCTGATGAGGGCCGGCAGCTGATGACGGTACAGTTCGGGATGCTCCGAGTTGGCATTGTTTTCACCCTGATACCAGACCACACCACGCAGGGTAAACGGAATCAGAGGGCTGATTTTACCGTTGAAGAGCCAGCCTGGTGCTCCCCTTCGTCGGTGGGTATCAAGGGGATTGCGTGGGCGACGGAGCCCTGTTTCTCCTGCTTTGACGCGATCTTCGTAGCGACGCAGCTGACGTTCAAAAGCTGCTGTGGCTGCGGCTTCATCGTAATCGTGGTATGCCTGCAGCAGTTCCCGGGAGTGGTCAGCCAGTTCCGGTGTGCTGAGCTGAGCATCTGCGGAGATCCATGATTCGATCGGTGTGCCGCCCACGGAGGAGTTGATCAGGCCAACTGGAACATCGAGTGCCGCGTGCAGTTCGCGGCCGAAGAAGAACAGAGTCGCAGAAAAGGCGGATGCAGAATCAGGGGTGCAGACCTGCCATGATCCACGGGGCGTCGTCCCCGGTGAGTCAGCAGCGGTGGAACCCTCGGTAAACAGTCGGATTGTCGGCAGGTCTGAGGCAGCAGCTTCCTGTTCAGGATTCAGTGCGCGGCGAACCTGCATTGCCATATTGGACTGTCCGGAGCCGAGCCAGACTTCGCCTACCAGAACATCGCTGACCGTAACGGTTGCGGACGCTGCCGGATCGGACACTGTCAGGGTCGCCGGAATGGCAGATGCCGGCATGGGCTGCAGCGTTGCCCGCCAGGCACCATTGGCAGCGGCCGTTGCTGAAACGGTCTGTTCGCCGATTCTGACGTGGACCGTATGCCCGGCGGCCGCAGTTCCCCAGATGGCAACCGGCTGCTGTCGCTGCAGAACCATGTGATCCGTGAAGATGCCTGCCAGTTGCAGTTCAGCGGCAGACAGGAATGAGCAAAGTGATGCGCTGATTGTCAGCAGTGTGAAGCAGTTACGCAGCATCGGAGATGAGCTTTCGGAGAGCAGAAGGTTCAGCACACCCCGGTCCGCAAAGCGGGGGGTGGGGGGGGCGGACAGATGTTGTCGCGTTACAGCCGGAAACATTCAATTCGACAAATACGCCCGCCGCTGAAATTCCAGCGAACAGTCGGCGATGGACAGGTCTGACCGTTCCGAACCGTTTCCCTTTTTCCCTGGTCAACGATTCGGTCTGCCCCGCATCATTCCGTGCCTGAACGCAATTGCCGCCATGAGTCTACTGCTGAAGGTGAGATGCACACCAGCGAGATGCACACCAGCGACTGCACTGTCACCGGAATTTGCGAGGGAATTGGTTTTCGGTTCAGGGGCTGCGGAGGGGTTGTAACTGTGCGATTCAGAGTGCCACAGATGGGGTGTGTTACGAACAGCAGATGCTCCGCGAATGCATTTGTGGCTCGGCGTGGCTTACCAGAGTGGACATGCGTCTAGAGTACGAATCAATCTGGGGCGGCGACTTGCGGAAACAGGGCGATCATCACGACAGGATGTCCTGAATTCGTTGCTTTATTATTTATGCAACAGTGTTGATTGACTGTTTTCGGATATGTATGTATTTTTCTGGGGTCGTTTTCTTGTTTTTGGGAGCAGTGGTCTGGCTTTTGTGGCCTGAACTTCTGTCACCTTTGGCTTTAGCCCCGTGGTCTTATTTGAAGGAGAGCAAAAGCAATGAAGCAGAAGAAATCTCCGCTCCGCAAACGTGGTTTTACGCTGATCGAACTGTTGGTAGTGATTGCGATCATTGCCATTCTGGTTGCCTTACTGCTGCCTGCGGTACAACAGGCTCGAGAGGCTGCTCGGCGGACGCAGTGCAAGAACAATCTGAAACAGATTGGACTGGCGTTGCACAACTACCACGACACCCATGGTCGGCTCCCTCCGACTCAGATCATGGTTGCCTATATGGGACCTGGAAACACCAATCCAGTACCACGCAATCATACGTGGATGTCGTTGATTCTGCCTTTTCTGGAGCAGGCCAACCTGTACAACTCCATTCGCTTTGATCTGCCCATGTGGGATACAGCGAATAATGTTTCGCAGCTGCTTCCCAATGGTCAGCAGATCGTTGCTCAGATTATCCCGACGCTGCAGTGTCCGTCTGACCCGGGATTTGGCGGTGCGGTTTCGAAGCATGGATTTTCGCATACGAATTACGCCGGCAACATGGGCTGGGACTGGCATTATCGAGGGCCGCACTGGGCTCAGGGGCCATTTGAGAATGGATCACTCGGCGTCCGTCTGGAAGATTTCAAGGACGGTACATCCAACACAATCTGCGTTGGGGAA
>JALQUR010000734.1 GCA_023260695.1 Planctomycetaceae bacterium
GCTCGTAAGTGTCGCTGCCACAGGTGGGCTGTCAACGTGGGCTGTCAACGTGGGCTGTCAACGTGGGCTGTCAACGTGGGCTGTCAACGTGGGCTGTAAAGTTGGCCTTCGAAGATGGGCTCTGAAGGTGCACAGGGGATCTTTGTGACTGGGGACCGTCTGATCAACGGGCTTCTTGTTGTGATGTCCCGTGCTGAGGTTTGATTTGTTCAGGAACAACTGGAGACGCATTCGTGAAGTCAACTCTGGTCATGGTATTGCTGTTGATTCTGCCTTTGGGTGTCATCGCGGACGACGATTCGAACTGGATTCGTATTCGACTTGACGAGCGGTTTCGATCTGAGGGAGTAGCGGCCGCGGACCTCAATGGAGATGGCGTCGCGGATGTAGTGGCTGGAGATGTCTGGTATCAGGCCCCGGCCGACGGCAGGCACTCCGACGGGAGTGCGTGGAAGATTCGTGAGATTCGTGCTCCGGGAGAATTTGTTGCGGGTGTGGGTTACAGCAACAGCTTCTGCAACTTCACTCATGATATTGACGGCGACGGTCTGCAGGATGTCATTATTGTGGGATTTCCGGGTGACCCGTATCACTGGTATCGCAATCCCGGACCCGATTCCAGTTCGCTCTGGGAACAGTCGGTGATCTGGACGAGTGCCTGCAACGAGTCGCCGGAGTTTGAGGATCTGAATGGTGATGGAATTCCTGAAGTGATTCTGGGTTCGCAGCCGGAGGCCCGGATGGGCTTTAATTTTCTTCCTGCGGGGAAGTCGGCCAGAGAAGTTTCTGCATTTCAGGCTGTGAGTGAAAAGGGTGATCCCGGGCAGAATGGAACGTTCAAGTACTACCATGGACTGGGCGTTGGGGATATGAACGGCGACGGACATCGCGACGTACTCATAGCGCACGGCTGGTGGCAGCATCCCGGCGATCTGGCGGGCGGGAAGACGTGGGAATTTCATCCGGTGAGAATCGCTTCTGATAATGGTGAGCAGCCGCTCCCCGGCTGTGCCAATATGTATGCTGACGATCTGGACAGTGACGGTGATCAGGACATTCTGCTTTCCTCGGCACATGGATTCGGCATCTGGTGGGCAGAGAACACCGGGAACGGACCGTGGGTATTGCATGAGATCAGCATGGAGGTGTCTCAGACTCATGCGGTCGAGCAGGTGGACATTAACGGAGACGGGCAGCTTGATTATGTAACGGGTAAGCGATTCTTCGCCCACAATGGGGGAGACCCGGGTGCTCACGATCCCGTGAACATGTACTGGATTGAAGTTCAGCGGGCCAGCGGCAAGGCACCCCGGTTCACCATGCACCGCATTGTCGCTGGCGAGGGGACTGGCATCGGGACGCAGTTCCAGATCCATGACATGAATGCCGACGGGAAGCCGGACATCGTGCTTTCCAATAAAAAAGGCGTCAACGTTCTGCTCCAGAAATAGCCTGAAACACTGTGTTTTTCTGCAGCCCCGGATTGGAGTGCTGCGATCCAGAGACCTCACAGGAACATAGTCTGGACTTGTCTGGCTGCATTCTGGACAATCAGCAGGCGGCGGCTTTCGGGCAGAACTGCTCAGCATGGCCGTTCACTGGAGATGGAATTGTCGACGGGGTCGGCGGGGCACTTGTCCAGGTGCATTCCGTCGGAAGCGTTGAGCGGTTCCGGACGGACGTAAAGTAAGGGAACACACAAATTCATGCAGACGCATGACGAGAGACTGAGCTTTCTTCGCGGGGCAGTGCCAATTATTGCTCCGTCGATGCTCAAATGTGATTTTGGCAATCTGCATCGTGAGCTCGAATTGCTCCATGCTGCTGATGCTGCAGTGCTGCATCTGGACGTGATGGATGGTCACTTTGTTCCGAATCTGTCGTATGGCCCGATGGTCATTGAGCGGATAAGGGAGCGATCTCAGACGTTTTTTGATGCGCATCTGATGATTTCAGAGCCGGCTCGTTACCTGGATGAGTACATCCGGGTGGGGTGCGATGCGATTACGGTTCATCTGGAGGCGGTGCCGGACCCGGTTGATCTGCTGCGAGCAATTCGCAGTCATCAGATTGTGGCCGGCCTCGCGATCAATCCGGATACGGAGTTCGAAGCGGTCGCACCATTTCTGAATGATCTGGATCTGTTACTGGTCATGAGTGTTCAGCCGGGCTTCGGTGGTCAGAAGTTTCTGCCGCACGTCGTCTCCAAAATTCGGCAGGCTCGTGAGCGGGGCCCGGAAGGGCTGGTGATTTCGGTCGACGGCGGGATAGGGAAGTCCACGCTTGCAGAGTGTGCCCGAGCACGACCGAGACGCTGCGCACGTCGGCCACTAGCGCCGCCAGGCTGGCG
>JALQUR010000040.1 GCA_023260695.1 Planctomycetaceae bacterium
TCCAATTCAATCCCAAAACTGCCCCAGGCTCCCAAAAGTTGGCCATGCAGACCGAACGATCGGGCTGACTGACCGGACTCCACAACGCACCCAAAAACTGGGTTGCCAACCCACTGACCGACCAGGCTGTGACCGCTGCACAAGCCTCTTCATTTCCACCGAGCGATCAACTGCCAGCACGTCACTGGCAGCTTCTGTCACTGGTTCCGCAGTGACTGACTCGGGTTCCTCTTCGTCCTCCTGGGCGTACGTCCATTCCAGCCCACAGTCCTCCCGCAGGTCCTGAATCCTCATGCGACAGGTCAGGCAATCCGTAACATGAGTTCGCAGGTTCTGCTGTTCGGATTCAGTCAGATCTTCCGCCAGCAGTCGCCCAAGAAACTCCTCCGAATCCAGCGGGTGCTCGATGTCCAGCTCGACAATCAAACGGTCACTGACAAGAGTCTGAATGGCGGACTTCAGCACATCTCTGGCTCGTTCTTCTGCAGGATTGGAATTCATGGTACTACTCCCTCAACGGGAACTCAAAAAAAGGAACAAATCAGCGGCCGACACACGGTGCGTCAGCCAAAGTGTTGGTTCATCATGGCCCGGCATCAATTTTACCATCCAGCTCAAGTTTCTTTAGCACTGCCGCAAGCAATCCCAGCAGAGGAATCTGCTGCAGGCAACCCTCGACAGCCGGATCATCCACCGCATCCAGATGCCTCTTTGCACTCTCCATGATCCTGCACAATATTTCGGCCTTTCTTCTGGAGATATTTCCCTCGTGGACACCCACGACCTTCGCTGCCTGCGACTGGCTGAGCTCATCATCGTATAACAACCGCAGAAGTTCCATATCCTGAGCTGTGAGTGGCGGGTCAACCGTCGTCAGCACCTGTTCCAGATGCTTCGTCAAAAGTTTCTCGCACCCTAGCGTACTTGACTTTGCTGGCACCTTAGCCGCGTGTTCAGCATTGTACGCCACCTGCCGCTGCCTCTGATCCCGATCAGATTTCCACAAACCCAGGAAACAATTCTTCAGTGACCTCCCAAGCCACGCGATCAAGGGTGACTTGCCGCTAAAGGAGTCCAATTGCAGCTGCTTTGATCTGTCGGTGAACTCTGCCCAGCGTACCGTATCACCAGGCTGCCGTGATTCTTGTCCCCTGGCTTCACATTGCTGCAGCCGCGCTTCTTCCGCATCCTTGATTGATTCTCCTGTGTGAGGGTCTCTGAATACGTCGCCAGGGTGAAATGTCCAGTCTGGCTGCCGGCAGAATTGTGCGAAGGTCTGCCCATTTGAAGGTCCGCTACTCTTCAGATACAGGCAATAGAGCCGAAAGCGACGGTACCGAAGTGCCGATGACACAGCGAACACTATTGGGCCAGTGACCACGGTCTCTGCCGATGCGGTCGATTCAGGTTCAGAGTCCTGCGTCCGCCGAGGTTTCTGTTCCCCCTGACGTTGCTCCGTTTTCTTTTTTTGGGTGGCAACATAACCAGTTCCGGAAGCAGTCAACTCATCGGCCACCCCGACCTGATTCGCATACTTCAAGCCAGCACGCCAGTACTGCTGTACCAGAAACTCTGTCGCTTTCTCATTAGACGCCAGCACAAGCTGTACCAGCACAAGCTCCTCCAGGGGATTTCCCGGCCACGCTTTTCCGGTCTTCGGATGCCGCCCATTCGCCCACGAATCCACCACCTCCTGCCGAGTTTTTTTGGATGTCCCGCAGTGATAGTCGAGACACCGTTTCACTTTGACTTCAGCCCATCGCAGTGCATGCGGGCATTCCGATTCCAGTGCCTGCAAAGACTGTCCGCTGAGCTGCTGCGCAAAATCCGCCACGATCGTCTGCTCAAGCGTTCGCTGCACTTCGTCCTCAGGTGAAGGTGTAAATTCCGCGGAATTCATGATTACTGCGTCCACACTAAATTGATTTTGGCGAGAACTGTCCGTCGAAGTGATTCCGTTCTACGGCTTCAAACTGCTGCTGACTTATTCTGTCCGATGTGGGTTTGTCCTCGTCCCGCTGACACGAACCACTTTGCGACGTGGCCACACAAACCAGATGGCCGCCATCACAACGCCCCAGAACAATACTCGGTCTGCGTAACGTGCCACCACAGATCGGCCGCTGTCCTGGCCGGTGCCCGTGCCTGCTGCCACTGCCGACGTCTGATCCACCGAAGCCTCCGTTGCCATCCCGTTGACCCGGACCACCGGGAATGGACCCGTCAGTTCCGTCATCGTGACAGCTGGTTGCTGAATCTTCTGGATCCTCTCGGCCAGTAGACTTACCCGCTGAACGACATCATCCGCCAGCTCCGACGTGTCTACCCAGCCATCATCGCGAATCTGTGCCGCCTGTCCGCTGAGTGATTCAACCAGCCCCGCTGTGAACAGCCCCTGACCACGACTGGTGTACTCATAACTCCGCTGACCCAGCTGACAGCTGCTGATGACAACTGTGCCCTCTGCATTGGCCAGAAGCTTCGCCGGATCCACGATGGTGTCGGTTTCTGAAACACCAGAAACCAGCTTGCCAGGTTCACTGCGGCAACAATCCAGCAACACCAGGCGTCGCTTCGCCGGACAGGACGTCAATGCACGCTGAATTTCTGCAAACGCCAGACACGTCGCCTGCAGTTCATCTCCCTGTGCATCAAATGGCACCAGGTAAAACTTGCCGTCCAGCAGGACGCCATGTCCCGAAAAGAACAGGATCAACGTATCTTCCGGCTGCAGTCGTGACAGCGTCCCCAGCTGAAAACGGATGTTCTTCAAAGTCGGTTTGAGCGCACCGTCCTTCGCATCATCCCACACCTGCACGATATTCTCTGCTGAGATTCCTCCATCCTGCAGCACTTCACGGATCTGCTGAGTATCCTCGGCGGCAAATCCCAGGTCACTGATGCGTTTATCTTCGGTCGCGCTGACCCCGACCAGTAACGCTCGAGTGTCCGCCTGCAGCTGCTCGCTGACTCCGGCAAGCAACAAGACAATCCCCAGCGCTCGTGAAGCCAATCGTTCGATCTGCCTGTTCATGACCACTACTCCCGCTTACAGACTCGCCAGTTCACCGCTCTGACCAGCTTACTCACCTGACGACCACCACGACACTCAGGTTCAGACTTTGCAAT
>JALQUR010000112.1 GCA_023260695.1 Planctomycetaceae bacterium
CCTCAGCTGATTTCTTCGACAAGCGGGTGACGCTGGAGCTGACGCCTGACAACACTCGACTGGTGCAATGCCGGGATCTTGACCTGGGAGAATACTTTGCAGGCACCCTGCCCGAATCCCTCACGTTTGCAGCGATCGTCAGGGAGCATCCGGACAGAAGCCTGTCGCTGGACATGCTGAACGGTTCGTTCCGCCTCGGCAAGCGATCGTTTGAAATTGC
Source organism: Planctomycetaceae bacterium (assembly GCA_023260695.1). Lineage (GTDB taxonomy): Bacteria > Planctomycetota > Planctomycetia > Planctomycetales > Planctomycetaceae > SXXK01. The sequence continues at coordinate 221 of JALQUR010000112.1, forward strand.
ACCACACTCGATCGCAGTTCCGGTCGCCGGGATGCCACCCGAACGGTGGACACTGGCGAACAGTTCTGACGGTGATCGCAATATTCGCTACGACGTCACCGTGGAAACAAACTCCGGCGATACCCTGCCCAACGATTTTCTGCTGTTGTCACAGCAACTGCTGACAGATCCAGCCAGTGACCTGCTGACAATCCTGGCGGAGATCTACTATGGGAAGCAGATTGCTGATCTTGACGCTGACGAACGGTCTGATCTGGACCGCAGATCCAGCTTCTTCGTTTCCGTTCCGAATCGGACGACGCCTGACGATCAGAGTGCTGTCCGATAACAGCACGCAATTCACAGCGCACAATCCGCTGCACACAATCCACATCACGCATTTCACATCACGCAATTCACAGCACACAAACATTGCTGATGAACTGACACAGCGAACGTGGCGACAGCTCAGTAACGAACTCGAAAATCATTCTCGCCCGATCGGTCAGTGCCCCGCATCAGGTACACGGTTCGGTTGCACATCTCCAGACGTCCCTCCCGCTCAAAGGATGTTTTCCCTGTATGCCGATAAACGGAAGTTGTCGGCATGTATCGCAATGTCATTCCGCGACGTGGATTGGGGGACAGGTTTGGTTCCGAACCGTGATACAGATACACGTCGTGCAGTGAGATTTCACCCGGCTGCAGAATGATGTCCACCGCTGCCGATTCATCAAATTCCGCAGCGTCCAGTTCCAGATTCAAAGCAATGTTGGGTGCGTCGCTGCGGTTGTGTCGAGCCAGTCGCTGCGAGCGGTGGGATCCGGGAATCACTCGCAGGCAGCCGTTCTCTGGTGTGGATGCATCCAGTGCGATCCAGACCGTGCAGGTGGCCAGCGGTTCAATCGGCCAGTATTCCCCGTCCTGATGCCATGGCGTTCGCGAACCGACTCTGGCCGGCTTGGCAAAGAAACTGGAGTTCCATAAAGCAAAGTCGCTGCCCAGCACCTGCTCCACCATGTCCAGAATCTCTGGTCGCCTGGCAACATTCAGAAACCACGGATCGTAGGCCAGCAGAGCAGAACAGTAATCGCTGAATTCGGGGTGCTTCTGCACCAGCCGAGCGTGTGCCTGCCGAATCTCCTCCAGAATCTCATCATCCAGGCGAAAGTCGGGTGTGACAAAACCGTCACGCTGATAACACTCAATTTCAGAACTGCTTAACATCTGGTTTCCTGGAGGCATGGTTTCAAGGGACAGAGCAACAGATCGACCACGGTGGTTATCGGGCCAGCAGCCCCGGCAGCCACAAACTGAATGCCGGAACATAAGTGATCAGCAGCAGTGTGATCAGCAACGGAATCAGGAAGGGAACGGTGCCCCGCGTTACCGTCTGGACCGAACTTCCAGTGACGGAACTGAGCACGTACAGCACCAGTCCCACTGGCGGTGTCAGCAGTCCCAGAACCAGATTCAGAATCATCACGATCCCCAGATGCAGCGGTTCAATTCCAAATTCAATCGCCGCCGGCATCAGCACCGGGACGGTAATCAGTAATCCTGCGACTGGTTCGAGGAACATCCCGGTCAGCAGCAGCGCGATATTGATCAGCAGCAGAAACACCACGGGGTTATCGGTCAACTGGAGAATTGCTGCCGTGACCGCCTGCGGCCCCTGCTCCCGAGCAATCACCCAGCCAAACAAACCCGCAGCGGAAACAATCAGCATGATCGAACCGGTGGTCGACGTCGTTCTGACGAAGACCTCGCGGAGTGCGGAGAGCGACAACGACCGATAGACGATGCACAGAATGAGCACCCACATCACTGCCGCTGCGGCGGCTTCCGTCGGAGTGAACACACCACCCAGAATGCCGCCCAGAATGATCACCGGTGTGAGCAGAACCGGGAGTGCCGATCTGATCGCTGCAGAGACAGAAATGTCGCTGACACTGGACTGCTCCTGCAGCGGACGCCGGCGCGCCTCCCAATAGACAAACAGGCACAGAATCAGCGTCAGAACCAATGCCGGTACCACGCCGGCAAAAAACAATGACCCCACGGACACGCCGGACGAAACCGCGTAGACAATCGCCGGAATACTCGGCGGCATGATCGGACCAATCAGCGATGATGCCCCCGTCAGCCCCAGTGCAAACTTTTCGTCATAGCCGCGTTTTTTCATGGCCGGTACCAGCACAGAACCAAGCCCTGCCGCGTCGGCAATCGCAGCGCCGCTCATCCACGAAAACGTCAGACTGCTGAACACATTCACAAAACCCAGCGTGCCGGGTATCCCGCGAAACAGCACCAGCAGCATCTGGAACAGCCGGTCCGCCAGACCACCGGCATTGCTCAGATAGCCGGTCATGATAAACAACGGCACTGCCAGCAGTGGAAAGGAGTCCACCGAACTGACGGTCTGCTGCAAAGCCACCCCGAGCGTAATATCCGGTGACCATGCCACGTAGAGCAGACATGGCAGCAGCATGCTGAAAGCCACCGGCACCCGCATCAGCAACAGCAGCAGCATGGCAATGACCAGTACGGTAAGAATCATTCGCCCTGCTCCATTTCCAGCTGAAAGCCTTCGTCCTCCACCTGCGTTGCCCGCGGAACAGGCTGTCCTGTCACCCAGACCTGATACAGATCCAGCAGATTATGCAACGCCATCAGAAACAGTCCCGCCATCCCTGCTCCGTACCACCAGCTTTTGGGAACACCCAGGGCCGGCGAACCGACTTTGCCCACGTACCAGACAAACCGAGCGCCCCCGAACATCAGCAACAGACAGGCGGCGGCCACCACCACATAGCCAAAGCACTCCATCCGCAACTTTCCGCGATCACCGAAGCGAGCAGAAATCATGTCCACCGCGATGTGCCGACCTTCGGCCATCACAAATGCTGCGGAAATGAAGGTCATCCAGATCAATGCCAGCCGCGAGATTTCCTCGCTCCACTGAAACGGCGAATTGAAGACATAGCGGGCGAAAACCTGGGCCCCCATCGTCACCATAATCAGCAGCAGAAACAGCCCTGCAACCGTCTTTTCCACCACGACGATCCAGCGGACACAGTCCTGAGCAGCCAGCAGCATCTGCTGGCCGGCGCCCGCAGCCGCTGGTGCAGCCGCTGGTGCTGCAGAACCGGGATCATCCGCACCGCTGCCGACCTGCGGCGACTGCGGCCCGCTTGCGTTACTGCCACTCATTGGTCACCTGCTTCCGAATGTTCCGCTGTAATGCGGTTGTACACATCACTGAATGCGAAGCCCTGTGAGAAGTATTCACGGCAGCGTTCACGGAACGCCTGCCCATCGACATCGGCAATGATCTGCATCGTGCCATC
>JALQUR010000168.1 GCA_023260695.1 Planctomycetaceae bacterium
GGTGGCTCCGCGAGCCCTGCTGGTGCTGGGCAATCCCGATTACGAATGGCTGGCCGATGAGTCGGGCTACGTCTCCTGTCGTGCGGCGCACGAGGTGTGGAAGACGTTCGGGATTGCGGATCGTTTCGGGTATTCCATTGAGGGCGGGCATCCTCACTGTCGTCTGCCGGATTCACAGCGTCCGGAAGTGGAGGCGTTTGTGGAGAAGTTTCTGCTGGGAGATACCGAGGCGAACACAGCGGTGATGCGGCATCCGTTTGCTGACACAGAGCATGCGCTCTGGCATGACGGCTGGTCTGTTGGAAAGTCGACGTATCCTGAGCCTGATGCCGGTAACGCACAGACCATCACGCTGGACGCCGAATCCGGAGTCGTGGGAGCTGACTGGCAGGTGCTGGAAGATGCGGAGGCAGCGAATGGGCATTACGTGACAGTGAAAGCTGGGCTGGACAGTCCGCAGCGGGTGCCATCGGGGGATGCGGCGCTGCTGCAATTTGAGGTCAGTGTTTCGCGGGCCGAAACATTCTACCTGTACGCGCGGGTTGACTGTCCGTCTGCCGACGATGATTCGTTCTTCGTCCGGATGGATGATGGGGATTATTTTGCTGCCAACGGCCTGGGAACTCGCGGCTGGGAGTGGGTCAAGCTGACGCGGTATCCGCTCAAGCCGGGCCTGCATCGGCTCAGCATTGCCTATCGTGAAGACGGAGCGAAGCTGGATCAAATCTCTCTGACGACGTATCCGTTCGGGCCTGCAGCACTAGCGGAAGAGCAGAAGCAGGCAGCGGGCAGCAACTGAGCGAATTTCCTGACGGGCTGTGAGTGCTGATTCTGGCAACGCTGGTATTGCGTCAGAACGTAACGCCTACTGGACGAAGGTTCGGTCCTGAACCCGATCTGTAAGAGTCAGCTCCACGGCATCTCCGTCCATGACGCTGATGGCGTATTCGAGGCCCAGCTCGACCATCGCTTCCTTGACAGGCAGGTATTCAGCGAAGGAATCCTTCGCCACGAAGAGTCTGATGATGAAGCGCTGGCTTACGTCCTGCATCTCTGCCCTGGCAAGCTGCTGAGCATTTGCGACGCCGCGCAGGAGGATTCCGCCACCGGGGATCGGTTTAATTGTCGTCGTTCCACCGTCTTCCTCAACGGTACAGTGATTGCGATTGATCGTGAGGCTCATCAGGTCGGCCCGCGGATCGTCTGAGACGTGAACTGCGTACAGGCGACCATCATCAAGTGCGAAGGTAAATCCAAATTTTGTCGTTTCGTGCACGCGGCGGACTTCAGCGGTGTGTCCGGCGAGTGTGTCGAGATTGCGGAGATCATTTTCCGCATCCTGCTGTTCCTGTTTCTGCTTTTGCAGCTGACTGAGCTGAGTCTGCAGGATCCGTTCCAGCTCCAGTTGCTGACGTTCACTGAGCACCATCTGTTCGACCGCCTGCGTCTTCTGCTCAACCAGTTCGGCCTGTGACGATGAATCGCTGAGCAGTTGTTCTGCGAGGGTCAGGGCTTCGCTGCTGGAAAAACGATCAATCAGGTTCTGCTGTTGTTGCAGCTGGATTTCAAGCAGGGCAGTCTGCTGCTGCAGTTCTGCCAGTTTGCGCTGTTGCGCGTGAGTCACTTCAATTGCTGCAGCGGTTTCTTCCGGTGAGACAGGTCGGGGGGCAGAATTCTGTGCCAGAACGGAAGCGAGAATAGTGATAAAAACAACAGCTCCGAAGGTGTTGCAGATGGTATCCAGCAACAACTCAAGACTGTCATCGGTGTTGGCGGCAGCAGATCGGCTCACAGTACTGCGGCTCCTGTCTGAGGGTCGATTGCCGTCTGATCCGGCCCGAGCAGATCGAAGGCATGAGAGATCCCTTCTTCGCGCAGCGTCCCGGTGAGAAGATCAATTGCCATGTTCGCAGCGGGCTTGATGAGCAGCAGGAACTCTGCGTTTTTGCGATGTTCAGTGCGGATGAAGTTCAGCGTGTCATTCAGATTTCTGAATGACTGTGGCGGCTGAGCCACGCCGATCAGAGCTGCCTGAATGCTGTTATCGGTGGCCACTTCAATAATCCAGCAGGCGTTGGCACTTCCCTGATATCTGTTAAAGACGACGCTCATCAACATCATCTGCGGGGTCGTCACCCCCTCGACCGGGACGATCGCCGTCGCCGGGCACGACGCGATCCGCGATTACAAGGCGGCGCGGCGGCTGATCGGACTGGTGCCCCAGGAACTGTCGGTCGACATGTTCGAAAGCGTGCTGGCGACGGTGCGCTTCAGCCGCCGGCTGTTCGGGCGCGGACCCGACGAGGCCTTCATCGCCCAGCTGCTGAAGGACCTCGCGCTGTGG
>JALQUR010000190.1 GCA_023260695.1 Planctomycetaceae bacterium
GTGGTCCTGCATCAGACCCCGCTGCAAACTGGAACTTCCCAGGTCCAGTTCACAGGCGAACCTATCACATGAACAAAGTGCCGACTTGAGGAGATTTCAGAGATGGAGACACAACAACGCAGATCCGCCGGACACGCTGCCGGTTCGGTAGTCTGGAGAATGCCTGCGTTCGCGCCACTGGCCACAGCGATCACTTCTGCCTGCTGCAGGCACTCAGCCCCGATTGCAATTGGGGGCTTCAGGCAGATTGTTCCGCCGGATGACCGTTCCCGAAGCACCGACCAATTGCAGGGTCAGGCATGTCAGGACCTCCGCAGTTCCGCTCAGCAGCGGCAGTACGCCGCCTTCCAGACGGGACGCGCCGTAACAAACGGGCAATGCTGCTCTGCATCGCCAGGCCTGTTCCGAAGGCCGCAGGATCAGTGGCTTCCTGCAACACCAGGTGTCGGACTACTCACGATCGGCCTGAGCAGTTCGCCCGACAAATCCCCGGCAGCTCAGGCGACCCAGTCAAAGAAGCCCAGCTGTTCAAGATCAGCACGAAGCTGATTCGCACGTTCCGGGCTGAGGTCCTGATGCGGCTGACGTGGAGCCCCGACGGGAGCGTTCAGGAATCCCATCACCTGCCGAGCAGCAGACATATAACCGTACGATGCAAGCAACCTGATCAGCTGCACGGAACGGAACTGATGCATGCGGGCTGCCTCAAGGTCGCCGGACAGCCACGCCTGAGTGACGGCGTGGTAAATCGGCGCGGCAAAGTTGTACGTACTGCCGACCGCACCGCTGCCTCCAAGAGCGAGTGCCGCCAGCAGCATCTCATCCACACCAAAGGCAATATCAAAACGCCCCCCGGCAGCACGCTGGCACAACTGAAAACTCATCAGATCCGGATTGGTAAACTTCAAGCCTGCCAGAGATGGCAGGGTATCTGCCGCCTGCTCAAGAAAGTCCGGCATGGACAGACTGACACCCGTCATCGAAGGTATGTCATAGTAATAGAACGGAGTCCCTGCCGCTGAATCCATGATCGCCCGACACCATTCACTGAGCTGCTGAATGTTCTGAGGCTTGTAGTAGGATGGTGCCTGAGCCGAAATGGCTGCCGCTCCGGACCTCTCGGCGTGAGCTGCCAGCTGCTGACTGTCACGGAGGCAATTCCCTCCCACATGCACAATCACCTGCAAGGCTGTTCCGGCAGCACCGCGAATCCACTCCTCTGTCAGCTGTTTTCTCTCATCCAGACTAAGCGAATGGCTTTCTCCTGTACTGCCGCAGACAAATACCCCTGCAACCTGCTGCTTCAGCATGAGTTCCAGCTGAGCAGGTACGGCAGCCAGATTCAGCTCACCGGTCTGACGGTCAAAAGGAGAATGAACCGCTGCTACAAGACCTTCAATCGCCATCGCCCCACTCCATCTGCACCATTGCCACACCGGAAGACTACAGTCCTGCCATCACAGGCATCGTCAGGAACGCAGCTCGCCAATCTCAGCTTGTGTAAACGGCTCGTTAAGACGCGCTCCCAGCTGGCTGACAATCCGCGTGGCTGCTCGAGAAGCCAGATGGCCCGCCTGCTGCCAGCTCATTCCGTTGGTGATGCCGTAAAGCAGGGCGCCGGCATACATGTCACCGGCACCTGTGGTGTCGACGGCCCTGGTCGCCATACCTTCAATTGGTATCGCTTCCCCTCCGTGCATCAGCAGTGAACCATTGGGCCCCAGAGTCAGAGCAACGTTTTCACAGTGCCTGTGAAGTTCCGCAGCGCAGTCCATGCAATCCTGCTTCCCGGTCAGCGACTTTGCCTCTTCCTCGTTACAGAAGAACAAATCGACCGGCCCTTCAATGAGTGCAAGGATCTCGTCCCGCAGGGCTTCGCATAAAAACGGGTCGGATGCCGTGAAACCCACCTTGACTCCATAGTGCTTTGCCAGATCCATCGCTTTCAGCGCGGCTGCCTTCTGCACCGGATTGAGCAGCAGATAACCCTCAACATATACGTATTTCGCAGCCTTCAGCTGATCTTCATTCAGATCACTCTCGCTCAGCTCTGAGGAAACTCCAAGATTGGTGAGCATTGTTCGCTGCGCATCGTGCGTGATCAGAATTGCGGAGGTACCCGTCTGGCCGGCGGACGCTGGGGGAACAGCAACATCCACCCCGATCCGACGCATATCCTCAAGGAAAAATCGCCCGACTTCGTCGTCAGCCACCTTACCACAGTATGCAGCTTTTCCACCAAAATCTGCCACTGCGACGATGGTATTTGCCGCAGATCCGCCAGCGCAACGATTCAGCGGAATATCGCCGAGCCCCCTCAGCAGTTGCCCCTGGCGGTCATCATCCACCAGTGTCATGATGCCCTTGTCAAAGCCAGTCGCAGCCAGCAGTTCATCTGACACCTGTGCCTGGATATCCACCAGAGCATTTCCCAGTCCATATACGTCGTAATTCATCGGCGTTGCTGTTCTCCCTCTGAAATGGTCCGCAGTCTGCGCACCTGAACCGCGGACATTAGCAGATTCGAACAGTGCAGCGAATCAACTCAGTGTCGAGTCACCGTCCGCAACAGGTACATTCCCATCCCTGCCAGAAGCAGGTTGGGAATCCACATCGCCCAGACCGGATCCACCACGCCCCCCCGGGACAGATTCATCATCAGAAATATCACCGGGTAATACACCAGCAGGATCGGCAGAAAACACATCACAAAAGTGCTGATGAACTGTCGCCGTGCCTGCAGGATGGAAAACGGACCTCCGACAAAAACAAAGAACAGGCAGCTCGCAGCCATTGAAACTCTGGAAAACTGTTCTGTTCGACAGCGTGCCCGCTGTCGGCCTGCGTCGCGGAAATCCTTCTGCAGTTCCTTCATGCGACCGTCTGCCAGCTGATCAAACTGGCCTGTGGTCAGCAGCATCGCCGTCTCAAGTGCGATCTCGTCGCGAACTCGAGCAAGGTCTCTGATCGCCTGCTGCTCCAGGGCCTGCAGTTCATCGAGCACCATATGCCGCGCCTTCACATGAGCGATCTCTTCCGGCAGTGGAAAGACCAGTTCCGTCTCCTTCAGCTTCAATCCGGATCCCGGTCCCGTCGGATTGCCTCCCACCCCCTGAAGATTCAGGCGAATGACCTTTTCTTCAAGGTCCACAGACACTGTTGCTTCCCGAGCTCTTACCTCAATCTGCTGGTCATCTGCAGTGCGATAAAGAAACGAGGCATCGTGCAATGTCCGATCCTGCACTCTGTCAACGGTGATGGAATACCCCTTTGCCGGCTCACTGAACTGTTGCCGCCGGGCAAGCACATCGAGGAAAATGTCCTCCACAGCCTGTGTCACGATCCGCTCAATGTTTGTCACAGCCCAGGGGATTGCGTAATTCGTGAGCCCAAAGGAGGCAAGGCTCAGCATCGCCGCCAGCAGAAAGGCAGGATACAATAACTGCAGAGCACTGACGCCTGCGGACTTTGCAGCAGTCACTTCCATGTCGCCGGAAATGCGCCCGTAGACAACACAGACAGCAAGCAGCAATGTGGCGGGGATCGTGAATGGAAGCATGCTGGGCACGACAAAGGGCATAATCTGCAGCATCTGCGTCGCCCCAAGCCCACGATCATTCGCTTCACCAATCAGCCCCACGAACACCAGCATGACGGTGAGCACAACCAGAAGCAGACTGAATACGCGGATCAGCTCGCCCAGAATATATCGCTGAAACAATCGCATCAGCACTCCTTGACACAGCACATCAGCATGATGGCTGTCTGCTCAGGGTGCGGAACGCTCTGCAACTCAGCCGTTCGTCCGTGAATGGCCATACCAATGTTTCGATGGAAATCGGTTCAGTACAGATGAGTGTCCAGCTGCCGTGAATATCCAGTTGCCTCACACCGAGTGGCGCGCAACTTCCTCAGCAGTCAACGCTGCACAAATGTAATGAATTCGCCCCTCCGGCGACAACTGCAACTCAGTCAGTCAACCAGCTTAACAGCTTCAACCTGCCTGTGCAGCCCTTGCAAACCAGTCTGCCGTTCGCGACAGTCCCTCATGCAAAGCAACTGGGGCCCCCAGGAGTTCAATCAGACGATCGGCATCCAGCAGAGAACGCTCCACATCACCAGCCCGGTTCGGCCCGGCACCGACCTTGCTGCTGCTTTGCAGTCGCTCCTTCAGGAAGTCAGCCAGCTGCTGCGTGGTGGTCTCCACTCCTGTGCCGATATTCAGCACCCTGTCTGGAATTCGTCCTTCGCAGGCAGCGATATTTGCCCCCACCACATCACTCACGTAAACGTAATCGCGAACACAGCCCGGATCCCCTGCCTCTCGACGAGCATTGACCTGAATGGGATCCCCCCGGAACAGACGCTGGCAGAAGATTGCCACCACACCAGCTTCCCCGTGAGGATCCTGGCGAGGACCATACACGTTGGCATACCGCAGAATCGTGTAGTCCAGCCCATGCTCAATGCGGAACGCCTCCAGATACTTCTCCACAGCGAACTTGCTGCAGGCATAGGGACTGAGCGGCACTGGGGGAGTCTCGACCGATGCTCGAACACCCTCCGGCACCTCCCCGTAAATTGCTCCGCCTGTACTGGCAAATACGAACCTCCCGACACCGGTGGCCGCTGCTGCACGCATCACGTTCAACGACCCGATGACGTTGATCTGAGCATCCAGCTGAGGCTCACGCACGCTGATGGCAACGCTGGCCTGCGCCGCCTGATGACTGACCAGATCCGGCCGAAACTCGTCAAATACCAACTGCAGCGCGGCATCGTCACGTATGTCCACCTGCCGCAGTGTCGCAGCTGAAGGGACGTTCTCAATTCGACCTGTGCTCAGGTCGTCAACAACACAGACATCCCACCCCTTGGCAAGCGCGGCCTCTGCGAGGTGACCGCCGATAAACCCTGCGCCGCCCGTAATCAGTATCTTCATGCCCGTTTGTTCCTCACTTCAGCTGCACGCCTGCCACTTGCGTCCTGACCGACAGCTCACGACCTGACGCCTGAGGAATCGACCACCCGCTGACCGCCGCCGCGTATTCTCAGCTGATCTGGTTGTGTGAAGCAAGGCCGATTCTGTGATACTGATCCTGCGAATCGGATGACTTTGTGTGTCCTGGCAACAGACTCGCGATGTCCCCAGCTGATGGAATTCACTCGACGGAGATTGTTTCCAGTCACCAAAAGCGAGACACTGCGGTGCACGCGGACCGTCGCGGCAGCGCTTTGCCTGATCAAGGCGCCCGAATGTTTCCAGGTCTTTCCAGAAACAAGCCGACAGAGCCGCAGTCGCTGAGACTGCTTTCGTTTTACAGAATAATACAGGACCCTCCTGATCATGCCATCTGTGTTTCGTTCCGCTGTTGACGCGATGCCTGGCTATACCCCTGGTGAGCAGCCACAGCAGCAGGGCTGGGTCAAACTCAACACCAATGAAAACCCATACCCGCCGTCCCCAGCAGTCGTGCAGGCAATCCGCGATGCTGCTGAAAGTAATCTCAATGTCTATCCGGACCCCGGTGCAAGGAGTTTCCGCACCGTTGCCGCAGAACTGTTCGGAGTCACGCCCGAGTGGGTGCTGCCGGCAAATGGCAGCGACGAGAATCTTACCATCATCACACGCAGTTTCTGTGACTCCGGCGATTCAATCGGATATCCCTACCCCAGCTATGTGCTCTACGAAACTCTCGGGCAGATTCAGGGCTGCACCGTCCGACGGCTTCTGCTCGACAGAGAATGGCAATGGGAGGATACAGCCGCACATGACATGAGGCAGAACTGCAAAGTCTTCTTTATCC
>JALQUR010000191.1 GCA_023260695.1 Planctomycetaceae bacterium
CCTCAAGGCGAGCGACGAGTAAAAGGTAATCAGACCTCCCCAACAGAAAAAGATAATTCTGAGGGACAAATTAAGGATGATGACATCCTCTCGGTCTTCCGGCACGGGGCCTGGCCTCGGAGGCCGTTTAACGTTGTGGCAAGACTCTGACATTGTAGCCACCGCGGGTGCATTCCCGGCAATGTTTCCTGACGGCTGCAGTCGACAGCCATGCACGATTCATAACTTCCAGCCTGGGGTTCCCACTTCCAGCCTGGGGTTCCCTTGCCAGCCTGAGGGACCGCCAGCGGCCCCATCAGGATCTCCGCCGTAGTCGCAACGGAATCTGTCGGCTTCAAAGCAGCCTCGGCGGATGCAGTGTCTGCGCATCCAGTCGATCGCAGCCCCCGGACCAGAGCATCTGTCTGCAGCACCGCCGGACAGGCAGCGACATCTGATTCCCGCAGAAGCTGTCGCTTCCGCATCTGGTCGCCAGCGAGCGAAGTCAGAATCAGCCGCAACTCACTTATCCGAAAAAAGACAAGGCAGGCAGCAAGTATTGCGGCCAACTTGACACTTGACTGCAAAGCAAAAAAAACAGAGCAAAACCCGTGTTTTCTCGGTTGAGATGGCCAGAAAACTCTCTGTAGGATTCGCGCGAGCCTGCGGGTCGACTCGAACTGTGTTCTTCATTCCGTCACTTTTAGTTGTGTAAGGAAACCTCGAATGCGTCGCTTCTTCGTCCGTCGGACGGGCTTCACACTCATCGAACTACTCGTAGTGATCGCCATCATCGCAATCCTGGTTGCTCTGCTTCTGCCAGCTGTGCAGCAGGCGCGTGAAGCAGCTCGCCGTACTCAGTGCAAGAACAATCTCAAGCAGCTGGGACTGGCAATGCACAACTATCATGATGTGTACGGTCTGTTCCCACATAATCAGGGACGACTGGTTAATTCCTACCTGAACGGGGACACACAGTGGCCAGAGTTCTCCTGGATTTACATGTCGCTCCCGTATCTTGAGCAGGCGAACCTTTACAATGCGATTGCCACCCAGGCTCCTCTGCTTCCGGCATTTGACCGCAATGCCAATGCTGTCGGTCCGAACGGTGCGCTCCGACGGACGGTTCTGGACATGCTGCTGTGCCCATCGAACGCGATGCCGAAGATTCGCCCGGGGCAGACAAATGGTGGCTACCGCTGGAACGGCACCTCAGAAGCAGCAGGAACTGACTACGTCGGAAACCTGGGCCATGTCTGGGCGGGCTGGAAGGACTGCGGTGCAGTACCTGACACACTTGTGAATGATGCACTGCCCGGCACGAATTTTGGTACCCGCGGCGCGAATCCAGGGACGCCATGGGTCAACGGCGAAGCGAAGGATGAGCAGGTCAATTACAACGGTACGTTCCGCATGAACGGATCGTGGGCAATCCGCGATATTGTTGACGGCACATCAAACACTGTGGCAGTCTTCGAAAACATGCATTTCCGTGGCGGGAATGGTGTGACCTTCGATTACAACCAGAGCTCGTACTCCGCATGGATCTCACCGCTCGGTGCGACACACAACATGCGAAACCCGATCAACAATACCAATCGCGCCTGGATGCAGGGTGCCAACGACCTTCGTTGCGAAGCTCCCAGCAGCCGCCACACCGGCGGAGTTCAGGCCGTTCTGTGCGACGGGTCTGTCAGGTTCATCAGTGAGAACGTCGATCACGGCGTTCGTTACAAGATCGCTGTCCGCAACGACAACCTGACCATTGGTGAATTCTGATCCGTGTTGTCAGTTGTGAACAAGTGAAGTGCATCGATCCCCTGCAGCTGCTGCAGGGGATTTTTTTTGCGTCATCCGCGAGCAACAAACTGACTTGAAGCGGTCACCGGGAATCGATCATTTGTTTCGTGGTGAAGCTCTTCAGGTGCCTGATGAGTCGCATCGGGTTCTGCACGATGAATTCAGGGATAACCGTTCGTGTCTCCATGCTGCCTGGCAATGCCACTGCTGCACAGTAGTTTGCATGCTGC
>JALQUR010000225.1 GCA_023260695.1 Planctomycetaceae bacterium
GCGTCTTGTTATCTGCAGTGGATGAAAAGACAAAGGGATAGCGGCGAATGAATGCCGGAATGTACTTTGATCTCCATTGACCGTCCTCGTCCAGAAACAGATTCTGCTCGTTCTGGATCCCCAGAATTACAACAGGAATCACTTCCTGCTCACTCACAGAGAAAACGATCGCAAATTCCCCGGCAGCCTGTGGAATCTCTACCGCCATCAGGGGAACCGCATTGGTGCCGGAGGAAAAACCGTAGTTGTTCGTCGGCTCAATACACATCTCCGCATGCTGTTTTGAGTTCAGCGGTACCACCGATTCGTACATCAGCAACTGGCGGGCCATAGTCCTGTTCTTTCTAGTCAAATCCAAAAAGCCACTGAGAAGTTTCGCTCAGATCCTGTGGCATCCAGCGTAGGACGCGACCCGGATTCCAGCAGTCTATTGCTCTGCTGAAATGAGCGAAAGACCACTTCTGACTGGCCGGAACAGGAGCGAATTCAGCAACGCACCAGCTCTGTCGGACCCGCGATCCGCAGCAGCATTCACGGGAGGCTGTGACATCCACGCAGCCAGCCAGCTTCAGAAGATCTGCCACGCAAGAGCTTCAAACTTCTGCTCCAGTGCCGGATCCCGGGCCTGTTCCAGCAGACCGTAATAGGCGGCCGGATACTTGAAGACGTGGCCGATTCCCAGAGAACGGTCGCCACGATTCTGCCAGTAAGCGGCCTCGTCCGGTCGCAGCATACTCTGCTTGTGATCAGCAATCCGCCGGTCCGTCGGAGCGGGGCCCCGGCGTGTCTGAGTCACGTACTTGCAGAACGCCGGGCGACAGCTCTCCGCCCATTCTTCTCCCCCACCGCTCGACATCTGGAGCAGCGCCTGCCCAAAGGTGAGCATATGCCCGGCAAAGCCCTGTCCAAATCCGGAGAAGCGGGGAATCGCATCCAGTGCTTCCTGCAGGACGAAACGAGCAAACTGCTGAGAATCCCGGAACGCCGGCGGCTGTACCGCCGGGTCTGCCGGATCGTCACGCCACGGTTTGATTGCCTGAATCAGACGACAGACTCCGTTCACTCGCTCCGCCGTCGCCAGCTGCGGATGTCTGCCAAACGTATACATCGCATGCATTGCAAAAATCACATCATGCCCGACTTCACGAAGTGTTGCACCACCGGACGCCAGCGCCTTGCCGATGACCTGATCCGGAGCAGTAACAGGATCCGCCTCGGGAAATCCTTTGCACAATTCCGTGTCTGCCCAGTTCAGTCGAAGCAGCTGAGTAATTCGCTCCTCCCCTGGCCCCTGCAGATGTGTCTGTTCAATCAGCGTCGACGCGGCCACCAGTGCCGCACCGCGATGGCCGTCCGCGAAGTAACTTCGGTCAGCAGCGCGAGCCAGTGCGTTGGCTCCCAGCTCCAGCAGCATATCCGACTGCCGGAATTGTGTCGGAGCAGATGTTCGTGGCGCGGCGGCTAGCGCCGTGGCAAATGCCGACAGACCAGCCACACTGCATCGAGCAAACTGTCGGCGTGACGCGATCAGATCTGTCATCGGCGATCCTCCTCAACTGGCCGGAACAACAGGGTGCTGGGCGCCCCCTCGCAGAATACGGCAGACAATGCCTCACGGAATACAGAGACCTCAAGTCTGCTGAGATCCTGCAGAGAATTACCGCACAATGCACTCAGGATGGCATTCCTGCCCATGTCACGATAGCATTCTGCAGACGGCTCCGCAGACTTCGTCCTGTATGAGATCTCAGCTGCAGCCGCAGAACACCGCACGAGAGATTCTGGCATGAAAATCTGCCAAATACCATCTTCAGTTGGCGACGGACGTTCGCAACAGAACCTGTTGTCGTGGCTGGTGAATGATTCCGTGGCCATCGATGCCGGCAGTCTGGGAATCCTGACGCCCCTCGATCGCCAGAGGCTGGTCAGACACGTCTTTCTGACACACACACATATCGACCATATTGCGACCCTTCCAGTTTTTCTGGACAACGTCTACTCACTCGACGAACACTGCCCTGTCATCCATGGAAGCAGTGACACGCTGAATTGTCTGCAGCGGAACATCTTCAATGATCAGGTCTGGCCGGACTTCGTCGCACTCTCCGCCTCCGCACCGTCGTTCGTGAAAATGCACGAAATCAGAGCGGGCAGCCCTGTCCAGGTTGAGGGCCTCACAATCACCCCCATGGAAGTCGCACACACTGTCCCCACGCTCTCCTACCTGATCAGTGACAGCAACGGGACCGTGGCCATGATCGCGGACACCAGTCAGCCAGAGACTGTAATCAATTCCGTACGCAACCTGCCCGACCTCCGCGCCGTGTTTCTTGAATGCAGCTTCCCGGATGAACTGCAGAGCCTCGCAGAAATGTCACAGCACCAGACTCCACAGATGTTCGCCAGACAGATCGCTCGGCTTCCTGCACATGTGGAGATTTTCGCTACCCACCTGAAACCTGCCTGTGACAAGCAGGTTCAGGAACAACTGGAAGCTCTGAATGATCCCCGGATTCGGCTGTCGCAACCGGGTATCACCTATGTGTTTGAATGACGAATCACCGCTTCACGGCAAGCCAGCCGTCCAGCCGCCCCGGTTACGATTCACGGCCAGGCTAGCAACCTTCTGCACAGCTCTCAGTCTGCTCCTGCTCACGCCGTCCCTGATCGCCGCAGACCCGCAGGTACGCCCCCCGGGCGAATCCACAGCCGGACAGCGACTCGTGTTCCATGTTCTCGGGATTGCTCAGGATGGTGGCGTTCCACACCTGGGCTGCCAGAAACAGTGTTGCCGGAAGGCTCGCACAGACGGTCTGCGTCTGGGTCCCGCGTCTGCCGCTGTTCATGACCAGCAGACAAATCGTACGCTGCTTCTGGAAGCGACTCCGTCCATCGAAGAACAACTGGCCATGCTGCCGGCCGCTGCCAGCTCACGCCGACCCGTCGATCGCATTCTGCTCACCCACGCACACATCGGACATTACGCCGGCCTGATTCACCTTGGCCGGGAAGTCGCCTCCGCTGACGGCATCCCCGTCAACTGCTCGAACAAAATGAGTCGCTACCTGAACGAAAATGGCCCGTGGAAACAGCTGGTGCAACTGCGGCAGATCATCCCTGAACCTGCAACCCCCATGACCCGAATCAACACTCCCGAATTTCCGGGACTGGCCATCACTGCAATCCCCGTAACTCACCGCGGCGAATATACGGATACGGTCGCATGGCGAATCGACGCCCCCGGTGCACGCATCGTCTTCTGCCCCGATGTCGATCGCTGGATCCCCGAAGAACTGCAGCAACTTCTGGATGCAACAGATTTCCTTTACCTCGATGCAACCTTCTACGACGGTCGAGAACTTCCCGGGCGTGACCTGAGCGAAATTCCCCACCCGCCTATGGTGCTGACGATGCAGCTGCTGGAACAACAGGCACGCCTGCGCCCGGGCAGCATCCGGTTCATTCACCTGAACCACACCAACCCTGCATTGTTCGACGAAGTGATCCGGGATGAAATTCGCAGCCGAGGCTTCGCTGTCGCTGAAGCTGGGGAAACCATCTGCCTGGACTAAGTACCGCAAACTGCTAATCTCAAGTAACTCAGTACCCAGCTTCCCCCCCAATCCCAGTCCCACCAGTCCCAGTCCCACCCAAAGGAGTCCTGGTCATGCTGCGCAATACGACGGTCTGCCTCTTCCTGCTGAACAGCCTGCTGAATACGCCTGTCTCTGGTGACGATTTTCAGTATGAATTTCAGGACATTCGCATCCCTAAAGCCTCTGCCGGCGAACCGCTGCGAGCTGAAGTCTCAACGCAGGCTGCGGTCACCTATCTGGAACACGGAGCAACGGCGTGGAGTGGCAGCAGGAACTGTGTGAGCTGTCACACCAATGGCACCTACATGACCATCCGACCGGCACTCACGCCGACGCTTGGAAAACCTGACGCTGCTCACCGCGATTTCTTCATCTCTCAGCTGCGATCGCTGCAGGAACACCCTGAAAGCCGTCTGAAACAGGC
>JALQUR010000698.1 GCA_023260695.1 Planctomycetaceae bacterium
GCTGAAGTTGAACTGCTCGAAGATGATGCCTCTTCGACAAGCCAGATGAATGTGGATATGCTGGATGATGATGACATCGATCCGGATCTGAAAGCCTTCCTGAAAGGCCTCTGATCCCGCTGCCACAGCGACGGTCATTGCGCCAGTTCGCTGATCCCGTGGCCCGGGTTTTCAGGCGGCCCGGTTTTCAGGCGGCCCGCATGCTGCCTGTCCCGACTGTTCATTTTGACTCAGACAATTCGGACGCATCTCCGCTGGATGTCCCCAGCCCTGCCCGCGATCGCTGCTTCGCCCCCATCCTCCGGAGCCAACTCAGGAATAGTCCGCGTCTCCGTTCCCAATCGGCTGCAGCGGACACCGTGAGGCAACAAACGTCTGCGACTCATCGCCAGTCTCAAACTGGACCGTCACTGTCGCTCGATGCGATCCCCCCGAGACAGCGGCCACGACTCCACGCCCGTATCGCGGATGGCGTACCATCATCCCCGGACGAAACGAGATTCCGGCCTCTGCCGGATCATCCGTAGCGTCGCGTTCCGCATCCCGCCCATGCTGCTCCAGCATCTGCGCTGCCGTCATCAGCTTCAGACCCGTATTCCGCCCCTGTGCTGCTTCGTAACGCTGCCGCGCACGCTGGACACGATCTTCAACAATCAGCGCTGCTGACGGCATCAATGATGATCGCGATTCACGCTCCAGCTGGTCGGAGATCTCCGGAATGAACGGACTGGAAATAGTTGTCCGCCGCATGCCGCGCAACGAACGCTCTGAGGCCTGTGTCAGTGTCAGCTTTCGCTCAGCACGAGTGATCCCGACAAACAACAATCGTCGTTCTTCCTCAAAGGAAGCCGGATTACCGTCTCTGACCGCACGCTCATGAGGAATCAGGCCACTCTCCACACCCATGATATAAACACAGGGAAACTCCAGCCCCTTCGAGGCGTGCATCGTCATCAATGTGACCATCCCACCTTCAGGATCCACGGAATCCGCCTCACTGCTCAGCGTTGCCATCTCCAGAAAACCCTGCAGCGATCCTCGCTCCCGGTCGTCGATCTGCCGTTCGTCTGGCTCTGCTTCAGCTCCATGCTCGCTGCTTCCGAATAACTCTTCCCCCGAGGCGTCGTACTGTCGCGCCGCCGACAACAACTCAAACACATTCGCCTGACGATCGACGTCCACCTCATCATCGTCCGCACGCCAGAGCGACAGATAATCGATCTCTGCCATGAGCGTTTCAATCAGCGGAGCCACTTCGCCGTCGGCTGACTGCTCGTGCATCCGCTCGATCAGATCCACAAACCCTGCCAGAGCAGAGCGTGCTCGAGCAGACAGATCGCTGATCCGCTCAGAATCCTGAGCTGCTTCGAACAGACTGATTCCCTGAGCCGATGATTCGCGACGCAGCTTCCGCACTGTCGTCGCGCCGATTCCTCGAGCCGGCCGGTTCACCACCCGCTCGAATGCAGCATTGTCGGAGAAGTTTTCGATCAGTCGCAGGTAGGCAATCAGATCCCGCACTTCAGCTCGCTCAAAAAACGAATAGCCAGCCGCCACCTGATACGGCACCTCGTGCCTGGCAAGTGCTGTTTCGAGCAGCCTCGACAGCGAATTCACTCGATAAAAAACCGCAATATCTCCCAGACGCAGCTGCCCGGACGCAGAACCCTCGGCAATCTCCCGAGCTATTCCGTCTGCCTCCGCTTCTGCTGATGCAAACACTCGCAATCGAACCGCTTCCCCCTCTTCATTCTCCGTGGTGAGCTGGCCACGATGAGGCCGAGGATTAAATGAAATCAGTCGATCTGCACAGGATACAATTCGCCCGGTACTGCGAAAATTCTGATCCAGTGAAACAACCTCGCGCTCCGGGTAGTCCTTCTCAAACGCCGAAATATTCGCCGGCCGAGCTCCGCGCCATCCGTAAATTGACTGGTCCGGATCACCCGTCACGCACAGGTTGCGGTGATCCTCAGCGAGGGCTCGAACAATGCGATACTGCGCCAGATTTGTGTCCTGATATTCATCAACCATCACATAGCAGAACTGCTCGTCCAGAGCCGCCCGCAGCGACTCCTCGTCCTGCAGCAGATGCACCACATGCAACAGCAGATCATCAAAGTCAACCGAATTCTGAGCACGCACACGCTGCTCATACTCCGCGAAGACCTGATAGACGGCCGCATCAACCGGACCGCTTGCCCGCTGTTCAAAGCGCTCCCGAAACTGCTCCGATGTCATCAGCTCGTTACGCGACCGACTGATGCGAGCCAGCACCCGCCCCGGCTCCGCAACCGATGTGTCCAGCCCCAGATCCTTCATGATCAGACGAATCAGCGACACCTGATCGGACTGATCCAGAATTGTGAAGTTCTGCCGCAGACCACATCGATCTGCGAACTGCCGCAAAAGCCGCGAACAGAAGCGGTGAAACGTACTCACCCGCACACGACCACCACCGACAAGCTGCTCAACTCGCTGCGACATCTCGCGCGCAGCTTTGTTGGTGAATGTCAGTGCCAGAATCTGCTCCGCAGCAATTCCGCGTTCCAGCAGTCGCGATACCCGGTGAGTAATCACTCGTGTCTTGCCGGACCCCGGCCCGGCAAGAACCAGCAATGGCCCCTCCATATGCTCCACGGCAGCACTCTGTGCGGCGGTCAACAGATTCGACATACAAGTTACTTCCGTGTCCTGAACAGACTCAGCAGACTTCAGATGAATTCGCCGTCAGCGACGAAGATGACGATCAGCAAATCTCAGATACTGCTCCCAGTCAAAATCCGTGACATCATGCCGCCCCGTACGAATGTGGTAGGCAACATCACTCTGAAGTGGCTGATTCACCTCCGGAAACTCCGCCGATTCCAGTGGCGTTCTGCCCAGCAGACGATAAACGGGACCAGCGTGATACAGCCCCAGAAACTCTCCCCGCGGGTCCGCCCAGCGGTCCTCCTCAGCACTGGCAACATAAACCGGTCGCGGAGCACACAGGGCAATCAGCATGTGGTGGTCAACCGGCAGCTCGGACTCATTGCCACCGTACTGTCGGTGATTGATGCAGAACCAGTGAGGAAAGGAACGGTTGATGCGAGCAACAGTCTCGCCAAACGCCCGACGGCTGAGAGCCGCGCCACCGCAACCCGAATTGTTCGAAATGACCATCGCGAAGCGCGGGTCCGCTGCCCCC
This sequence comes from Planctomycetaceae bacterium, assembly GCA_023260695.1. GTDB lineage: Bacteria > Planctomycetota > Planctomycetia > Planctomycetales > Planctomycetaceae > SXXK01. Next base: position 3,191 of record JALQUR010000698.1, read on the forward strand.
GCCCAGAGAGATGTCTTGCCCAGCCGCGAATGACCAAATACCGCCACACGCTCTGCGTCAATCTGAGCGTCATCCTGCAGTACGTCCAGAGCCCGACTCAGCCCCCAGGCCCAGTTGCTGATCGAACCGCCTGCATTTCCCGCACGCTCACCATCTGACTCTGCAGACAACGCGTTCACGCCGTTCCTGAATCCATCATCAAAATCCGGATCGATTTCACCGTAGTAAATTGTCACAAGGCCATAGCCCGCCTCAACAATCCTGGCTACCGGCCAGCGGGAAGCCGTGCCCCCCCGCGATGCCTCCGTCGATCGGTTCTCACTGATGCCGAAGTCGCCGTTGTTGCGAACCCACGCCGGAGTAATCCGCAGACGAGGATCCGCTTCAAGCGTGTGATTTCCCTGAAAATTGAGCGTCAGAAATGCCGGTACCTTCCCGGTGGCATTCTTCGGAGTATAGATGAGCAGATCCATCTGTGGCCCATCGTCATCCTCAGTGAAATAGACCGTCAGCTCCCGCCGGTGCGCCACACCGCCGGCTGCATCATCAACCTCCGAACGCAAACGCGTCCGCAGCTGCACAGGAAATTCAGGCTGACGCCCGAATACATGCTCCTCAAATAACGCCAGAATCTCCGCACGGCGATGGCGCGTCCACTGATCCGCTGTGGTGACAGGCTTTCCCGCATTGTCAATCAGAGGATCCGGCAGAGTGTACGCCGGCACCTTGTCTTCATCGTAATTCGCCTCCTGCGCCAGTAAACCGGGCGTCGAAAGACCTGCACTGCCCACTGCCAGAAACAACGCAGCAACAGACAGAATCACATCGGCAAATGACCAGCGGGACAGACAATCGCAGTTTCTCTTCATGATCTTGCTCGCACGTAACAGGACGAAAATCCTCGGTTCGTGCACGTATCATGATCGAAATTGATGGTCGCGAAAAGCGAGTCAGGTGAGCCCCAAAAATCTCACTCCAGACTGGATCGCCCGGCGTACCACAGTGTCGAGGAAATGCGGTGCATTCCCGTGCTGATCTGCTCCCGGGGTTCGTGCAGAGTTGCTGACAAGTCTCGCATCCAGAGCGGCGCAGAGACGTCTCGCAACTCCGTCTTCAGACTGTACAACAATCCGCGACCACGCCGCGCTGCCTGCGGACGGGGCTCGTCGACCACCACACTCGGCACCGCTGATGCGACCGCCACTGGCGCTGCCGCCCACGGCTGTGCAGGCTCATTCACCAACGCCTGTGAACTGCTTTGCACCGCCTGCTGCTGTTGCTGCTGCTTTTGATGCGCAACACTCACTCCCACAGGCACAGGTGGAACCGGCGGTGGAACTGGCCGCAGCACCTGAACCGGTCGCGGTGCACGACCGTCCCCTGTCGCTGCTGCCGACTGCAGTTCCTCCACCGTCGGCAGCGTTCTCGCCGTCGACCACTCTCTGCCGGACCCGGACGTTGACTCCTGCAGCAGTGATCTCCCGGCTTCCCCTGCAACCCAGCGGCGAGCACGCCACTGAGAAACACTGTCGGACTGCACTGGCAAGGAACGCTGCTGCGAGACGGCGGCAACTCGCTGCGGACCGGCCCCCGTATCACCGGGAGAAAAATGTGCCGCTTCAGCTGACACAGGAGCCAGGGCCGGAGGCACGAGTGGAAGAAATGGTGGCGCCTGCAGGGCAATGGCGGACTGCGGCGGTGCAGCTGCCGAATCCACGGCCGCAGCCGCCGGACGCGCCGCTGCTTCTCGTAATGATCGCAATCGCTCCGTACCTCGAACAACATCCGATTTGCTGCGTTGATCTGTCGCGTCGGGCCGCGGCAGCCACGGAGCTGCAATACGTGGTACTGCTGCGCTCCGAACTGCCGCCGCATCCACGGTCATGCCTGTGTTTTTGTCTGCAGTTACATCTGCAGCCATATCCGCAGTCACGTCTGCAGCCACATCCGCAGCCACATCCGCAGTCACATCTGCAGTCACGTCTGCAGCCACATCTGCAGTCACGTCTGCAGTCACATCAGTGGTCAGGCCAGCGGTCACGTCTGCGGTCCTTACAACCTCCGCAGACACAGCAACCACAGGTGTTTCAGCATTGCCAGCCGTCTCAGCGACTTCAGCAACCGCAGCAGAGGGATGACTGATCCGACTCGCAGGCTGGTTGCTGCCCTGCTTCCTTGCAGCAACATTCGTTGCTCCCGAATTCAAAAACGGATCTGTATCGGCCATATCCTGCGACACACTTTGCTCCCCGGCTCCACGGAGCCAGCGCGGCATTCGCGGTCGCAATGCGGCCCAGTCAACAGGCTCAATTTCAGGCAGCCGCCAGGTCGGTCGCGGAATCTCCTCCACGACATCCCCAACCGCCTTACCAACACCCAGGACCAATGCCCCCGGAGCCAACAGCAGACGCGAGAGTTTCATCTGCTTCTCATCAATACCGGGCTCGGACTGCGCTGGCATAGCCGGCGGTTCCCCCTTGCCTGCCACTGATCTGCCATGCTCGCCTGACAGCGCCAGCATCTCGTCTGCAGTTTGCTCCAGTGTTGCCGGACTGCTGGATGTCGATGCTGTTTCAGAATCCTTCTCTGAGTTGTCTGCAGATGGATACACTGCCACAACGGAATCAGGCCGCGAATCCAGCCGGACTGGCTGTACCGGCCGCGAACTACCGCGATTCAACTGCGGCACCGCGGGGCTGGAAGGAGTCTCTGTGACTGGAAACACAAACTCACTGCCGCTGATTGGTGTGTCCAGATCCCTGAGCCTGTCAGCACCGGCTCGCAGATCTGCCAACTTTCGGTCGACCGCACTCTGGCTGACCGCTGCCAGCGTCTGTTTCGCAGCAGGATGAACTTCAGCGACAGCCACTTCGGCCAATGTCGACGGCACATCGATCAGGGCCAGCGGCGCGTCGCTGATTCCCACATCATCACTCTCATCACTCTCAGACTTCGAGACCTCAGATCGAATGTCCCTGCGCGCCGGGTTGTGCTCTTTCTCCAGCGAGACACTCTTCATGACCGGTGCTGCATTCCTCTGAGACTCTTGAGTCAGCGAATCACGTGCCCCACCGTATTCGGCAGGCCGGCTTCTGCGTCCTGCTGCAAATTCACCCTCACCTGGCTCTGAGAGATACAGGCCACTTACGTCAGGCACCACACGTGCTACACGCCGCGTGACTGGCTTCTCCTGGAGACGCTCCCCCATCTCACCCCTGAGTTCGACCATCACGGCGGGCTCGCTCACAACGTCAACCAACTCAGCCTCTGCCGACTTCTGCACTTCATCCCCCGCAACGACATCCTCTTCAGAGTTCTCAGGTCGTGCCGGGGAATCAGTAAACAGTGGATCCACGGCACTTGCAGCGAAAGCCTCCCCTGCATCCGCTGTCCTGTCGTCAAACAACTCCGCTACCGGAGGTGACGGCACGGCATTATCTGCTATGCTCGCAGTTGACGTACTTTCGACACTGAGCTCCACCTGCCCAGCTGCAGGCTGCAGCTCAACGACTGCTGCCAGATCAACGACTGCTGCCAGATCAGACATTGCAGCATTGCCAGCCTGCTCCCGATGCGGCAAAGCCTGTCGCTCTGGAATTGCAAAACCAGCACTGACACGATGCTCCACGACACTGTTGACAACAGTCTCCGTAGAGATCTCCTCCCGCGTCAGCACCCTCACAGGGGGCGTTTCGCTCAGCCCCTGTCGCTCCCCGGCAGAAGTCGATGGCCGCTCCTCGGCAACCGTGCCTGCACTTCTGCGCATGTCAAAAAAACGAATCCCTCCCACGCCGATACTGCCAGTTCGTGGACGTGACAGTTCCCCCGCCAGAACCGGTGGCAACCGCACTGCACTCTCGCCGACGTCACCCAGCTCGTCCCCAGGCATTTCAAAGTCAGCTGATGCAGAATTGAGCTCTGAAGTCACGACAGATTCCGCCGCACTCGCAGGGTCCGCTTCAACTGCAGGATGAACAGCAGGATCGCCACCTGCTGCAGAATCGGAAATAACCTCGGTAACAGACCGCTCGTTGCCAGCGACAGTGAAAGACTGCATCGGGGCCGCTGCAGAATCGCTGACATTCGCGGTAGCAGGCTCCCGGAGTCCGCCCGTCTGCAGACTTTGCAAGGCGAACCACGCCGTCACACAAACGATTGCAGCCGTCAGAACAGTAAGCATGTTCTGGACCATGCCACTTCGGCTCCGTGGAAGCGCACGCATGTCAACCGATCCTCTGATACACGACATTGTCTCAATCAGCAAAAATCAGGGGATACCGTCCCCCCAGAACGGTATCCCCCAGAATCTGATCGACATCCAATGCTGCTCGGCTCCTTGCAAAATCGGAAAAATCAGTAAATCCTGCACAGATTACTTATCTTCCAGACCGGAACCGCATGGGTGGACCGGCATGCGCCACCGCCTTCATCCGCCTCTGTCTGCCAGCGCGCAAAAAAAGACAGCGCGGCAAGGTCCCCTCAAAGCTCTTCTTGCCTACATCGTAGACAGACAGAGAAGGCATGTCCCAATGATCACCAAGGTGGATGATTACATCAGGCTTCTTCTCAGCAGCATACTCTCCTGCCCATCGCAGGTGATCTACACTGCCGTTAGGTTTAA